>CAXTVD010000022.1:0-12948 GCA_964247575.1 uncultured Lichenihabitans sp.
GGTCCAGGGCACGCCGGAGCCGGCCATCGACAGGCCGCTGGTGGCGGTGTTCGCCGCCAATAACGGGGTTGTGAAGCAGGGCGTGTCGCCGTTCCCCGCTTCGGTGACCGCGAGCATGGTGGCCAATTTCGCGGCGGGCGGCGCGGCGATCAACCAGATCTGCGCGGCTGGCGGGCTCGGCCTCAAGGTCTTCGAGCTCGCCCTCGAAATCCCGACCGCCGACATCACCGAGGAGCCGGCGCTTGACGAGGCCGCCTGCGCGGCCACCATGGCCTTCGGCATGGAAGCGCTCGCCAATGGCACGGACCTGCTGTGCCTCGGCGAGATGGGGATCGGCAACACGACGATCGCCGCCGCGCTGTACCACGCCCTTTACGGCGGCCGCGCAGCCGACTGGGTCGGGCGCGGGACGGGCCTGGACGATGCGGGCCTCGCGCGCAAGGCCGCGGTGGTCGAGCGCGCCGTGGCCTTGCACAAGCCGGTGTCCTCCGACCCGCTCGAACTGCTGCGCCGCCTGGGTGGACGCGACGTCGCCGCCATGGCGGGCGCGATCCTTGCGGCCCGGCTGCAGCGCGTGCCCGTGATTCTCGACGGCTACGTCGTGTGCGCGGCCGCCGCGGTTCTGCATGCCATGTCTCCGGGCGTTCTCGATCACTGCGTCGCCGGGCACGTCTCGGCCGAGGGCGCCCACCGGGAGGTGCTGCGACGGCTCGGCAAGGAGCCGCTGCTCGATCTCGGCCTGCGGCTCGGCGAGGGCAGCGGGGGCGCACTCGCCGCCGGCCTCGTCAAGGCCGCGCTGGCCTGCCATCGCGACATGGCGACCTTCGCCCAGGCCGGCGTGGCCGAAAAGAGCTAGCCGATCGGGGATCAGGCCGCGGGACGCAGCCCGGCGCTGCCGCGCCGCCGGATTGCCGGCGCGTCCTGGTTGAGCGGCGCGAGCGCGTTCATTACACGCTCGGGGGGCAGGATCATCACGGCATCGGTCCCTTCCCGGACCTTGGATTTGAGGGTGAAGGAGCCGCCGTGCAGCTCGATCAGCCCCTTCACGATGGGAAGCCCCAGCCCGGAGCCTTCCTCGGCGTTCTTCTGCGCGAGCGTGCCGCGCCCGAAGGACGACATGACGATCGGGATCTCGTCATCCGGGATGCCCGGCCCCGTATCGCGGATCGAGACGTACTGGCCGCCCTGCGCCGTCCACCCCACCTTGATCGTCACGGTGCCGCCCTGGGGGGTGAACTTGATGGCATTCGACAGCAAATTGAGAATGACTTGGCGGAGGGCGCGCTCGTCGGCCCAGATCCGCGGCAGATCGGGCTCGATGAGGTCGACGATGGTGATCGCGCGCTTGTCCGCGCGCAGGTTCAGCAGATGGCGGCAGTCCTCGACGATATGGGCCAGCGCGAGGGACTCCTCCTTCAGCTCGTAGCGTCCGGCCTCGACGCGCGACAGGTCGAGGATCTCGTTGATCAAGGTGAGGAGGTGTTGGCCGCTCGCATGGATGTCGTTGGAATAGTCACGATAGGCCGACACGGTGTGGGCGCCGAACAATTCGCCTTTCATGACCTCGGAGAAGCCCAGGATGGCGTTGAGCGGCGTGCGCAGCTCATGGCTCATGGTCGCCAGGAAGCGCGACTTGGCGAGGCTCGCCTCCTCGGCCCGCCGCCGAGCCTCGTCGGAGTTCAGGCGCGCCTGCTCGAGTTCGACGATCAGGGCGTCCTTCTCGGCCTGCACGGCGAGCGTTTCCAGCGCCGTCTGGTACAGGCGATGGGCGAGGACGAGAAAGAAGACCTGCGCGCCGCAGGCCAGCGTGAGGAGGGGGAGGGAGGCCTGCCCGGAGAGCGGCTTCGCAAGGATGATGATCGCCGTCGTGATCGGCGCCAGGCTGGCATAGACCGCCGGAGGGATGCAGGCCGACAGCAGAGCGCTCATCGCCCCGGCGAGCAGGAGGACGAACAGGGCAAAGGTCTGCGCCGCGGGATCGTTCGTCTGGACGAGCACCCCGACGATGGCGGCCCAGGCGCAGCCCCGGGCGAGTTCGCCCAGCACGAAGCGGCGTTGCCAAGCGACGAGCTGTCCCTGCGCATCGGGATCGTGCAGGAAGCCCGCTGCCCAGCGCGACAGAAGCAGGACGGCCACGCAGACCAGCGAGACCCAGGCGAGCACGCCAAGCGGGGAGCCCCAGAGCAGGACCACGGCGCCCGCGCCCACGGCGAGCGCCATCGTGGCCGGTGCGGCCGCGCGATGGCGGTCGGCGAAGATGCGGAGAAGCTCGACGTCGAAGGTCCGTTGGCCGCTGCCCGACGAGGTCAGCTTTTCGCGGGCTTGCCGCATGCGGATCGCGAGGCGCCGTCGCTGGGCTGCAGCGGCGGGGTCTCCCGCGCGGCCGCGCTCGATCATTTCCGCTGTGACTTCAGCCATTGACGAAGAACGCCCGTCGATACGCCTACAACTCGCGCTGACGCTCGCAGAGAAAGCTTAATGACCTGCACACCTTACTCTTCAAAATCGCGGGACTTGCCAGCTGAACGTTTACCCAAGCAAGAGGGCGATCGGCCGGGGGCGGGACGGGCCCTCGTCTTGGGCGAAACACCGGACACACTGTGCGTCCGGATCCGGACGTGTCGGATCTGCTTGACCGCCCCGCGCGGCGAGCCGTTGCCGCACGAGCCGCGGCCCATCGTCGTGCTGTCGTCGACGGCGCGGCTGGTCATCGCCAGCCAGGCGCCCGGCAACCGGGCGCATCAGAGCGGGATCCCGTTCAACGATCCGTCGGGTATCCGGCTTCGCAGCTGGATGGGGATCGGCCCCGACCTCTTCTACGCCGCCGGCCGCGTGATGATCGTCCCGATGGGCTTCTGCTTTCCCGGCTATGACGTGAACAAGGGCGATCGGCCGCCGCGCCGGGAATGCCGGGATGCGTGGCACGACACCGTCTTCGCCGCCCTCCCGCAGGTCGAAACCATTCTGGCGATCGGGCTGCACGCCATCCGCTATCATCTCGGCCGGCTTCACCCCGAGATGTCGGCCGGCCGCGGCTTGAGCGAGCTGGTCCTGGCCTGGCGCAGCCTCGCGCCACGACCCGGACAGCCGAGGCTCATCCCGCTGCCCCACCCCTCCTGGCGCAACAGCGCCTGGCTGAAACGGAACCCGTCCTTCGAGACGGACCTGCTGCCGGTGCTGCGCGCGGAGGTCCAGCGGCTGGTCGTCGGCCCTGTCGCCTGACCGGAGCGGAGGGGTGCCGACTGCCGCGCTCCGCCGGCCTGCTACGCTTCGAGCGCGGCACGGATCCGGGCGGCAAAGCCGGCAAGGACCTCCGGACGCTCCATGGCGGCCCCCGGCGGCCGAAGCGGAACGCCGTCCTGCCGCGGCAGGAGATGGAAATGAAGGTGGAACACCACCTGCCCGCCGGCTTCTTCGTTGAACTGCTGCAGGGTGAGTCCGGGGGCGGCGAAAGCCGTCATAGCCGCGCGGCCGACCCGCTGAACGCGCGGCATGAGCGCGGCCAGGGTTTCCGCGTCGACGTCGAGCAGGTTGCGGGCAGGGCGCCTGGGGACGACGAGAACATGCCCATCGACCCTCGGCATCACATCCATGAAGGCCAGGGCGATCTCGTCCTCGAAGACGCGGTGGGACGGCAGTTCGCCGCGCAGGATCCTGGCGAAGACGTTTATCTCGTCATAGGGCGGCATCGGTCGCATCTCCGGGGAGCGGATCGTCCCCTCTGCAAGTCGATCGGCGGAGCGTCAAGCCCGAGCTCCCCCGGGTCTCCGTTTCCGGTTGCGCGATTGTGTTCCGCAAACGCATGGCAGCCTTGCGCGCCTGAGATGGACATGATCTAAGACCGCCAACGACGCCGGAAACAGGCGCGAGCGGTCCAAGTCTAGGGATGGACGTCAGATCCGGTTTCCAATGCCGTAATGACCCTGGGGGCATAGCGATCCCGACCCGACGGGATGCAGGTCGGACGAGCACAGGCTCCATGCCCGTCCGTCGCAGCCGGCAAGCCCTCGTCGCAGTGCGATGTTCGCTTGCGATCCGGATGCGGCTGCCGGGGCAGGGTCCCACCCGGCAAGCCGGCTTATCCAGCCGGACCTCCGCCTTATCGCTCGCTGATCGGAACGTAGTCGCGCTTCTCGGCGCCCACATAGAGCTGACGCGGCCGGCCGATGCGCTGCCCCGGATCCTCGATCATCTCCTTCCACTGCGCGATCCAGCCGACGGTGCGCGCGAGAGCGAACAGGACCGTGAACATCGCCACCGGGAAGCCGAGGGCCTTCAGGGTGATGCCCGAATAGAAGTCGACGTTCGGATACAGCTTCTTCTCGATGAAATACTCGTCCGACAGCGCGATCCGCTCGAGCTCGATGGCGATGTCGAGCAGCGGGTCGTCCTTGATGCCGACCTCGCGCAGCACCTCGTGACAGGTCTTCTGCATGATGCGGGCGCGCGGGTCGTAGTTCTTGTAGACGCGGTGGCCGAAGCCCATCAGGCGGAACGGGTCGTTCTTGTCCTTCGCGCGCTTGATATATTCGGGGATCCGGTCGACGGTGCCGATCTCGGCGAGCATCTTAAGCGCCGCCTCGTTGGCCCCGCCATGGGCCGGGCCCCACAGGCAGGCGACGCCCGCCGCAATGCAGGCGAAGGGGTTCGCACCCGACGAGCCGGCCAGCCTCACCGTCGATGTCGACGCGTTCTGCTCATGATCGGCGTGCAGGATGAAGATCTTGTCCAGCGCCCGCGACAGAACCGGGTTGACCTTGTACTCCTCGCACGGAACGGCATAGCACATCCGCAGGAAGTTCGACGTGTAGTCGAGCTCGTTCTTCGGATAAACGAAAGGCTGGCCGATCGTATACTTGTAGGCCATGGCAGCCAGCGTCGGCATTTTCGCGATCATCCGCATGGAGGCGATCATGCGCTGGGTCGGGTCGGAAATGTCCGTCGAGTCATGGTAGAAGGCGGACAGCGCGCCGACGCTCGCCACCATCACGGCCATGGGATGCGCATCGCGCCGGAACCCATGGAAGAACCGCGACATCTGCTCGTGCACCATCGTGTGCCGCGTCACGGTGTAGTCGAAATCGGCCTTCTGCACCTTCGAGGGCAACTCGCCGTAGAGCAGCAGGTAGCAGGTCTCCAGGAAATCGCCGTGCTCGGCGAGCTGCTCGATCGGAAAGCCGCGATAAAGTAGAATGCCCTCGTCACCATCGATGTAGGTGATCCTGGATTCGCAGCTCGCGGTGGAGGTGAATCCCGGATCGTAGGTGAAGATGCCGGTCTGCCCGTAGAGCTTGCCGATGTCGATGACGTCGGGGCCGATCGTGCCGCTCCTGATGGGCAGCTCGACCGACTTGTTGTCCACGATGATCGTGCCTGGATTCGCTGTCATGAGCCTGCCTTGCGAAGAGCGGAGCGGTCGCCGGTTCCCGGGTTCGCATGAAGGCCCGAGAGCATTGTGCATTGCAAGGAAGCTAATCGTTCGGACCCCACCGTCAAGCGGGGGACGAGCCGTCGCCTTGCAGGACGTCGTCGATCCGGCCGAGGCTTTCCTCCCGACCCAGCACCGCCAGCACGTCGAAGATCCCGGGCGAGGTGGTGCGTCCGGTCAGCGCCGCCCGCAAGGGCTGGGCGACCTGGCCGAGCTTGGTACCGCTCGCCTCGGCATAGGCCCGCACCACCGCTTCGGTCGTCGCGGCCGTCCAGATGTCGAGCGCCGCGAAGCCTGGTCGCAGGGCGGCGAGATGGCTCCGTCCGACCGCGTTGAGGACGTCGGCGGCCTTGGCGTCGGATGCGAGGGGCCGGTCGGCAAACAGGAAGGCGCTGCCGTCGAGCAGTTCGACCAGCGTCTTGGCCCGCTCCTTCAGGCCCGGCATGATGGCGAGCAGCTTGGCGCGGAGGGTCGGGTCCAGCTTGGCGGCGAGCGGCTCATGGCCCGGAAGGTAGGGCAGCGTGTCGATGAACTGCGTTTCGAGCGCCGCGTCGGCCGTGGCGCGGAGATAATGGCCGTTGAGGTTCGTGAGCTTGGCGTAGTCGAACCGCGCCGGCGACCGGCCGACCCCCTCCAGCGAGAAGGCCTCGACCATTTCGGCGGTCGAGAAGACCTCCTGGTCGCCCTGGCTCCAGCCCAGGCGCACCAGATAATTCCGCAGCGAGACCGGCAGATAGCCCATGGCGCGGTAGGCGTCGATGCCGAGCGCGCCGTGGCGCTTGGACAGCTTGGCGCCGTCCGGTCCGTGGATGAGCGGGATATGGGCCATGGCCGGCACCGGCCAGCCCAGCGCCTCGTAGATCTGCGTCTGCCGGGCCGCATTGGTCAGGTGGTCGTCCCCCCGGATGATCTGGGTGACGCCCATGTCGTGGTCGTCGACGACCACGGCCAGCATGTAGGTCGGCGTGCCGTCTGAGCGGAGCAGAACGAGGTCGTCGAGATCCTTGTTGGCCCAGGTGACGGCACCCTGCACCTTGTCGGCCACCACGGTCTGGCCCTCCTGCGGGGCCCTCAGCCGGATGACCGGCTTGACGCCGGGCGGCGCCTCGGCCGGGTTCCTGTCGCGCCAGCGGCCGTCGTAGCGGGGCGGCAGGCCGGCGCGCCGCGCCGCCTCGCGCATGGCCTCGAGCTCCTGCGGCGTCGCGAAGCAATGATAGGCGCGCCCCTCCGCCAGCAGGCTCTCGGCGACCTCCCGGTGGCGGGCCGCCCGCGCGAACTGGTAGACGACGTCTCCGTGCCAATCGAGGCCGAGCCAGTTCAGGCCGTCGATGATGGCGTCGATGGCCGCCCCGGTCGAGCGCTCGCGGTCGGTGTCCTCGATGCGCAGCAGCATGGTCCCGCCGTGCTTCTGCGCATAGAGCCAGTTGAACAGGGCCGTCCGCGCCCCGCCGATGTGAAGGAAACCCGTCGGCGAAGGGGCGAAGCGGGTGACGACCGTGTCGGACATGCGGCGGGCTGTCTCGCTGGGATCAGGGACGGGGGATGGCGGCCGGCTTGACCTTCGCGCCGAGGGGGTCGTCTATCACGCCGGGACGGGTGGCAAAAGGCATCGTTTGCCGTGCATTCTGGAGGGCAGGCACCGAGCGGACAGGTCGCCGGCATCCTGGCGGGACTGCGCGCGCGCGCCGCCGGCTCGCCGCTGCGCGTCGATCTGTCCCGCCTCTATGCCGAGGCCTTCGAGCGCGAATGGGACGCGCGCCGGCTGTTCCTGTGGCTGCCCGTGCTGGCCGGGGCAGGGGTGCTCCTCTACCTGTCGGCCGATCACGAACCGGTGCTTGCCGTGCCGGTGCTGCTGGCCCTCGCCGCGACGGGCGCCGCGGCTGCCCTGCGCCACCGGCGCGCGGCCTTCCTCGTCGCGACCGGGTTTGCGGCGCTCTTTGCCGGCTTCAGCAGCGCCGAATGGCGCCGCATCCGGGTCGACGGCCCGGTTCTCGACCGTGTCCGCATCGCCAGCCTGACCGGCTATGTCGAAGAGATCGACCATCGGCGGCGGGGCAGTCGCTTCATCCTCTCCGTCACGAGCGCGGAGGGGCTCGACCCCCAGCACAGCCCCGTCCGCCTGCGCCTCACCACGAGGCGGGACGACCCGCTCGAGGCGGGCGACCACGTCACACTGAAAGCCCGGCTGCTGCCGCCCGCGCCGGCGAGCTTGCCCGGCGGCTACGCCTTTGCGCGGGATGCCTACTTTCTCGGCTTCGGTGCGGTCGGGTCCGTGCTCGGCCGGACGCGGCCGGCGACCGCGGCGGAGGAGCCGTCCTGGCCGCTGGCAGCCCGCATGGCGATCGACCGCGCCCGCAACGCGCTGGCCGCCCGGGTCGACACGATCCTGGGCGGCGACCGCGGCGCCATCGCCGCCGCCATGGTGACCGGCAAGCGCGACCTCCTGTCCGACGACGGCCGCGACCTCATCCGGGAAGCCGGGATTTTCCATATCGTCACGATCGCCGGCGTGCAGATGACGCTGGTCGCCGGGCTGTTATTCGGCCTCGTGCGACGCGGCCTCGCGCTCCATCCGGCGCTGGCCTTGCGCTACCCCATCAAGAAATGGGCGGCCGCGGCGGCCATGGCGGGCGCGATCGCCTACGACATCTTCACCGGGTCGCGCATCGGGACGCAGCGCGCTCTGTTCATGACGCTGATCATTCTCGGCGCGGTGCTGGTCGACCGGCGCGGCTTCACCATGCGCAATCTGGCCCTGGCCGCCCTCGCCGTCATCCTCGTCGAGCCCGAAACGATCACCGGGGCCAGCTTCCAGCTGTCCTTCGCGGCCGTCGCCGCGCTGATCGCGGTCTACGAGGCCCGCGAGCGCGGCAGGGAACGGGACGCCGCGGCGGGAAGCCTTCCCGCGCGCGAGGCGGACGGCGTGCCGCGCTGGTGGCGCATGGCGGGGCAGGGCGTTCGCCACGGGCGGGACCTGCTGGTCGCCACCCTGTGCGCGACGACCGCGACCGCCTCGTTCATGGCCGGCAACTTCCACGAGCTCAGCCCCTACGTCTTCGTGGGCAATCCCCTAACGCTCGGGATCATCGAGTTCTTCGCCGTGCCGGGCGCGCTGCTGGGATGCGCGCTCTACCCGCTCGGGCTCGACGGCTTCGTCTGGCACTGGGTGGGAGCCGGGATCAGCATCGTCCTGTGGGCCGCGCGCCACATCGCGGCCGCCCCGGGCTCGACGGCGCATCTGCCGGCCTTCGCGCCCTGGGCGGTCCCTGTGCTCGCGCTCGCCGTGCTGTCCGCCGTGATCTGGCAGACGCTGCCGCTCCGGTTGACGGCCGTGCCGCTGCTGCTGGTCGGCTTGGCCGGCACCCTCGTCGGCCCGCGCTACGACATGATCGTGGCCCCGACGGGCGAGGCTGTCGCCATCCGCACGTCCTCCGGCGGGCTGGCCGTGGTCGGACGCGGCGGGGCCTTCGCCGTCGAGCAATGGCTCGCGGCCGACGGCGACGGCCGGCCCGCCGCGGCGGCCGGGCCTGTGCCGGGCACGCGCTGCGACCGGCTGGCCTGCGTCGCGCCCCTCCCGGGCGGCCAGACCCTGTCGCTCGTGAACGAGGCCCGCGCTTTTGCGGAGGACTGCCGGCGGGCCGACGTGATCGTGACCAGGCTCGACGCGCCGGCCTCCTGCGCGGCCCCGCTCATCCTTGACCGGAGGAGCCTCGCCGCCACGGGTGCCCTGGGCCTCCGCCTGCAGAACGGCGGTTGGCTGTCCACACCGAGCCGTGCCACGCTCGAAGATCGCCCCTGGTCGCCGGCCCCGCCGCCGGCGGGGCGGTGGCATCGGCCCGAGGCGGCGCCGGGCGAGCCGGGCGTCACCGACGACAGCGAGGCCGAGCGCGACAACGGCTCCCCGCCAGGCCCGCCGGACGCCTTGCCCCCAACCGATCTGCGAGCCGAATGAGGACGGCGGACGGCGTCGCCCGCCAAGCTGCAAGGCGAGGCCCGGAGCCGTCCCGGTCGGTTGACTTCCCGCACCCACCTTCCCTATATCCCGCCTCGTCCGGGTAAGGCCCGTGGCATCGGGGCGGGGTAGCTCAGCTGGTTAGAGCAGCGGAATCATAATCCGCGTGTCGGGGGTTCGAGTCCCTCCTCCGCTACCATCGATACCCCCCGAAGCCTGCCGCTCGGGAACAGGCTTTCGCCAACGACTTTGGCGAGTTGGCCCTTGATGTCGATCATGACGATCCTGTCGTCGTTGGGCGGATGGACCACCACGGCCTCGATCAGGTCGCGCAGTGCCTTGCGGGGCTCCTCGTCGCCTTCAACCGCATGCTGGGCCAGGACGACCTCGAGCCGGTTGATCGACGCGAGGTAGGCCTTGATGGCGGCCGGATGCAGCGTGATCACCTTTGGCGGCTCATCGGACGCCGCGAGCTCGGCGCGCAACTGGTCCCGCTCGGCGCGCAGCTTCGGCAGCGTGACGCTGGCCTCGTCCTCCGCCAGGAAGCCTTTCAGGTAGCCCTGGTAGGCGCGGTCATACTCGCGCTCCAGCGCGGCCACCTGCTTCTCGATCGCGCCGCGGTTGGACAGCGACTCCGCCGCGAGCCTCCGGCGCTCGGCATTGTAGGCGCGGAGATAAACTTCGATGGCTTGGCGGTCGCGCAGCTTCTCCTGCAGGCCGCTCACGACCGCCTGTTCGATCGAGTCGAGATAGTAGGGGCGCTTGTTCGAACAGGATCCCGACTCGCGCGCCGTCGCGCAGGCGATGCGGACCCGGCCGTGATCGGTGTCCTTAACCGCCATGCCGCCGCCACACACCGCGCACCGAAGTAGGCCGGACAGCAGGCGCTTGGGCTTGCGTCTGTGATGTGGAAGAGGGCCGCCGCGCTCCACCTTCATGGCCTGCGCCGTCTGGAATGTCGCATCGTCCACGATCCTGAGGTGCGGCGCGTCGGCGGCCTGCCACTCGGCCACCGGATTGACGCGGCTCACGCGTTTGCCCGTATCCGGGTCTTTGACCATGCGAACGCGATTCCAGGCAATCCGCCCGGCGTAGATCGGGTTGAGGATCAGACCGTGCCCACGCTGCCGGTTGCCATTGATGGTGACGGCCTGCCAGTAGCGGCCGCGCGGCGGCGGAACGCCTTCGCTGTTGAGTTGTCCCGCGATCGCGCGAGGCGTCTGACCGGCGACGTAGGACCGGAACACGCGCTGGACCACCGCAGCCTCGTCTTCGACGATCTCAAGCTCGCCAGGCCGCCCAGCGACCGGACGGTAGCCATAAGCCCGCCCGCCGGCGTGCCGGCCATCCCGCACGACCCCGGCCATGCCACGGCGGACCTTGTGCGCGAGGTCCTGCAGGTAGAGGGCCCCGACCAGCCCGCGGATGCCGACCTGCACCTGGTCCGCCACACCGTCATGCACGGCCCGGATCTCGATGCCGGCGAAGGACAGCCGCTTGTAGATGCCGGCGAGGTCCTCCTGGTCACGGGAGAGGCGGTCGAGCGCCTCGACGACCACGACGTCGAAGGCTCGGTCGCGGGCGGCCTCCATCAGCCGCATGATGCCGTCCCGGCCGATCACGGACGAACCGGACCGCGCGCGATCCTCATAGGCGTGGGCGATCGTCAGGCCGCTGCGGAGCGCGTAGGACCGGCACAGCGAGACCTGGTCCTCGATGCTGCGATCCTTCTGAAGGTCAGAGCTGAATCTGGCGTAGATCGCTGCGCGCATCGGACCGATCTTCGGGCTGTGGCTGAGAAGGGGACACGGTACGCTCTGCCGCATGATCCTTGCGCGCCGCTGCCCGCGCAAGCGCCTCGATGATCCGGACGAGCGCGGGATCCAGCGGAGCGAGGTTTGGCCTCTCGTCGCGCTGGGCGGTTCTAGCCATCCCGCTCCCCCACCTCATCTTCGCCAGTCACTCCGCACAGCTCGTCCAGGATCCGCCCGGCCACGCTGGCGGCTGTGCCGTCGCCCAAGCGCGTCACGGCGCTCTGCATCGTCTCGACCGGCACCCCGTGCTGCAAAGCGATGCTCACGAGGATCGACGCATCGCGCGCCATCTGCGCGACCTCGCTCGTCGTTTTACTGCACTGCGCGAACACCTCGGCCAGCCGGCCGTCCGGGTAGCGGCCGACGTTCAGCACCCACGGTAGATCGTGATAGGTGAACTCGAATGACTGGGTCGCCCGCCGGTTCGGAAGACGCTCGCGGTTCTCCACGGACCTCACTCCCGCTCCCCCTTCGCGCTCGCTGTCGGGTCGGGCTGAGCGGGCTGCTGGGCGATCAGCGCGGACAGGAGGGCGGCCACGATCGCGAGGGGCGGCGTTCCGGCGTCGCCAATGTTCGGCATAGGCCGGAACGGGCTGCTCTTTGTCACATGCGCCCGGTAAAGGCCCGCTTGGGCGTGCGGGTGAACCCCCCACTTCCACCCCGGAAAGCAGCGTTCAACCAGAGCAACGGCGGCGTCGATGGAGGAGGTGTAGGCCGAAACCTTTTCGGGGTTACCTCCGGCGTCATATTGGAGGCAGGACCACATGACGCTCGGGCTGAGGCCGGACCTATGCGCCCACTCGGGATAGGTTTGAGATCGGAAGCCAGGGCTCCTCAACGTGAGCGCTATCTCGTGATCTAACTCCCGATTCGGTCCCATCGCCGCGCGAACCCTATCCAGCAGTCCTTCAAGCTCACCCACGGCGCCCCTCCTCCCCGGCCAGAGCACGGCGGCCGGCAGAGAGCTGATATTTCTTCAGCCGGTTGAACCTCGGCAATGCTGCGCACGACGCGCAAAGATGCCAGTTGTTCAGGCTAGAACCGGCCCGCACTGTCGCCTCGTTTCGGCATCCCTCTGCATGACCAACAGAAGCTGCGTCGTTGTTGACTGGGTCGTACTCACAGCGCCCCATACTCATCCCCGTGTCTCTGCGGTCCCTGTTTCGGTCGACGAGAGGGCGGCGCGGGCTTCGCGGCAGTCCTCAACCCTGAGAACGATCCACGCCTCGCCAACCTGAACGGCGGCAATTTCGCGCTTGTGTGGCCGTTGCTTGAGAGCGTCCGCAAATCTGCCGAACGGCTCCAGCGCCGCCCTAAGCCGCGCGATCTCGGCTTGCGCATCGGCCAGGGCCTTGTCGCGGGTGGCGATCACCTCAAGAGCGGCAATCACCGTCGACCTTATCTGCTCGTCGGAGGCCATCACGCGCCTCCCTGCGCAGGATCGGCCGGGGCGGCGGTACGGGCGAGCTCCTCGCGAGCAAATTCACCGAAGTCCGACCAGTCGGTATTGTCCCAGATCACGCCGATGCCGCCGCATTCGCTGCACCCGCCACCGGGTTGCGCACGAAATGTCGGATCGAAAGGGTAATCCTTCGCCGAAACGTGCCCGTCGACGCCCTCCTGACAACCAGAGCAAGCACGCCAAAAGCCAGCGCCGTCTTCTACGAGCTCCTTAATCCGCTGGGCGCGGTAGGCCTCCATCTCGCTCATTGTCTGCGGCTCATCAAGAACGCCCACGCCCTGCGGCGCGGAAC
>CAXTVD010000022.1:12958-16353 GCA_964247575.1 uncultured Lichenihabitans sp.
GCGGCTTCGAGAGCGGTCAGCAGTGTTTGCTCAACAGAAGCGCGGGCCTCATCAGCCGTGTCGAACCAGCCCGTAGCGTACCCATCGCTGTCGCCGACAACCATGGACCATCCGCGCCATTTCCCGTGCCTTTTGTCATTCGGTCTGTACAGCTCCATGATTGAGCCTGCCGGAAGCGGCCCATACCAAAGTTCGCCACGCTCTTTGCCGTAAGCGTCGGTTCTCCACTCAGTTGAAAGTTCCGTGATCCTCACCCCGTCGCCCTGCGCGGCTTGCTGACGTGCTGGGGCGGGGTCGGGGTCGGGGTCGGGGTGAGCGGCGCGCTCCATCTCTGCTTTGAGAAGGCCAAAGGCGCTTTGTGTATCCTCAATACCGCGAATCTGTTTCTTCAGGCCTGGATCAAGGGCCAGCCCCTCCACGGCGGCCGACTGAGCCGGGGCGTCGGTCGGCTTGCTCAGGGGTGAGGGGAGCAGGGCGCGGATCTGATTGGCGATCATCCTGAATGCGTTCGCGCAGGCTTGATGCCCGATAGCTCCAGCCTCAGCGGATGCCGTGCGTTTCGCTGCCTCGGCGAGACACAGCTTCGCCGCCTCCTCCAGCGCTTCGCGGCGCCAGTCCGTGTAGGTCTTTGGATCGGCGAGGGCGGCGACGAGTGCAGCACGAGCCTGAGCGGCGTTCTCCGCAGAAATGGCGTCCAACCCATATCGCACCCTAGACAGCGTTTGGATTGCGACCGCGTCACGGTAGGCGTCGAGCAGCACATCGATCGCATCGGCCTTCGGGCCGGCTGGGGTGGGGGTCATTGCCAAGCTCCCAGCTTGTGCTCGCCGCGCTCGATTTTACCTGCGGCGGCCGCAATGAAAGCCTGAAACTGGCCAGGTTCCTGCGCTCCGCCGTACGCTCGGATGGTCTCAAGATAGAGGTCCAGAATGTGCGTCCAGACGATGGAGAGGAGCACTCCCGGATCAGCGCCCGCATTGCTGCCGGCGAACCGCGCTACAGCCAGAGCGAGCTGTTCGTGCAGCTTGTCGATGCTGCCGGGCTTCAGCAAAGCCGCATGGAGATCTGCGCCGCTCATCGCCGCTCTCCCGTGCCGGGCGTGCCGGTCGAGGGCGGGGCGGACACGGGTCGCCAGTGGGTGGCTGCCCTGTGATGCGGCCGAGTCACGATCTGGTTTGCGGCGCCCTGGTAGTAGCCGCACACCTCGACGCGCCAGATCGAAGGGTGCCCCAGCGCACTGTGCCGCCAGTGCCCCGTCTCGAAAACGATTTCACCTTGCGGCAGGCTTTTGATCGGTCGCCACCCGTCCCCCGCAGCGGGTTGGTGGGGGTCCGGGCTGGCGGCGAGCTGCTGGCGGACCCAAGAGCAGGCAGCTTTTTCGAAGGCCTTTTCTGCGCCCTGAAGGACGGTGAGCTCGGACCTGCGCATGGCGTAGGTCGCGTCCGCCTCTTCGAGGGCAACGTACAACGCCCGCAGCTCGTCAGGAATGCACGCCTCTTGCGCCGGAGCACGGGGGGACATCGCGGCGGCGCGCAATGTGGCGACTTCGGCTTCGAGTTCGGCGATGCGGGGATCGGCTGCAATGGCGCGCTTAGCGGCATCCTTGAACTGCCATTCGTGCGCATCCCAGCTTTCACCTTCGGCGCAGTCGTAGGCTCCCGCAATCGCTCGTGCGACGAGCGCGACCCGCTCCATACCGGCGTCGGTCGGGGGTGTGGTGTCCGCGGTCATGCTGGCCTCGGGGGTTCGGCGGTGCGGGCGAGGCGGGCGTCCTCCTCGTCGATCGCTCGCTGCTCGGCATCCCACTCGTCCTGTCGCCGCTGCATCTCGTGCCGGACGGTGAAGATCACGTCCTCGTCGAAGTCGCGGGCCGAAACCCACTCCAGGAAGCCGAAATCGACCTCGCGCCAGGGCGTGCCGCGCCACTTGCCGATGTGACATCGAACCTGAAGCGCGGGCTCGCCCGACCACTGGACAAGCTGGTCCACCGTGGCGAGCGCGAGCATATCGCGGAGGTGGAAGGCCGTGACATAGGCGTCGGGCCCGGCGCGATGCGCGACGTTCGCGATCTCCCGGTTCAGGCCTTCTGGCCGCCTCCAGTATCGAAGCGCCTGGTTCGAATGCGCGGGCGCGTCGGGCCATAGCCGAAGCGCGCACTTGTAGGTGCAGATCCACGGCAAGCCGCCGGTCACCTCGTCGGTCAGCCAGAGCCGCTCGAACTTGGCCGAATGCGCGGCGAGCACGCTGATGCGAGGCTCGGTCGGGCTGAGAAGGTTCTCGACGGCTTCCGCCCACGGAGCGGCACCGTGCACATCCTCATCAATGATGTGGTGCACCGCCGAGGTTTCCGGTGGGATGGGCCGGCCCGGGTCGACGAGGTGGTTCCAGACCTGCGGGACGACCGTCCAGTTCGTCGGCTCGCCGACAAGGTTGCGGTCTTGCGCCACGACATCGACGCAGCCGATCTCGCAAACGGCGTGGTCCGGTGGCTCGATCCCTGTCGTTTCCAAGTCGACGACGCGGATCAGCATCACGCCGCCTCCCCGTTCTTCCCGTCCACCAGCTTGGCGATGCTCCACAGCGCGTCGTGGTCTTCGCTCGTCAGGCGGTCTTGGTCCTCCTCGCTCAGGCTGTTGATCCGCATCCGCAGCGTCTTGCTGCCCTTCGAGGCGCCCTGGCGCAGGCGCTCGAGGAGGGCGGGCTTGGCGGGGTCGGGCGGGGTGTCTGCCACGGCAGGGGCGTCGTCGACGGCGTTGCTGTCGGGTTGCTCCTCGGTGGAGACGGACTCCGAAGCCTCGCGTTCGACTTGGTCACCCGGCTCGGCTCGGCCGCTGATCTCCCCCGTCTCGGGATCATGGGCGGCAACGGCCGCGGAGGGCTTCGCGGCGAGCGCATCGAGGTTCGCCGCAATGGAGCGGCGCGGCGAGACGTCGACGGCCCGGTCGGGGCCGACCGCAGCGAGCGGGGCTGCCACTTCGTCGTCGGCATAGACGCCGAGCAGGACATCGGGGAAGTGGCGGCGGCAGAGGGCCCGGCCCGAATAGTAGAACTGCTGCTGGTCGGGGTCCGACTTCCAGAGCGGCGAGTTCTTCGGCGTGATCTTGTCGAGCTCGGGCGAGGTGTACTCGACGATCTCGCCCGGCTCGTCCTTGAGCTCGGCCCAGACACGGCAGACCCGCTTGCCGCCCTGGCCGGTGTATTCGACCTTGAACCGCCCCTTGATCGGGGCCCGCTTCAGGATGACGGCCTGGATCAGCTGCGACTCGAAGGCGAGCTGGTCGTTGACGTTGTAGCTCTTGTTGGCGACGGCGAAGGGCGACATGCCCCACTCGACCGCCTGCACCACGACCGCGAGGCACGCGCCCGGATTGCCGCGGAGATGCTTGCGCACGCCG
>CAXTVD010000022.1:16363-21063 GCA_964247575.1 uncultured Lichenihabitans sp.
TTGTTGAAGCTTACGCCACCAGCCGCATCGGACACGGCGAGGTGGTCGACGATGGCGTTGTCGACGCGATCGGCGAGGCGGCGCTCCTTGTCGGAGAGATCGATGAGGCTCATTGCTGTTTCGCCTTGTCTGCGGCGCGCTGCGCCTTGGTGATGGTTTCGCGGACCCGTCGCACCGTCTCGATGCCCATCGGTTCGCGGTCGAAGTCGTCGCGGCCCAATGCGGCCTTGAAGCCCTGCGTCCAGCACAAGAGGTCGGAGAGGCCATCCGAAATGGATTCGGCCTGGGAAGCGGTCATGCGGAGCTGGAGAAGGGGTTCCCCAACTTCGCGCATCTCAGGGTCGGCTATGTCGGCCGTGAAAGTCGGGCACTCGCGAGCGAGCTGCGCCGCGTACTCGGCAGGCTGTCGAAGCGCTTCCTCGCGGCCTTGCTTCACACCGTCGGCGTGGGCCTCGCGCTGCAGGGCTTCGACCTCGATCGAGCGGACGTCGCCGTTCGCCCGAACCTTGTCGATCAGCCGCCAGTCGGCCAGCGTCTCGGGGTCTCGGCTGCCGATCCGCCAGACCGTCGTGACGTTGCCTTCGTCAGGCACGACCCGGACCACGACCGGTGCGTCGAGCGTGCTCCATGACGTGCGGCGGGCCGTGTACCAGCCGGCCTCCTGGGGGTCGTGGATCAAGCAACCCTCCTGTCTTGCTTGGCCGCCTTCACCCTCACGTCGACGAAGCTCGTCTCCTCGACGGCGTAGGGTTTGCGGGTCACCCGCTTGGCGGTGATGGTCCGGCCGTCGGCGACCGTCGCGGCCGCATGCGGCCCGATCTTCACGAGCAGCTCGGTCTTGATGGCCTTCAGGCGCTTCTCGGCCTCGCCCTTGCTGGCGGACAGCGTCTCGCGCTCGTCCAGGAGGGCCGGGAGACCGTTATCGGAGGACAAGTCCACCATGTCGTCGACTGGATCGAACAGCCACTCCAGCAGCGCGCCGTCGCGGGCGTAGTCCGGATCAGGCGGCGTGCCGGCCTCGACCAAGCGCCAGAAGTGGGCGACCTCGGCCTTGAGCCGGTCCATGATGCCGGCGTGCAGCGGCACGGCAACGACTGGAAGCTCGACCCCGTGGCCCATCACCAGCGGAGCCACCGCGGCCCACGATGCACCGCTCAGAGCGGACTCGATGATGGCCTGCACGACGATCCAGAGCGGCGGCTCGACCTCGCCCTCGGCATTGCGCCACTTCCGGCGGTAGATGCCCGGCTCAACGCTTTTGACCTGTATGACCCCGAAGCCTTCGCGCTCGGGGTCGACGGCGAGGGCGTCGGGCGTCGCGCCGATCCGGGCGACGGGATCGCGGTAGTAGAAGCCGCAGGGCTCGACCTGCCATGTCGGGCGGTCCTCGCGCAGGACCTGCAGCGCGACGGGCTCGAGCAGGCGGCCGCGACGCATCGGCTGCGACTCCTCGGGATCCTCGGCGATCAGGCCTGACTTCAGGGCCCACAGGCCGTATGCCGTCTGGTACTCGTGGACGCCGAGGAGCGCGCCGGCGACAGACGCGGTGACATCGTCCTGCCTCCGCTTCAGCCAAGCCGCGCGATCGTCGGCCCGGAACCGCTCGACATGCGCCGGCTTGAAGGTTGCGGCCCGGGCGCCGGGGGAGAGGGTGACGGCGCTCATTGCAGCACCGCCGCCGGCGTCTGTGCCAGTTTCACCCGCAATGCGGCCCGCGTGAGCTCGTGCGCGATCCGCAGCGCCTCTCCGAGGTCAAGCGCCGCGCTGATCCGGTCGCCGTGGACGTCGACCAGGACGAGGTGCACATGGCCGCAGTCGCAGGTTGAAATGCCGATCGTGTTGGCGTCAGCCGCGCCGTCTTCGTCCAAGCCGGGCATCAGTGCACTCCGAGGAACAGCGCGGCCGCGAGGCAGGCGCCGACGAGGTTGAGGAGGAGCCCGGCGGCGACCAGATCGCGGCGGCGGGCGGGGAGGGCGAAGCCGGGGTGCTGGGCGGCGCGCATCAGGCTACGGGCCTCTCGGCATCCGAGATGGCCTTGACGACCTGATCGACATGCAGAGCGACGCCGGTGCACAGCAGGTACATCAGCTCGGGTTCGAACTTGTCCTCGTGCAGGATGACGAAGACTTCCTTGCCCTGTCCGGCCATGTAGCCGGCCTCAAGGTGGGCCGAACGTCCACAGGGCAAGACTAGAACGCATGTGTCGCTCGCATTGAGCGCCCGATGGTCGAAGCCGAAGCCCTCGCGGGCGATCGGATGCGTCGCGAGAAGATGCCCGAACTTGGCCGGGCTCCAGTTCTGCCAATTCGGATCGATGGCCGACCACGCGAAGCCGGTGTTGCCCGGCGCGGGATTGCGGAAGTCGTAGACGTCGTGACCCGCTTCGCGGAGCGCCGCGACCACGGTGGGCTGTTCCGCGTTGCGCCACGACGAGGCGACATAGATCTTGCGGGCCATCACGCAGCCCTCGCCATCGCCGGCCGGCTCTGCGCCTGCAGCGCCTCGAGCCGCTCGATCGCCTCGTCCATCACCCGCTCGGCCGCCGCGTTGATCGGCACCATGCCCGGCAGGATCCGGCCGGCCTCATAGGCCAGCAGCTCGGCAAAGGGCTTGGCCGGAAGGCTGGTGTTCCCCCGCGCCCGCTCGACGATGTGGTCTGCGAGGTCGCCGCCGGCGTGCAGGATGGCCAGCGCCGCCTGAGCGGGCCCGCTGCTCCGCAGCGCGAAGCTGGGCCGGCCCTCGTGGTGGGCGGCGATGGCGCGGTCCCGGCCGAGGCTGTCGGGGAAGGTGATGCCGGCTGCGGCGTAGGCGGCGTCCACCGCGTCGATCGAGGCGGCCTCGGGGAGGTCGGCGAACCGGGCCTGCTCCCTCTCGGCGACCGCCAGGGCGTCGCGGCAGGTGGAGGCGATCACCTGGGCGGCGACGATCTCGTTGTCGGGGCTGGTGTACCAGCGCGCGGGAAAGGTGCGCATGGCCCTATTCCGCCGCGAGAAGGACGGGGCGGGCCGGCAGGCAGGCTGTGCCCTCGACGGTCCAGTAGCGCCCATGCTGGGTGAATCGGGTGTCGGTCAGCAGGCCGGCGTGCTGCAGCAGCGTGTCGGCGCTGATCGCCGCTTCCTCGGAGGTGAGGCTGACACTGTAGCGAGCCGCGAAATCGGGCGTGGTGCTCGTCGTGTAGGACGCGCCGCCGATGTGCCGCCGTAGCTTGGCGAGGACGGCAAGGGCGCGGGCCTTGAAGACGGCGACCTGGTTGTCGAGGGCGTCCTGGGCAGGCTTGCAGCCGAGACGCGCGAAGTGGGCGTCGACCGAGGGGTGCAGCGGGAGTGGGGCGGTGGAGGTCATCGGGGGCTCCGATCGGGGCGGCGTGTGCCGGCTGCGATGGAGCATAGTTACATCCGACGTTACAGGTCCGTCAAGGCAGGAATTACACCCAACGTAACAATTCTTCCGCACCTGATACATCCGATCGAATCATAGAACCCTCTCGACTCTCGCCGCGCACCGTGAACAGATAGAGAACATTATGTGTGGAGGACAGAGATGATACGCCGGGTGAGGGTTGATGAGCGTTCGATCGGTAGCGCCAGCGAGGTCCTCGCCGTCTGCCGTATTTGCAAGACGAGGCGAACGCTCAATTACAAGGAGTTGACGGGCCTAGCCTGGGGCGGTGCGCGGACGATCCAGGATCTCCGGAGAGCGCTCTTCTGCGAACCCTGCTCCTACCCGGGTGAGTACAGCCAGGATCTCCGGCTTCACATCACATGGGCCGACCGGCCGGATTCGAAAATCCGCCTCGCGCCGGCCGCTGATAAGGAGGCTGCATGATGACGCCGCGAGCCAGTCAAACCAGCATGAGCCCGTCCGTCGCTGACGCCATCGCCGTCAAGGCCTTCGCCTTCATGGCCGAGAACCAGGTCCATCTTGCGCTGTTCCTGCAGGAGACGGGGATCGAGCCGGAGACGGTCCGCAAGGCCGCGAAAGGGCCAGCGTTCCTCCGTGGCGTGCTGGACTACATCCTGGCCGAGAGCGACGTGCTGCTGGACGCTGTCGAGGCGCTGGGTGTCGCCCCGGAGGTCATCGCGAGCGCGGCGCGGAGCATGTCCAAGCCACAGCCGAAGGCGGCTATGCCGGAGCCAGCCTCACCGAAGGCGGGCGGCAAGCCTCGCGTCGACAAGGTCGACCCGTACCCGACGCTGCCGCGGCGGTCGCTTGTGCGGGATCGGCGGCCGGGTGAGGCGGCGTGACTACAGGCACGGAGATAAAGGCGCTAGATGTTAATTTAATCTGCGTCATTGTAGGTTAAGCAAGCCTCCGCATCTGCTGCGGCAAGCGACGCCCCTCTGTGCATCCAACAATAGTTTGTATAATGAACTCGATCAAAGGCGTCTCTATAACAAACATTCCCAAAATATACTAAGTATTTGTTGCCAGAGTTGACGTCGTTTATATCGTTTGGTTGTAGTTGAATGTCGAGATTAAGATCATATCTAAGTTCAGCGCTTGGAAACATTGTTAGCAGTGACAGGGGCCCTTTGTGAAAATTGCACCCTTCTCTGAACGGTATTGGACCGCCTGGTGCTATGATGGCGAAACCTATATTTGAGAAGCCGACATCATAAGCAGGTGTAGAGCCATAGTTCTTACGAACGATCCGAAGTCGCTGCTTGGGTGTGCCAAATCCGGTAACATCTCCTGGACTG
>CAXTVD010000023.1:0-7591 GCA_964247575.1 uncultured Lichenihabitans sp.
GTCCTGCCTCACATCGGCTGTTCAATCGCCGATCGTCACCGAAGTCCTTGTTGTCGATGACGGATCGACCGACGGATGTGAACGCATTCTGGCCGGTTTGGCGCGATCGCAACCCAAGATCACCGTCCTGCCGAACCCTGAACGTCGCAATCTTGGCGCTCACGTCCGCCTGAATCAGCTTGTGCGCGCAGCCACCCAGGAGTGGATCGCCGTGCTCAATTCGGACGATCAGTTCGTCCCCGGCCGCTTCGAGGCCATCGAACGCGACCTCCGCTCTGGCCGGTCCGATCTCTTTTTCGGCGATCTCGCCGTCATCGACGCGGCCGATGGGTCACTGGGACTGCGGCGGGCTGTCGACAACAATGAAAATCCGTGGAGCACGCCCTCGTCTGCGCACGAGGCGGCAGCCGACGAACACTGGCTTGAACTTCTCCTTTCGCAGAACATCATCGCGACCACCACGAATATTGTCTTCAGCAAGTCTATTTTCGAGAAAGTCGGAGGGTTTCGGCCATTTCGTTACTGCCACGACTGGGACTTCGCTATCCGGGCGGCGCTCTGCGGGAAGATCAGCTATCGTCCACTTCTGATGAGCCGCTACCGGATCCACGGCCACAACACGATCGGCGAGAGCCGAAGCCGTGTCGAGGCCGAGGTGTTCCAGATGATGCTCGACCTGAGGGACGAGTTTCCCATTCTGGACACTGATCCCGCCCTTGAGCAAGCGATCCAGCAGAACCGCTACGTTTTTCCCCGGCGAACGAATTGGCTCGAGATCGTGCGTCAAGCCGATCCGAGCTTTGTCGTCGCCGAATCGACTCTTTCCAATGCCGATCTGGACGTGTCGTTTGTCGACGCGCCCAGTCAGGACGGGCCGCCCAGCGGATCCATCTATGCGCCGGGGCCGGCTGGCGCGAACCTCACGACCAACGATCTGCGCAGTCTTCGTCTGGCCATGGCGGTCCGTTGCTACGACATGCTCTTCATCTCTCGAACGTTGCAGCCTGCCCCTGCCGTGGCGACGGCATCGCTGCGTGACATGATCGTGTACTGTCGTGGTTGGATGGGTGCCGGAACTGGCGCGATCACCGCCCGGTTGATCCGTCTGATGCCTGGTGAGCAGGAACCGGTCCCGCTCAGCGATCTGATCAGCTCGGACAATCTGGTCCTGGACCACGCCCTCAAGGACGTCGCTTCGACGCAGGGTCCATGGCGCGCCCCCGTGCCGCTTCCCCATGAAGGACTGGGCCGCCTGTCGGACAAACCGGTGGTCTTCGTCTTTCCGATCTTCCTGGCAGTCGGAGGCGCCGAACGGCTTGTCATCGAGACGATGCGTCACCTCGCATCACGCTACCATTTCGTGATCGTGAATACCGAGCCGCTTCAGGCGTTCCATGGATCCCTGCACGCGGAGGCTCTCGTCCATGCAGAGGTCTACGATCTGGCGGAACTCGTGCGCCAAGACGACCGCCTGACCGCCGTCGAGCTCCTGAAGCGCCACTATCAACCCGCGGTGGTTTGGATCACCAACGGCAGTCCATGGCAGGTCGCCCACGCGGAGCAGCTCCGATCCATCTTCAAGCGCACGGCGATGGTCGACAACCAAGTCTATGACCACGAGCATGGCTGGATCAATTCGTTTGCTGATCCGCACGTCCGTGCCGCCGACCGCTTCGTCGCCATCAACGGCCGTATCCGGACCAGAATGATCGAGGAATTCAAGATTGGGCCGGACAAGATCGATCTTGTCTACCACGGCGCCAATATATCCCATCTCGCCTCGCGTGAGCTGTGCACCGCCGACGACCGGCTCCGTCGAAGAGCTCAATTCGGTCTGGGCGAAGCGGGCCTGGTCTTTGGGATGATCGGTCGCCTCACGGCTCAGAAGCGGCCCCAGGATCTCATTCAACTCGCTGCCCGGGCGCAGGCCAGCGGGCATCCTCACCAGTTCATCTGGGCCGGTCCGGGTGAGTTGCGCGACGACCTCCAGACGTTGTGCGACAGCTTGCAGCTACGCAATTTTACACTCCTTCCACCTCTTCGGGACGTCCAACCCTTGTACGAGGCCCTCGACGGTCTGATCGTCACCTCGGAGTTCGAGGGCCTTCCCTTCGTCGTTCTGGAGGCACTGGCCTTGGGCGTGCCGGTGCTCAGCACCCCCGTCGGTGCGATCGAGGAGGTTCTGCTTGCCTATGGCGCTGGCCGGATCAGTGGCCCTCCCGGCGATCTCGATGCCCTCGAGCGCGCGTTTGAGCTGTTCGTCCATGACTTATCCGATCTGCGCTCGCTGGCGTCCGATAGGCGGCTCGCCTTCATCGAGCAGTTCTCCAGCGAGCGGATGGCCAGGGAATACGAGGAGAGCTGGATGAAGGCGACCGTCGGAAAACGATCATCGCGGCGCGGGGTGCCTGAAGGAGAACGCGAAGGCGCTGAACGAGGCTGATCGTCGAGCTCGGCTCTGGAGAGGCGGACCTTGCTCCGCGCGTCGTCCGGGCTATCCGCCGCACTTCTCCCCCCGTCGCGGATTGAGCATATGGTCGGAGGTCAGCACCAGCCGGTCACGCATGTCACGAACCTCGCGAAACGAAGCCCCCGTCCTTCTCTGGTTCAGGACGGACCTGCGCCTGGGGGATCAGCCGGCTCTCCAGGCGGCCCTCGAGACGGGACAGCCGCTGCTCTGCCTTTACGTTCACGACGAGGAAAGCGCCGGGCTCCGCCCGCTTGGGGGCGCGTCGAAATGGTGGCTGCATCACTCCCTCGTCTCGCTTGGGGAGCGGCTGGAAGCGCTCGGCGGTCGGCTCGATATCCACCGGGGCCCGGCGGGCCCCATCGTCGAGGACCTCGTCGAAGCGGCCGGCGTCTCGGCCTGCTTCTGGAGCCGCCGCTACGGCAAGGCCGAAAGGGCGGTGGACGACGCGGTCGCGGCGAGCCTCCAGCGCCGTGGCGTGCGGCTCCAGACGGTGAACGGGACACTGCTGCACGAACCCGACGAGGTCCGTTCGAAGGCCGGCGGTCCCTTCCACGTCTTCACGCCGTTCCGGAAGGCGGCCGTGGCGCTCGGCCTGCCGCCGCCGCCCTGCCCCGCTCCGACGGCGATCCGCGTGGCGCCACGACCCCGCGATCTCGCCTCGGCCACGACGGTCGCCGACCTCGGCCTGCTACCGACCAAGCCCGACTGGGCCACCGGATTCCGCGAGACCTGGACGCCCGGCGAGCCGGCCGCCACGGGGCTCCTCCACGCGTTCCTGGACGGCGGGCTCGCCCGCTACGGCGAGGATCGCAACCGGCCCTCGGTCGCAGCCACGTCCCGCCTCTCGCCCCACCTCCGTTTCGGGGAGATCTCGCCGCGGCAGGTCATCGGCCTCGCGCAGCATGCCGCGGCCCGCGAGACCGCGCCCCAGGCCGAGGTCGACAAGTTCGTCTCCGAGGTGATCTGGCGCGACTTCGCCTACAATCTCCTGGTCCAGCATCCGGACATCGCCACCGAGCCGGTGCAGGCCCAGTTCTCGCGCTTTCCCTACGGCACGGTCTCCCCCGACATGCTCCGCGCCTGGGAGACCGGGCACACGGGCTACCCCATCGTCGATGCCGGCATGCGCCAGCTCTGGCAGACCGGAACCATGCACAACCGCGTGCGGATGATCACCGCCTCGTTCCTCGTCAAGCATCTGCTGGCCGACTGGCGCATCGGCGAGGCGTGGTTCTGGGACACGCTGTGCGACGCCGATCCGGCCAACAATCCCGTGAACTGGCAGTGGGTAGCCGGCTCCGGGGCCGATCCGTCACCGTATTTCAGGATTTTCAACCCGACCCTCCAGGGGACCAAGTTCGACCCGGAGGGCGCCTATGTCAGGCGCTTCGTCCCGGAACTGGACAGGTTGCCGGGCCGGTGGAGCCACGAACCCTGGACCGCGCCGGCTGCTGTCCTCGCGGAGGCCGGCGTCGTGCTGGGGAAGACCTACCCCCATCCCATCGTCGACCACGAGGCCGCAAGGGCCCGCGCCCTAGCCGCCCTCGCGGCCATGCGCGGCAGCGGCAGCCCCGATGTCGAACTAGCCCGGTAAGGCCCTCAGAAGGCGAGCAGGAGCGGGGTGGAGGCGAGCAGGGCCGCGATCTTCTTGAGGGACAGGCCCAGCCTGCGGTGTTCCACGATGAAGGCCAGACGGGCAATGCTGCTCCGGTCGTAGGACCGGCGGCCGTCGCTGCGGGATGGCGTGACCAGCCCTTCCTCCTCGTAGAAATGAAGGGTCTGCAGGGTGATCTTGAAATGCCGGGCGACCTGTCCGGTGGTCAGGACGTCAGGGCTGGCGATGTCGGGCTTGGGTCGGACCATCATGCTGATGCCTCGGTTTGGCCCCCCATCGAAGGGGCCGGACGCAGGACGGCCTCAGCGAGAAGCGTGCCTCCCAAACTGGGACACCAAACCCTCGGGCTTGCCATGCTGGCCTGCAGAGCCTTGTCTGGACGACGGCTGAAGCGGGAAGGACGGCGCTGCGGCGAGGAGGCGGGCGACCTCCGCGGCAGGCACGGCCGCGCTGACCAGAAAGCCTTGGACCTCGTCGCAGCCTTCCGCAGCGACCCGGCTCAGCTGATCCAGGGTTTCGACCCCTTCGGCTGTCGTGGCGACCTTCAGGCTGGAGCTGAGGCCCATCACGGCCCTGACGATGGCGAGGCAGCCCGGGGCATGGCCGATATCCTTCACGAAACTGCGGTCGATCTTGATGCGGTCGAACGGCAGGTTGTGCAGGTAGCTCAAGGACGAGTAGCCGGTGCCGAAATCGTCGAGCGAGATGCTGATCCCGGCCTCGCGCAGATTGTGCAACGTCGTGAGGCACTCCTCGTTGGCAACCAGGAGCACGGATTCGGTGATCTCGAGTTCGAGGCGGGCGGGGCTGAGGCCCGAGCGGCGCAGCGCATCGAAAACGGCGTGCGACACGCCTCCCGCCTGAATCTGCGTCGCCGATAAATTCACGGCAACCCGAAGATGATCCGGCCAGGATGCGGCATCGCGGCACGCGCGCCGCAGCACCCATGCCCCGAGTTTCTCGATCAGGCCGAGCTCTTCAGCCAGGGGCAGGAACTCCAAGGGCGGCACGTATCCGCGATCCGGGTGCCGCCAACGGAGGAGCGCCTCGAACCCGCAGATCGCCCTTTCGCGCAGCGAGTAGAACGGCTGGTAGTGAAGATCGAAGGCGCCGGTCTCGACCGCCCGGCGGAGATCCTGCTCCAGGGCCCGGTGAGCAACGGCACTGGCCCCGAGGCGCTCCTCAAACACGCACATCTTCGAACGGCCGCTCGTCTTGGCCTCGTAGAGCGCGAGGTCGGCATTGCGGAGCACGGTATCGATGTCCGTCTCACCCGCCGAGGCGAAAGCCACGCCGATGCTCGCGCTGACATTGACGGTATGGGGGTCGATGTCCTGCGCTGCGCCGACAAGCTCGATGATGCGCCGGGCGAGGCGGATGGCCTCGCTCAGGGAAGCGGCGGGCGACTGCAGGACGGCGAACTCGTCCCCGCCCAGCCGGGCCAGGCAGTCGGTCCGCCCCGCCGCAAGGCGCAGGCGTTCGGCGACCTTGACGAGGAGCGCATCGCCGGCCTGATGCCCCAGCGTGTCGTTCACCTGCTTGAAGCGATCGAGGTCGATGAGAAGGACGGCATACCCCTCTCCGCTGTCAGCCTGCTGGGCCGCTGCGGCCTGCAGCCGCTGACGGAACAGAGTGCGGTTGGCGAGGTTGGTGAGCGGATCATGATGCGCCATATGCATCATCGTCTGTTCGATAAGGCGCCGCTCGGTGACGTCCTCCTGGATCGCCAGAATATAGCGGGTGGCCTCGCCGGGCCGGGCGGGGATCGGGACTTTCCGAGTCTGGACGCGCTTGAGCGCGTGGCCCCACAAGCACTCCTCTTCGTACGACATCTCCGCGCCCGTTTCGGCGATCTCGCGATCCTGCAAGCGGTAGCGCGCCGAGGCAGTCGGCTCGAACACGTCATGGTCGCGACGGCCGATGACCTCGGCCCGCGCGACCCCCGTGAGACGTTCGGCGGCCCGGTTGAACACGACGTAGCGACCATCGTCCGCCAGGTCCTTGGCGAACACCGTCAGCGGGATGTTCTCGATCACGCTGTGGAGCAGGGCCTGCGTGCGAAACAGTTCGTCCTCCACACGGCAGATGGTCGTGCAGTCGACGATGGAGCAGAGCGCAGCATCCCGGCCTTCGTAGTGGATGCCGGTCGTTCGCCATCGCACGAGAAGGGGGGCGCCGTCGGCACGTTGATGACGATGCACGGCGTCCGGGTCAGCGGCCGGAGGTCCGGGCTCCATGGCCCGATCCAGCCCGGGACCGAGACGGTCGATGGTCTGTCCCAGCAGGAGGTCGCGGTCGTAGCCGTAGGTCGCGATGGCCTGATCGTTCGCGGCCAGAATGGCCAGGGACGCCCGGTCGTAGACGACCATCGCGACGGGATTGGCGTCGAACAGGAGCCGGACGGATGACTCGCGGCGCTTGAGGTCGGTGATGTCGGTCCGCAGACCGATGCTGCCTCCCTCCATCGTCCGCTGCTCGTGAACCCGCACCCACCGACCATCAGCCGTGTGCTGCTCATGGCTGTTGGTCTGCATGGCGTGCCGGGCCAGGCGGGCCTCGAGCCACGCCTCTTCCCGACCGATCGCATCGACGTACTCGCCCCGCCGCAGCCCCGCCCGCAGCAGGTCTTCGAACCGCATGCCGACATTCACGTCGTCGCCCGGCCTGATGTAGAGCTCGGCGTATCGCTTGTTCCAGAAGACGAAGCGGTCCTCGGCATCGAACAGCACCAGCGCCTCGGGAACGACTTCGAGCGCTTCAATCAGACGGCCCCGCGCAATGCGCGCGTCCTCGATCTGCCGTTCGAGGTCGGCCACGCGGCTCCGAAGGGTTTCAACCTCCCCGTTCCCGCCTCGCGACCGCTTACCGCCGCGCGACCGGCGGCCGCTTCGCGTCGCGGTCCGATCTCCGCCCGCCGTGGTCGGCGTCCCAGCGGGCGCAAGCCGCGCCTCTTCCTCGACGGACTCGCGACGCGGGAAGCCGTCATCCAAGGCCAGTTCCTGGCTCCGCGCGGCGTCGAGCAACCCGACCATCCCGTCTCTCTTGTCCGCCACCGCTCCGAGATCATCGTTGAGCGTGGGACCTTCCGCTGAGTAAAGCGTGAAGCCGGCGACCCCGGTTGGAGAGCAGACGGTTTTTCCTTGGCCAGAGTTTAGGAAATGCTAACCGGCCCCCGCAGCCGCTTGCCTCAGCCTGCTCTTGTGGCGCCGACGTGCCGCCCTGCCTTGGCCGGGGTGGGCAGCGATGCATGGGCGGCGCGGGCCGTCTCCAAGGCGTCACGAACAGCCCCGGTCGCCTCGACGGCCCGTCCCGCGGCCGTGTCGACATGGAGCAGCATCTGCTCACCGTTCGCGATGACGGCGCCGTCTTGTCCCGCCGAGAGTTCGTGGAAAATGTGGAGGCGCTTGCCATCGGCGTGCAGGATCTGGGTCCGCCCGCCGAGACGCCCGTCGGCCCCCGCCTCCCCCAGCAGCACCCCCCCCGGCCCAAGCCGGCTCGCCGCCATC
>CAXTVD010000023.1:7601-21013 GCA_964247575.1 uncultured Lichenihabitans sp.
AGATAGGCCGCATCGACCCCGATCAGGCGCAGCAGCGCGTCCGTCGCCTCCGCGAAGCACTGCAGATAGCGGCTCTCTGTCATGTGGCCGTTGTAGTCGATCCAGTCGGCGAGAACGCGGCCGGCGTAGAGCGGATAGGCGGACGAGGACAGCAGCGAGACGGGCGGCTTGTCCGCAAGCCGCCCCATGAGGCGCTGCTCGTGCGCCTTGACCACGGCGCCGGCGCCGTACTCCTGCGCGCGCAGGCCACCGAGCACGGCGACGAGGCAGTCGTCGCGCCTGCGCTCGAGGTCGCGGATCGACACGCCACCCGCCTGCTCGTCGGAGTCAGCCGTGACGCGATCGATGAGGTCGGGCGTGAGATCGGGCGCTTCGAGCTTGGTCCAGGGCAGTTTGAGCGCGGGTCCGAACTGGGCGAGGAAGTGCCGCATCCCCGCTTCCCCCCCGGCGAGGCGGTAGATGAGGAAGGTCCCCATGAAGGACCAGCGCAGCCCCGCGCCATAGCGGACCGCATCGTCGATCTCCGTGGTGGTCGCGACGCCGTCGTTGACGAGCCAGAGCGCTTCGCGCCACAGCGCCTCGAGCAGCCGGTCGGCGATGAAGCCGTCGATCTCCTTGCGCACCTGCAGGGGCCGCATGCCGATGCTTTCGAACAGCGCGGTCGCGGTGGCCTTCGCGTCGTCCGCGGTCTGGGTGCCCCCGCAGACCTCCACCAATGGCAGCAGGTAGACCGGATTGAAGGGGTGACCGACGACGAGGCGGTCGGGCCTGGGCATCCCGGCCTGAAGACGTGTCGGCAGGAGGCCGGAGGTTGAGGTCGAGATCACGACCTCCGGCCTTGTGGCCGCGCCGATCTCGGCGAGAACGCGGACCTTGAGGTCTTCGATCTCCGGCAGGCTCTCCACGACGAAATCCGCTGCGCCCAACGCATCGGCCAGCGTCCCGGCCAGCGTCAGCCGGCCCTCGGGGACCGCCAGACCGGAATAGAGCTTGCGCTGGGCGATCCGCGCATTGTCGAGCACCGCGTCGAGCTTGCGGGCGAGCGCCGGATCGGGATCGAAAACCGCGACGTCGTAGCCGTTCAGGAGAAAGCGGGCGGCCCAGCCCGCGCCGATGACGCCGCCGCCGACAAGGCCGATATGCCGGATCCCGCTCATGCCGCCGTCCTCTTCTGCGGCTGACGCAGCTTCAGCTTGTCCCGCACCGCCGCCGGTCCCAGGAGGCGCGCGCCCATGCTCTTGAGGATGCCCGCCGCGCGTTCGACAAGCTGCCCGTTGGTGGCCAGGACGCCGCGGTCGAGGAACAGGTTGTCCTCCAGTCCCACGCGCACGTTGCCTCCCGCCAGCGCCGCCATGGCGACATAGGGCATCTGGTGACGCCCGATCGAAAAGGCGCTGAAGATCGCACCGGGCGGCAGCCGATGCGTTAGGGCCATGAGCGTCAGGGGATCGTCGGGCGCGCCATATGGAATGCCCATGCAGAGCTGGATCAGGGGCGGCGCTTCGATCAGCCCCTCCTTGATCAGGTCATGCACGAAGACGAGATGGCCGGCGTCGAAGACCTCCAGTTCGGGCCGCACCCCGAGCGCCTGCACCTGCGCCGCCATGGCCCGCAGCGTCGCGGGCGTGTTGGTCATCACGTAGTCACCCAGCGAGAAATTCATCGTGCCGCAATCGAGCGTGCAGATCTCCGGCCGCAGCGCCGCGATGTGGGCGAGGCGTTCGGTCGGGCCGACCATGTCGGTGCCGGCGGGATCGAGCGGCAGCGGGCTCTCGCCGGACCCGAAGACCACGTCCCCGCCCATGCCCGCCGTCAGGTTGATGACGACATCCACATCCGACGCCCGGATGCGCTCGACGACCTCGCGATAGAGCGCCACATCCCGCGCCGCCTTGCCCGTCTGGGGGTTGCGCACGTGGATATGGGCGATCGCCGCGCCTGCCCGCGCCGCCTCGACCGACGCCTCGGCGATCTGTTCGGGGGTGACGGGCACGTGCGCGCTGCGGCCCGTCGTATCGCCGGAGCCCGTGACCGCGCAGGTGATGAACACGTCGAAATTCATGGCGGTGGATGCTCCCGGGCGGCCGTGCCGCGACCATGCGGCAGGGCTGCGCCGGCCGTTGGATCAGCCCCGACATGAGGCGCACGGAAAGCGACATGGAGGCTGGATGGACCAACTCGCCTCGCGCCCTGCCCTGCCCTAAGCTTTCGATGTCCATCGAAGGAGGCCCGAGCCTTGGCCGTGACCGTCACCGAGAACATCTGGATCCCCATGGGCGATGGTGTCCGCCTCGCCGCACGGCTCTGGCTTCCGGACGGCGCGACCGAGCAGCCCGTGGCTGCCATCCTCGAATATATTCCGTACCGCAAGCGCGACGGCACTCGCGGGCGCGACGAACCGATGCACGGCTTCTTCGCGGCGCAGGGCTTTGCGGCGCTGCGGGTCGACATGCGGGGATCGGGCGAGTCGGACGGCTTCCTGGACGACGAGTATCTCGCCGGCGAACAGGACGACGCGCTGGAGGTCATCGCCTGGATCGCTGCCCAGCCCTGGTGCTCGGGCGCGGTCGGCATGATGGGCAAGAGCTGGGGCGGCTTCAACGCGCTGCAGGTCGCGGCCCGCCGGCCGCCGGCCCTCAAGGCGATCATTACGGTCTGCTCGACCGACGACCGCTTCGCCGACGACATCCATTACAGCGGCGGCTGCCTGCTGAACGACAATCTGTGGTGGGGGGCGATCATGCTGGCCTATCAGGGCCGGCCGCCCGATCCGGCCGTCGTGGGGGCGGGCTGGCGCGAGCAGTGGCTGGCACGGCTCGATCACATGCCCTGCTGGCCGGCGCTATGGATGACCCACCAGAGTCGCGACGGCTACTGGCGCCACGGCTCCGTCAACGAGGACTGGAGCGCCATCGCCTGCCCTGTCCTGGCGGTCGGCGGCTGGGCGGACGCCTATACCAACGCCGTCCCCCGGCTGCTCCAGCATCTCCGCGTGCCCCGCCTCGGGATCATCGGCCCCTGGGCGCACATCTATCCCCAGGACGGCGTCCCGGAGCCGGCCATCGACTTTCTCGGGGAAGCCACACGATGGTGGGCGCAGTGGCTGAACGGCACCGATACCGGCGTGATGGCCGAACCCATGCTCCGGGTCTTCATCGAGGACTCGCGACCCCCGACGTCGACCCTGACCCGGGCGCCGGGCCGCTTCGTCGCCGAACCGGCATGGCCGAGCCCGCGGATCGTCGACCATGTCCTGCACCTCGCGCCCGGTCGCCTCGGCGACGAGGAGGAGCACCATGCCCCGCTCCGTATCTGCTCGCCACTCTGGACGGGAACCGCGGGCGGCGAATGGATGGGCACCGGCGTGGCGGGCGAGATGCCGGGCGACCAGCGGGGCGACGACGGGCTTTCGCTCGTGTTCGACAGCGCCGTGCTGGAGGAGGACCTCGAGATCCTCGGCTATCCCGTCGCTGATCTCGTGCTCGCGGCCGACCATCCGCAGGGTCAGGTCGCCGTCCGCCTCTGCGCGGTCGCTCCGGACGGCTCGTCGCTTCGGGTGAGCTACGCAGTCCTCAACTTGTCTCACCGCGCGGGGTCGGCCGAGCCTCGGCCGATGGTGCCGGGCGCGGTCGAACGGGTCGCCGTGACACTCAACCTGGCCGGCCACCGCTTTCCGAAAGGGCACCGGATCCGGCTCGCCCTCTCGACCGCCTACTGGCCCCTGGTGTGGCCCTCCCGCGACCGGGCCATGCTGACCATCGGTCCAGGCAGCCGGCTCGTGCTGCCGACCCGCACATCCATGGGCGAGGACAAGCCCGTTTCGTTCGGGCCGCCCCGGCACGGGACGGCGGCGCCGACCACCCTGGTGCGCGATGGGCGTATCGAACGGTCCATCACCTTCGACGGCATCAGCGGGATCGCGACGGTGACGACCGTGGGTGAAGGTGGGCTGTTCGGCGAGGGCGCCCGCCGTTTCGACGAGATCGGCGTCACCCTGTCGCACGATCTTACCCGTCGGTTGACGATCGGCGCGGACGACACCCTGTCGGCCCGGGCCAGCATCGAACAGCGCTACGCGTTGCGCCGGGACGATGGCTGCTTCACAACCAGGACGAGTGTGACGCTCCAGGCCGACGCAAGCGAGTTCACGCTTGATGCCACGCTCGAAGCCTTCGAGAACGAGACGGTGGTCAAGTCACGCCGCTGGTCCATCCAGGTGCCCAGAGTCCATCTCTGACGTGCCGCGTCCATGACATCGCCGTGTTTGTGGACGATAGACTTAGCACAGGTTAAATCGCCTTCCCTCGCCGGCCGAGCCGGTCTGTTTGTGAGTCATTGTTGAATGGTCAGTCGGATCGGTGCCGCTATCCTCGTTGCAGGGATGGCGTTCGGGGCGTCCGGGGTGAGGGCGGCTCCTGCAGCGCCGGGCGGGAAGTCCGGGGCGCCGGGTCCGGGGCCAGGACCCAGCGCTGGTCCGACATCCGCCGGCAGGGCGTCCAATGCCGGTGAAGGGGGGACGGACGTCGCGCAGCCGCAGATTTCACAGGATGCCGCCGCGCGGGCGCGCATGCATGAATGCGCGCACCAGTGGTCGTCCATCAAGAAGGCCGGGAATGCAGGCGTCACGACTTGGAAGGAGTTCTCGGCAACCTGCCTCGTCGTGAGCAAGTAAGGGCAGCGGCGCCGGCCGCAGCCCGCGCCGTCAGATCCCCAGCTTGGCCTTCAGGATCTCGTTCACGGCCTGGGGGTTGGCCTTGCCACCGGTCGACTTCATGACCTGGCCGACGAACCAGCCGAGCATGGTCGGCTTCGCCTTGGCCTGGGCGACCTTGTCGGGGTTGCCCGCGATGATGGCATCCACCGCCGCCTCGATGGCCCCCGTATCGGTCACCTGCTTCAGGCCAAGCCTGGCGACGAGATCGGAGGGCAGCGCGTCGCGCTCCTCGCCGGTCGTGATCATCACCAGCACGTCCTTGGCGATCTTGCCCGAGATCGTATCGTCCGCGATCAGATCCACGAGATCGGCGATCTGCTCGGGCCGGATGTGGGTCCCGGCCACGCCGACGCCCTGCGCGTTCGCGAAGGCGGCCAGATCGCCCGTGATCCAGTTGGCGACGAGCTTGGCGTTGCGCGGCGCGGCGGGCGCACCGTGCGCCACGGCCCGCTCGAAATAGTCGGCCAGTTCGCGTTCGGCGACGAGGACGCTGGCATCGTAGGGCGACAGGCCGTAAGCCGACACGAAACGCGCCTTCTTGGCGTCGGGCAGTTCCGGCAGGTCGGCCCGCAGCGCCTCGACGAAGGCCTCGTCGAACTCGAGGGGAAGAAGGTCGGGATCGGGGAAGTAGCGATAGTCGTGCGCCTCCTCCTTGGAGCGCATCGACCGCGTTTCACCCCGTCCCGGATCGAACAGCCGGGTTTCCTGGTCGATGCTGCCGCCGTCCTCCAGGATCGCGATCTGACGTCGCGCCTCGGTATCCACCGCCTGCCCGATGAAGCGGATCGAATTGACGTTCTTGATCTCGCAGCGCGTGCCGAACGGCTCGCCGGGCCGGCGCACCGACACGTTGACGTCGGCACGCAAGCTCCCCTTCTCCATGTCGCCATCGCAGGTCCCGAGATAGCGCAGGATGGTGCGGAGCTTGCTCACATAGGCCTTGGCCTCCTCGGCCGAGCGTATATCGGGCTTGGACACGATCTCCATCAGGGCCACACCGGACCGGTTGAGGTCGACGAAGCTGGCATTCGGCGCCTGGTCGTGCAGCGACTTGCCGGCGTCCTGCTCGAGGTGCAGCCGCTCGATCCCGACGCGGAACTGCTCGGTTGGCGTCAGGTCGACGAGCACCTCGCCCTCGCCCACGATCGGGCTCTTGTACTGCGAGATCTGATAACCCTGCGGAAGGTCGGGGTAGAAATAGTTCTTGCGATCGAAGGTCGAGCGCTTGTTGATCGCGGCCTTGAGCCCCAGCCCCGTGCGGACCGCCTGCTTCACGCAGGCCTCGTTGAGGACCGGCAGCATGCCCGGCATCGCGGCGTCGACCAGGGACACGTGGGCGTTGGGCTCGCCGCCGAAGGTGGTCGACGCGCCCGAAAAAAGCTTCGAGCGGGAGGTCACCTGGGCATGGATCTCCATGCCCACGACGATCTCCCACGGGCCGGTCGCACCCTGGACCAGGTTTGTAGATGGCGAGGCAGCCATGATGGGTCCTTGTCAGCAGGCCAGCGCGCGGCAATAGCCCCGCTGCGCGTAGTCGAGGAGCAATCGATCGCGTGTCACGACACAATAGCCGTGCTCCCGTGCGGTTGCGACGATGATCCGATCTGCCGGGTCCTTCGGCATGTATCCAGGGAGCGACGATGATGCGATCAGCACGTCGGCCTCCAAGGCCGCGAGCCGCAGGCCTGGCGCGCCCAGGAGGCGCTGGAACCACCGAAGGGGAGCCATCGACAGGCTGATCCGCCCCCGCGCCGCCAGCATGCCGATCTCCCAAGCCGTGATAGGCGACACGAAGATCGGCTCGTCGGCATCCAGCGCGGCCACGATAGCCGCTCGCGCATCCTCGGCTATCGGCTCGTCGCCGGCGATCCAGATGGCAGCACAGGTGTCGAGAAGGAGCGGACTATCCACGGTCGACGCGGCCGCCCCAGTCCGGATCCGCGGGCTCCGTCAAGTCCACGCCCGAGCCGAGGCTGACGGTGCCGCGCAGACATCCGAACAGCCCAGGCTGCCCTTGAGCGGCGCCCGTCTTACGCTGCGGCCCGGAACGGTCCGGCTTCGGCGAAGAGGTGGCCAAACGGCGGAAAGCCAGCTTCCGCGCGGAAAGGTCCACCTGCTCGCTTATAAAGCCCGCATCGAGCCACGCCTTTGTCATCACGTTGTTCAACGGATTGTTGCTCCACCAGGCACGATGAGAGCCTGCGGAGGGCGGCAGCTTGGCACCAATCACCCGCTCGATCTCGTCGAAGCTCATCTGAACCTGGCTCGTGCGCTGCCCGGCAAGATGGTCTGTCAGGGGCTGATACTTCGTCATAGCGGCGCGTCCAAACGGCAACACACAACTAGTGTGTGTTGTGTATGTTTGTCAATGTGCAGCACTGAGGTTGGAGGCGCAACGGGCCAGGCGGCGAGGAAAGACGCCCTGGCCCTGACTATGCTTTCGGGTTGAGGCTTTGCTCTTCATAACCGATCGTCCACTCGACAATGGTCCGCGCGACCCGTTCGGCAAGATCGAGCGGACAGCCCGCTCGGGCTGCTTCGTCGCGAAATTGGGAGACCACCTGTTCCACGCGGTCCGGCAGTCGGGCTGCGATGCCTTCGCGCTGCTTGTGCGCGATCACGTCGTGGACGACCGCCACGCGGCGCGCCAGCAGGGCGACGAGTTCGCGATCCACGGCGTCGATCTGCGCGCGGAGCGGCGCAAGGACGGTCTCCCCCGCGCTCACGCCGCCCACCATGGATCGGGCAGCACCGTCTTCGGCGCGGCCTGCTCCAGTGCGGCGGCCAGGGCGAACAGCGTCTCCTCGTCGAAGGGGCGGCCGATGAGCTGGAGCCCGAGCGGCAGCCCGTCGGCTCCAAGCCCGCCCGGCACCGCGATGCCGGGCAGGCCGGCCATGTTGACCGTGACCGTGAAGACGTCGTTCAGGTACATCTCGACCGGATCGCCGCTGCCCTTTTCGCCGATCGCGAAGGCGGCCGAGGGCGTCGCGGGCGTCAGGAGGGCGTCCACCCCGGCCGCGTAGACCGTTTCGAAGTCGCGCTTGATCAGCGTCCGGACCTGCTGCGCGCGGAGGTAATAGGCATCGTAATAGCCGGCCGACAACACGTAGGTGCCGATCATGATGCGACGGCGCACCTCCGCGCCGAACCCTTCGGCCCGCGTGCGGCTATACATGTCGCCGACCTCCCGGCCGGGCACCCGCAGACCGTAGCGGACGCCGTCGTAGCGGGCGAGGTTCGACGAGGCCTCGGCCGGCGCTACGATGTAGTAGGCCGGCAGCGCGTATTTCGTGTGGGGGAGCGACACGTCGACGATCGTGGCGCCGGCGTCGCGCAGCCAGGCGATGCCCTGGCTCCAGAGCGCCTCGATCTCGGGCGGCATGCCGTCGATCCGGTATTCCTTTGGGATGCCGATCCTCTTGCCCCGGACGGAGGTCCCGACGGCGGCCTCGTAATCCGGCACGGGAAGGTCGGCCGAGGTCGAATCCTTGGGATCATATCCTGCCATCGACCGCAGCAGGATCGCCGTGTCGCGGACGGTGCGGGCGATCGGCCCGGCCTGGTCGAGGGACGAGGCGAAGGCGACGATGCCCCAGCGGGAGCAACGGCCATAGGTCGGCTTGATGCCGACCGTCCCCGTGAAGGCTGCCGGCTGCCGGATCGAGCCACCCGTATCGGTTGCCGTCGCCCCCAGGCAAAGGTGTGCGGCCACGGCCGCCGCCGAACCGCCGGAGGAGCCGCCCGGCACCAGAGCGGCGTTCCCGCCCGGCTTCCGCCACGGCGAGGTCACGGGCCCGAAGCGGGAGGTCTCGTTGGACGAGCCCATCGCGAACTCGTCGAGATTGAGCTTGCCGAGCATCACGGCGCCGTCGCGCCAGAGCTGGGACGAGACCGTCGACTCGTAGGTCGGCACGAACTCGCCCAGGATGCCGCTGCCGGCCGTCGTCCTGACACCCTTCGTGCAGTAGAGGTCCTTGATGCCGAGCGGAATGCCTTCGAGCGGTCCCCCCTCGCCCCGGCCGAGACGCTCGTCGGACTGCGCTGCCATGGTCCGCGCGCGGTCCGGCGTTTCCGTGATGAAGCCGTTGAGGGCGCGGGCCTTCTCGATGGCGGCGAGATGGGCATCGGCCAGTTCGCGCGCTGACAGGGTGCGCGAATGCAGCGCATCACGCGCTTCGGCCAGGGTCAACCGTGTCGGGTCGGTCATTGTCTCGTTCCGTTGAGGGGCCGCATGCGCGCCGGAAGCGGGCGCGGCTACTCGATCACCTTGGGCACGACGAAGTAGCCGTCGTCCGAAACCGGCGCGTTGGCCAGGATGTCGGCCGCGATCTCGCCATCGGTGACCACGTCGGGCCTGAGCTTCAGGCGCATGGGCGTCACCGAGGTCATGGGCGGAACATCGGTCACGTCGACCTCGTCAAGTTCAGCCACGAAGGCGAGGATCGCATTCAGCTCGCCCTGCAGGTGCTCGACCTCATCGTCGGGGAGCGCAATGCGGGCGAGCGTCGCGATCCGGCGTACGGTGGGCAGGTCGACCGGCATGGGTGTCCTTCATCGCCGACGGCGTTCGGCTTGACTGTCGGGGCGCTATATCATTCGCAGCTTCAGGCGGGCAATGGCAGGACCGCCGCGCCCTGTCGTGCCGCCCGGTCAGGATCGTTTCATGTCGCCTTCGGTCATCAGCCTGGACGACCTCGCCCCATCCCTCGGAGCCAAGGCCCGCCTGATCGGGGTGGATCTCGGCACCAAGACGATCGGGCTCGCCTTGTCCGACGTCGAGCGCCGGGTCGCCTCCCCGCTCGAGACGATTCGGCGCGTGAAGTTCACGAAGGACATCGAGCGGCTGACGGAACTCGTCCGGCGCTACGAGGTCGCGGCCCTGGTGGTCGGGCTCCCGCTGAACATGGACGGCTCGGAAGGGCCGCGCGCGCAATCGACCCGCAGCTTCGTGCGGCTGGCGGTCCCCCTGCTCGGCATTCCCGCCTGCTTCTGGGACGAACGGCTGTCCACCGCGGCCGTGACCCGCTCTCTAATCGAGCAGGACGTGTCCCGCGCCAAGCGACAGGTCGCGGTGGACCGCCTCGCGGCAGCCTATATTCTCGAAGGCGCGCTCTTGCGGTTGGCTCGCATTCGGAACGGCTGAGCGCTGAGCCGGCCTTTCGACGACAAATAGACATTTAGACGCCGCAGTCACCAACTCGCAACTTGCGCGCACAACCTGACGTTGCGATGATTAGGGCTACACCGGCTCTTGCAACCCGGAACCCCCAGCCGTTCAGGAAAGCGTTGCCATGTCGCGCTCGCCCTCGATCACCAGGAACGCCGAGCCGGAGCCCTCGCGTACCGAGGCGATGAGCCCCCAGGCCGTCGCCGATTACATCCAGGCCATGAGCGCGGAACTTGCCGGCATGGCCGAGCGGGCGCAGCTTCGTCTGCTGTGCTATCTGCTCAACATGGTCCGGCTTGAAGCCGAGACCCTCGCCGCTCCCCCTGCCTCTCGCCCCAAGCTCCCGCGGCGCGCCAAGACACAGGCAAGGCCGCCGGTTCAGCCGGACAGCGCTACCGGTTCGCGATAAGCGCGACGCCATTCGCCCCTTGCCGCTGGACCACTCCGTCGAGCTCCAGTTCGACGATCAGGGCGTGGACGAGATGGACGGGGATGTGCGACGCGCGTACGAGGTCGTCGATCGAGACCGGGGCTTTCCCGATCAGGCCTGCGAGACGCTCGCGCGGCGTCGCGGCAGATTCGGCCGTTTCCCCTTCCGTTTCGTCCGGGGTCAGCCGGGACGGTTCCGTCAAACCCGCCGGTCCGGAGGCGGCCGGCATTTTCTGGTCGAGATCGATTTCGTCCCAATAGGGGTCGGCGAGCCCGGCCGCGGCCGCAAAGCCATCCCGGACGGCCCAGTGCGGAGAGCCTCCCAGCATCGGCTCCAGCTCGCTCGTGACGTCGTCTGCCGAGGTGCAGAAACTCGCCCCCGCCCGGAGCAGGTCGTTGGTCCCTTCGGCGCGCGGATCGAAGGGCGACCCCGGAACCGCGAAGACCGCCCGGCCCTGCTCGTTGCCGAACCTCGCCGTGATGAGCGAACCCGAGCGACGCGCCGCCTCGACCACGACGACACCGAGGGCGAGCCCCGAGACGATCCGGTTGCGGCGGGGAAAATCGCGCCCGCGCGGCTCCCAATCGATCGGCATCTCGGACACGATGGCGCCGGCCTCCGCGATGCGGTCCACCAGCCCGCGATGCTCGCTCGGATAGATCCTGTTGTGACCGCCGGCCAGGACCCCGACCGTCCCCGTGTCGAGGCTGGCGGCATGGGCGCGCGCGTCGATCCCGCGGGCAAGGCCCGACACGACGACGTGACCGGCCCGGCCGATCCCGATTGCGAGCCGGTCGGTGAAGATGAGCCCATTGGCCGATGCGTTGCGCGAGCCGACGATCGCCACCATCGAGCGTTGGAGAATGTCGAGGCGTCCCCGGACGGCCAGGAGGGGCGGGGGAGCGGCGATGACGCGCAGGGAGGGCGGGTAGGCGGGATCGCAGAGGGGCACGAAGCGGACACCGCTCCTTTCGGCGGCGGCCAGCTCGGCCTCGATCGTGGCGATGGTCGCGAGCTTCAGGGCGCGTCCGGCGGTCAGGCGCGGCAGGGCGTCGAGGGCGGCGCGTGCGCTCCCGTACCGTTCGAGCAGGCTCTGGAACGTGCGCGGGCCGATCGTGTCGGTGCGGATCAGGCGCAGCCAGTCGAAGAGTTCGCGCTCGTCCAGGAGGCGGAGGACAGGTGTCATGCCCGCTTGCCGATCTTGCCCTCGGTTCCGGACAGAAGCCTCGCGATGTTGGCCCGGTGGGTGATCCACAGCAGGATGGTGAGCACGACGAACACGATCGCGGCCCGGCGATCGCCGAGCGCGGCCAGCACCGCGGGCGACACCACGCTCGCTGCGAAGGCCGAGACCGAGGAATAGCGGGTCGCGAAAGCAACCAGCAGCCAGGCGAGGATGAAAGCCACTCCCGCCGGCCAAGCCACCCCGAGCAGGCATCCCAGATAGGTGGCGACGCCCTTGCCGCCGCGGAAGCGGAGCCAGACGGGAAAGACGTGCCCCAGGAAGGCACCCATCGCCGCGCCCAACCCCGCGAGCGGTCCGGCGAAGGCGGTGCAGAGCAGCACGGCAACGGCGCCCTTGAGACCGTCCAGCAGGAGCGTGCCCGCCGCCAGGTCCTTCCGTCCGGTGCGCAGGACATTGGTCGCGCCGATGTTGCCCGAGCCGATCGATCGCAGATCGGCGGTTCCGGCCAGGCGCGTGAGGAGGAGACCGAACGGGATGGAGCCGAACAGGTAGCCAAGCGCCGCGGCACCCAGAAGCATGGACGGCGTCACCTCATCGAACACGGTCATCCTCGCCGTTCATCATCAGGGCGAGCGAATTGTGCGGACGCCCCGGAGGCTCGTCAACTTGCGACGGCCCTGTGGGGCCGCGGCGCCCGGATGCTGATCGTCGACCCGACGTCAGGCCGCGCGCTTGCTTTCGATCGCGTCCCAAATGGCGGCCGCAATGTCGGGGCCGCCGAGCCGCTTGATGGCGCGCAGGCCCGTCGGCGAGGTCACGTTGATCTCGGTGAGGTTGCCGTCGATCACGTCGATGCCGGTGAACAGCAGCCCGCGCCGCCGCAACTCCGGTCCGATCGCGGCGCAGATCTCCTGTTCGCGGGCGGTGAGATCGGTCGCAGCGGCCGCCCCACCCCGCACCATGTTGGACCGGATGTCGTCCTGTGCGGGCACGCGGTTGACCGCGCCGAGCGGCTCTCCGTCGACAAGGATGATGCGCTTGTCGCCCTGCACCACGGCCGGCAGGAAGCGCTGCACGACCCAGGGCTCGCGGAAGGTCACCGAGAACAGGTCGAACAGGGAGCCGAAGTTGGGGTCCTTGCGCGCCACCTTGAAGACGGCCGCGCCGCCGTTGCCGTAGAGCGGCTTCATGACGACGTCGCCATGCTCGGCCCGGAAAGCCTCGATCGCGTCGCGGTTCCGCGTCACCAGCGTGGGCGGCATCAGGTGGGGGAAGTCGAGCACGAAGAGCTTCTCGGGGGCATTGCGTACGCCCGCCGGGTCGTTGACGACCAGGGTCTTGGGATGCACCCGCTCCAGCAGGTGCGTCGACGTGATGTAGGCGAGGTCGAACGGCGGGTCCTGGCGCAGCAGCACCACGTCGACCGCCTCGACCGGCGTGAGCGCGGGAGCGCCGAGCGTGAAGTGGTCGCCCTTCGTATCGCGCACGGCGAGCGGCTGCATGACGGCCATCACCTCTGCACCCTTCTGCGACAGGGTCTCGGGCGTGTAGTACAGCACGTTGTGGCCGCGCACCTGGGCCTCGAGCAGCAGGGCGAAGGTCGAGTCGCCCGCGATGGTGATGCGGTCGATCGGGTCCATCTGGACGGCGACGGTCAGGGCCATGGGCAGATTCCAGGAAGCCGGACGGGCCGGCGCATCGGCCTGCAGTGCGCATGCTTGGCCCGCGCCCGTCAACTCCCGGCGCGGAGCCGTCGGGCGACGCCGAGGCCGGGCCTGTCGCTTGCGATCTGCTCGGGCGAACGCCCCTCAATCGGGGCAACGCTCGCGCGGGCGACGACGATTGCGCCGGACGTGGCGCCGGCCCGATCTTGTCGACTGCCTTGTCGAACGACAGTTCGCCTGCCTTGTCCCGA
>CAXTVD010000024.1:0-20886 GCA_964247575.1 uncultured Lichenihabitans sp.
TCCCGTTCTGTCACAACGGCTGCCCGGTCAACAACCAGATCCCGGACTGGAACGACCTCGTCTACCGCGGCGACTGGGAGGAGGCGTCCCGCAACCTCCATTCCACCAACAACTTTCCCGAATTCACGGGTCGGATCTGCCCGGCCCCGTGCGAAGCCTCCTGCACGCTGAACCTCAACGACAGCCCGGTGACCATCAAGACGATCGAGAACGCGATCGTCGACCGGGCCTGGGAAGAGGGCTGGGTTGTGCCGGAGAAGCCGGACCGCACGACCGGTAAGACGGTGGCCATCGTGGGCTCGGGGCCGGCCGGCCTCGCCTGTGCCCAGCAGCTGGCGCGGGCCGGGCACGACGTGCACGTCTACGAGAAGAACGCCAAGCCCGGCGGGCTGCTGCGCTACGGCATCCCCGACTTCAAGCTCGAGAAGAAGCATATTGACCGGCGTGTCGCCCAGATGACGACGGAAGGCGTGACCTTCCATTGCGGGGTGAATGTCGGCGTGGACATCACCGCGCAGGACCTGCAGGAGGGCTACGACGCCGTGATCCTGGCCGGAGGCGCCGAGAAGCCGCGCGACCTTCCGATCCCCGGCCGCGAGCTGTCGGGCGTCCATTTCGCCATGGAGTTCCTGCCTCAGCAGAACCGGCGCGTGTCGCGCGAGCCGCTTCGCTCCAACCAGCCCATCGTCGCCTCCGGCAAGCATGTCGTGGTGATCGGCGGGGGCGATACGGGGTCGGACTGCATCGGCACCTCGATCCGCCAGGGGGCGCTCTCCGTCACCCAGCTCGAGATCATGCCGCGTCCGCCGGAGACGGAGAACAAGCTCATGACCTGGCCGGACTGGCCGCTGAAAATGCGGACCTCGTCGAGCCAGGAGGAAGGCGCCGAGCGGGACTATTCCGTGCTGACCAGCCGCCTGACGGGCGAGGACGGCGTGGTCAAGCACCTCGAATGCGTGCGGGTCGACAGCAAGATGCAGCGCATCGAGGGGAGCGAGTTCACGATCCGCGCCGACCTCGTTCTACTCGCGATGGGCTTCGTGTCGCCCGTGAACGACGGGCTGCTCGCAGCGCTTGGCGTGACGCTCGACGGACGGGGCAACGTCGCGGCCGACACCAAGGCCTACCGCTCCAGCGCCGACAAGATTTTCGCCTGCGGGGACATGCGGCGCGGCCAGTCGCTGGTGGTCTGGGCCATCCGCGAGGGCCGTCAGGCCGCCAGCGCCTGCGACAAGCACCTGATGGGGTCGACGACGCTCCCGCGATGACGGCGGGCGGCAAAGAGGGCGGGCCGATGGATCTGCCCCCGGTGCTAGCCGGCTATCGATACAGGCCCCGCACGGTCGCCTTCGCGGGGGTCCGCCGGCTGGGACGATGGCGGGTCAAGGGCACCGTGATCACGGTGCGCGGCACGGCTGCCCACTTCGCGGACGAGATCGAGGCCGCCTGGGATGAGGCGGGGGCCTTGCTCCTGGGGCGTTCCGACGACGGCCATGATGCGGGGGTCGCCAGCCTCATCGTCCATGTCGGCTTGGCCGGCATCTGGCTGCTTATCGACTGGTGGCACGAGGGCGATGGGCTGATGCACCGCATTCTCTTCGCCCCGCTGGACAACCCGACGCGCTTCACCGACCCGGCGGCCCAGAACCGGGGTCCCTGCCTGTGGGAGCTTGCCGTGCTGGCCCATGAGCGCGACGCCTGGCTGCGCCATGTCCTTGCCAATCCGCTCGGCCCGGACCTCGGCGCCTATCTCGCGGACGGCCTGACCGGCGTCTTCTGAGCCCGGGCGCCGCGGCGCAGCGCCGTCCCTGTCAGGGCCGCGGCCAGGCAAAGTCGTCCGCCCGACCCGCCTTCGGCTGGATGGGCAGTCCTTCGACGAGGGCCCGCTGGGCCAGGGTGCCGCCTTCCCCCATCAAGGGCGGGGGGGCGCTCGTCGGCCCGAGGAGCCGCCCGTCCTCGGCGAGGGTCGGCGCCGTCAGGGCGATGACGGGGCCCCGCTCGACCTTGCCCGCCGTCGCGCCCGGAAGCGCCGGCAGGCCGGCTTCGCGGCGGATCTGCGCGTTGACATCGACATCCAGCGCCTTGTCGAAATCCGGCTGGTCGGGGAGCACAACGTCGCCCGTCGCGCTCGAGGCTGTGGCTTCGGCCGCGCGTCTGGCCCTGAGTTCGACCTCGACGAAGCTCGCGAGCTTGATCGCCCCGGCCTGGGTGAGGTCAAGGCCGTCGCTGGTGCGCAACCGCGTGATGCGGCCCTTGGCGTCGGGACCGAAGGCGCCGTAATGGCCGCTCTCGTTCGCGAACGCACTCCAGGCATCCACGTAGGAAGCCCCGGCGGCGGTCGCCCGGTCGCGGGTGATCTCGTTCAGCGCCACGAAATCAGCCGACATGGCATCGTCCGCCACGATAGGCAGGCCGACCCAGATCAGCGGCACGCCAGCGCTGCGGAACTGGTCGGCGAGCGCCTGAACGCGCGCGGCGTAGAGCGTCCGCCAGCGCGGAGTCAGTGGCGCGGCCTCGCCCGAGCCGTCGGGCAGCGGGGCCCTGTCGTTGGCGCCGAGCATGACGACCGCGGCGCCGACATGCTGCTGGGCGAGCACGGTGGCAATGGCCGCCTTCCAGTCGAAATGCGAGGCGTCCGCGAGTCCCGAGGGGGCATGGGTCGCCTGCAGCACCGTCGTGTCCGTCTGGTCGGCGAGATCCAGCCGGAGCCCTTCGGCCAGAGCTTCGGCATAGCCGTCCCCGAAGATTGCCACCACCGTGGTCGCCGGCCGGGGCTCCGCTGGCCGGGCCGGCGCGGCCGGAGGTGCATGCTGCGCGGCATGGCTCGCGGCCGGCACGGCGAGAGCCGCAAAAGCGAGGAGAGCGGGGGCGGCCACCAGACGCAGGCCGCCGCGCCGGAGCAGCCCGACAAGGGTTGGGAAGGGATCAGCCGTGCCGGACATCATCACGGGCGAGACTAGCAGGATCGCCGCCGGTCCGCACCTCTACGGATCACGATCGGTCTCGCCGCGTCAGCGCGATGCGACGGGCCATTGGCCCTTCAGGGGACCCCAGCCCGCGATGCGGTCGCTCAGCAAGGAGACGCCGAGCGCATAGGCGGTGGAGTTGTTGTAGCTCTTGATCACCTTGAAATTGGGGGTGACGAGGAAGGCGGGCCCGGAGGGTCCGGCGGGCCGGAGCAGGGTGGCGCGGCCCTGGCGCGGCATCTCGCCCCCGTCGGCGCGTCGGACGCCCCGGTCGGCCCAGGCGCCGAAGGCGAGCCAGCGATCGGACGCCTCGTCGCGCGCGAGATCGGGAGGGAGCAGGACCTCGTAGCCCCAGGTCTCGCCCGGGATCCAGTGATGCTTGCGCAGGTAGTTGGCCGTCGAGCCGATCGCGTCGGGGACGCTGCCCCAGATGTCGCGCCGGCCGTCGCCGTCGAAGTCGACCGCATAGCTCTTGAAGCTCGAGGGCATGAATTGGGTCTGCCCCATGGCGCCGGCCCAGGAGCCCAGCATATGCGGCGCATCGATATGGCCTTCCTGCAGGATCTGGAGGGCCGCCAGCAGTTCGCGCCGGAAGTAGTCGCCGCGGTAGCGGATGAAGGCGAGGCTCGCAAGCGAGCGGATCACGGAACCGTCGCCGGCGAACTTGCCGAAATTGGTCTCGAGGCCCCAGACGCCGAGGACGATGTAGCGGTCGACCCCGTATTGGCTTTCGGCCTTGGCGATCCAGGAGGACCAGTCTTGCGCCTTGGCCCGGCCCGTCTCGATCCGGGCCGGCGATACGGCGGATGCGAGGTACTCGCCGATGGGTTTGACGAACTCCGCCTGCTTCCGAGTTCGCTCGATGACACCAGGGTCCAGCGTGACGCCGGCCGTGGCGGTCTCGAAGACCGAACGGCTGACGCCATGGCGGGCCGCCTCCGGCCAGAGACCCGAGAGGAAGGCCGCGAAATCCTGCGGATGGCGGCCCGCCGCCTCCGCGCTCGGATGAAGGCTCAGGCGTGCGAGAGCCGGACCAGATCCGGCCAGGCTTGCCAGCAGGCCGCCGGTCACGCCGCGCCGGTTCACCCCGCTCCTGTCGGCCCGCTCTGCTGCATCTGCCATGGCGCTGCCCGCTCCGCTCATAGAGACACGTTAGGGCGACGTGGTTTCCGCCCCCTTAATGCACGGCCGCGCTCGCGACGGCGCCACCGCACCACGGGCCGAACGCTAACGTCGTCTTAACCATGGTTTGGTTAACCATAGCCGGTGTGCATCGCCCTCCGGCGACACCGGACGGACCACCCTCGTTGATGTCACGACGGCGCCCTTCGCGAGCTTCCAGGTGGTCCCGGCGACCCGCGATCGGCGCTTTTGTCCTATGCGTTGTGGGAACCGCGGCCGGCCCCGCCTGGGCGCAGGTCGACACGCCCAGTGCCCTCGATGCCACGCAGGGCAGCTTCGGTGCGCCGACCCTCGATGCCGCACCGGCCGGGGGTGGGCTCCGCGGGACGGGCGCGGATTTCGGTGGCGGGACGACCTTCACCGGTCCGCAGTCCGACGCCTCGCCGGGCCAAGCGGAGACGGACCTCGACCAGGACACGGCCAGACAGCGGACGACGCTCCGCTCCACGATCCGACCTCCGGAAACGAGCACCGCCAAGACCCGTGTCGGCGCGCCCAAGCTGCCCGATCTGGCGCCCTATCCCCGCCCGGTGCGGCTGAGGGACTCCCTTGCCGGCACGGACCCGAGCCTCGAACTCGCAACGCCGGTCCCAGCCGCCGCCCCCACCGTCGCGGCCCTTCCGGTGCCGCCTCCGCTGCGGCGGCCCAAGGAGGACCCCACTCCCTTCGCGCCCCTCGGCTATACGATCGGAACGCTGCGTCTGTCGCCCTATGTCGAGGAAAGCCTCGGTTATGACAGCAACCCCGACCAGATCGCGACCAAGGTCAAGCCGTCGGCCTTCAGCCGCACGGAGGGTGGCTTCGACCTTCTCTCGCTCTGGTCGTCCAACCAGCTGAAAGCCACCATGCACGGGGGCTACGACGAGTTCTTCAGCAATCCGGGCGCCAACCGCCCGGACGGCAGTGGGGTGGTGGACTACCGCTACGACGTCACGCGCGATTTGGCCCTCGACGCGGAGGGGCGCTTCCTGGTGACGACCCAGCGACCCGGCTCGCCGGAGGTGAATGCGGCTGTGATCGGGCGCCCGCTCGTCACCAGCTATGGCGCGACCCTGGGGGGAAGCGACACGCTGGGCCGGTTCACCCTCGGGCTGCATGGGCTTTTCGATCGGACCCAGTACGACAATGGCCGTCTCGGGGATGGCACCACCGTGCTGCTCGATGACCAGACCTATAATGACTACGGGATCAACGGCCGCCTCGAATACGAGCTGCTGCCGACCATCAAGCCCTTCGTCGATCTGACGGTCGACGAGCGGATCCACGACCGGCACCTCGACTATTCCGGCTTTGCCCGCGACTCCGACGGCGTCCTCGGCCGGGTGGGCTCCAGCTTCGAACTCGGTCCGCTGCTCACCGGGACGGTCGCAGCGGGTTACGAGGATCGCAGCTACCAGGATCGCCGGCTCAAGGACCTCCAAGGTCCGGTGGTCGACGGCACGCTGATCTACGCGATGACCCCGCTGACGACGCTCACGCTCACCGCCAGTACGAGCTTCAACGAGACCGATCTTGCGGGATCGTCGGGGTCGGAGTCCCGCGCCGTGGCCTTCCAGGTCTCGCACGCCTTGCTGCGCAACCTCACGCTGAGCGCGATCGTCGGATATCTCAACACGGACTATATCGGCTCGAGCATCGTCGAGAACACCTATTCGGGCACGCTGAAGGCCAGCTACAACATCAGCCGTTCGGTGGTCCTGGACGCCACCTACAATCACGAGACGCTCCACAGCACGGCGCCCTCGTCGAGCTTCACGCAGGACGTGTTCCTGGTCGGGTTGCGCCTGCAGCACTGAGGCTGCCCACGGCCGCTCAGCTTCTCCTTTTGCGGAAAACGGGTGGCAATCCGGCTCGCCTGTTGGCGCCCTTTTCAGGCCCGGCCCTGAACGAAAAAGGCCCGCCGAAGCGGGCCTTTAATTAACTCTGTCGACCGGACGGCGTCACGCCGCCTCGTCCACATCCCCGCTCTCGGGGTCCGCATCGGCCTCGCCATCGCTCTCCGCGTCGCTCTTGGCGGTCCGCCGCGGGCCTTTCTGGAGCTGCTCTTCAAGAAGCTTCAGCACCTCGGTGTCCGTCAGCTTGAGGACCACGGAAACTTCGCGTGCCATGCGATCGAGCGCCGCCTCGTAGAGCTGGCGCTCCGAGTAGGACTGCTCCGGCTGCGCATCGGACCGATAGAGATCACGGACCACCTCGGCGATGCTGCCGAGATCGCCCGAATTGATCTTGGCCTCGTATTCCTGGGCGCGGCGCGACCACATGGTGCGCTTGACACGGGCGCGACCGGTGAGGGTATCCAGCCCCCGCTTGACCACATCCGGCTCGCTCAGCTTGCGCATGCCGACACTCATCACCTTCGGCACCGGCACCTTCAGCTTCATCTTGTCCTTGATGAAGCTGATGACGAAGAGCTCGAGCTTGAACCCAGCAACCTCTTCTTCCTCGATGGCGACGATCTGCCCGACGCCGTGAGCGGGGTAGACGATGAACTCCTGAGCCTTGAAGCCATGGCGGTTCGCGCCGATCTTGCCGGGGACCTTGGGCGCCTCGGCCTTCGCGACCGGCGGACGGCTTCCGGGCTGCTGCCGAAACCCCGCCGTTCGATCGGCACCGGGCTTCGCCGCAGAAGCTCGCACCATTCCACCCTTGTCGCTCATCGAACCATCTCCATCGCCGTGCTCCGAAATCCGGGACAGCGTCATCACCGCGTCGTCAAAACGCTTCAATCCGCGCAGCGTCCCCGCCGTGCGGCTCTCATTGCACCAGCTCAAACCGTCCCGTTACGCGTCACTCCCATCGAAGATCCTTCATCGCTTCTTAAGCCTTGAGCGCGACGGCAAGCGCGCGCACCTCGAGAAAACCGCAGAACAGACCCAAGGTCACGCCCTGGCAGGTCGATTGACAAACCTCCACGCACTGTTGAGATGGGTCATGACCGCCGGCTTCCTACATTTGAAGTCTTGATTGAGGGCGATCACACTGCTCGCTGACCTGCATCGAATGTTAAGGATCACAACGAGCGCGTTATATCCGCATTGTGTCTACCATAACACAGAGCCGAAATCAAAGGATTTGCCAGGATCGATGCGTTTCGTTTTGGATGGATCTCGCCTTGCCAAGACTTAGCCGGTACTGCGGGCGCGCTCTGCCAGTCGTCTGAGAGCCTCGCGGAGCGCGCCGGGCGATGTGACCGGCGGGTCGAAGACGAGGCGGGCGACCCGATCGCCGCAGACGAGATCGAGGCCTTCCGGATCGACGCCGCTGGCGGTCCACTCGCCGTCGCCGGCCTTGCAGAGGACATCGGCATAGAGGGCCATGGCGTCGCGATGATCGGCGTTCATGTGCAGGACGGCGCCTTCCTCGCTCGCCAGGAACGCGTCGGCACCTTCGAGCGCGGTCCTGACCTCCGCACCCGAGAAGCGGGCGGCCCGTGCGAAGCCGCCGTTGAGGTGGGCCGCCTCGATGTCGAGCGCGAACAGGCCGAAATCCGGGAAGTCGACATAGAGCGCTGCCTTCGGTTGCCGTCGCAGGAAGCGGCTCCTGGCCAGGAGCAGAGGCTGCTCCCCGGTCACGCGGCGCGCCGTTCCCGTCACCGTCAGACGCGGGTGGGCGAGGGGGTCGCCCTTGCCGCCACGCGACAGAAGCAGCGCACAGCGGGGGTCGGCCTTGAGGTGCTGCGTGTGGGCGGCGAGCGTGGACAGGAGCAGGAGGGGACTGCCGTCGGGCAGGGTCGCCACGCTCACGAGGCTGGCGAATGGCGCCCCGTCCGGCGACACGGTCGCGAGCGATCCGGAGCGGATGGTGCGAAGCAGCAGCTTGGCTTCACCCAGCGCGTTGTAGCCGGGCGGGGTGGAGGGCGGCGTGTCGGCGGCCATGCGGGCACCTCCATCGGTTCGAGCCGCTCGGGCTCAGGCTTGCTGGGCGCCCGAGATGAACTGCCGGAAGCGCGGCGAGGCTCCGCCGCCGAACAACTCCTTGGGCGAGGCGTCGTCCGAGACCACCCCGTGATCGAAGAACACGACCCGGCTCGACACGTCGCGGGCAAAGCCCATCTCGTGGGTGACGACAAGCATCGTCCGGCCCTCGTCCGCCAGAGACCGCATCACGCGCAGGACCTCGCCGACGAGTTCGGGGTCGAGGGCGGAGGTGGGTTCGTCGAACAGCATGACGTCGGGCCGCATGGCGAGCGCCCGGGCGATCGCCGCGCGCTGCTGCTGGCCGCCCGACAGATGGGCCGGATAGAAGTGCCGCTTTTCGGCGATCCCGACCTTGGCGAGCAGGGCCTCGGCCTCGGCGATGCAGTCCGCCCTCGGGCGCTTCTGCACATGGATCGGCGCCTCGATCACATTCTGCAGGATCGTCATGTGGCTCCAAAGATTGAAGCTCTGGAACACCATGCCGAGCTTGGTGCGGATCCGGTCGACCTGCCGACGGTCGGCCGGCTCGCTGCCGCCGCGGCGCTTGCGCATCCGGATCGTCTCGCCCGCGACGGTCACCTCGCCGGCATCGGGCGTCTCGAGCAGGTTGATGCAGCGCAGAAAGGTGCTCTTGCCCGAGCCGCTGGCGCCCAGGATCGAGATCACGTCGCCCTTGTGGGCGTCGAGCGAGATGCCCTTGAGCACCTGCAGGGCCCCGAACGTCTTGCTCAGACCCTTGACGGAGAGGGCGAGGGGAGCCGGCGTGATCATCGTCCGAGCGCACCGGGTTGCAAGGGCAGAATCACGTCGCTGCAATCGGTCGACACCCTCACGATCTCCTCCGCGCTCAACCCTGTGGATGGAGATGCAAGATCGCTGCCTCCTCGCCTGACTTTGACGGCGTGGTGCGGCGCTTCAGGGCATCGACCGCGAGGCAGAGGATGGTGAACAGCATCTGCGCCCCGCATTGGGCCGTGTTCGTCGTCGCATCGTATTGCGGGGCGACCTCCACGACATCGCCGCCGACCACGTCGAGGCCGCGCAGGCCGCGCAGGATGTGCAGGGCCTCGCGGGGCATCAGCCCTCCCACTTCCGGCGTGCCGGTGCCCGGCGCGAAGCCGGGGTCGAGGCTGTCGACGTCGAAGGACAGATAGACCGGACCGTCCCCCACGACCTGCCTTGCCCGTGCGACGACCGCCTCCAGGCCCATCGCCTGCACCTCTTCGGCGTGGATCACCGTCATGCCGCTGTCGAAGGAGAACTCCCACAGATATTCGGCGCCCCCGCGGATGCCGATCTGGATGACGCGGGCGGGGTCGAGGACCCCGTCGAGCACGGCTTGCCGGAACGGGCCTCCGTGATGAAATTTGGAGCCCTCATAGACCCCGGACGTGTCGCAATGGGCATCGATGTGCACCATGCCGACGGGGCGCTTCTCGCCGATTGCCCTCAGGATGGAATAGGTGATCGAGTGGTCGCCGCCGACCGAGACCGGCACCACGCCGGCCGCCACGATCCGCTTGTAGAAGGCCTCGATGTCGGCGTGGCAGTCCGCCAGGCTGAAGCGGGACCGGAGTGGCACGTCGCCGATATCCGCGGCACGGCACTCCCCGAGAGGGTTTATCCTGAGGACATGCTCGTAGGGGCCGATCCGCTCGACGGCGCGGACCGCCCGTGGCCCGAGCCGCGCGCCGGCCCGATTGGTCACGCCGAGGTCCATCGGCACGCCCACGAGGGCGATCTCGAGTCCGCCGAAATCCGGCCGGTCGGCGGCGTCGGGCCGGAACGGCGCGTCGAGCAAGGTCGCAGGGTCCGCGAAGGGCCACTTGCGCTTGTCGCCGTCCTTGAACTGGGCGGCCGCGACCCGGGCGAAGTCCGCATCGAACGTGTCGCCGCCCTTCAGGCTGCCGTAGCGGGCGCGGAGCCGCTCGAGATTGGCCTCGCGATCGCGTCCGGCCGTTCCATCCTCGTTCATCTCGACCTCTTCATACCGCTTCGATTGCGGTCCTGGGGCAACCGAACCGCGAAGTTAACACTTTGTAAGCACGGTCGGAGCAAAATCGGTTTACAAGCAGATAAGTCGAGACTGTCTCATTTCGGCCTCACTCTCTCGTGAGTCTCACGGGTTTTCGCCCAGCGAAAAGGCAGAGGGCAGCCGAAGATGCTCAAAAAGGACACCTGATGCCCGCGATCGCTCTGGTCGACGACGACCGCAACATCCTGACTTCCGTCTCCCTGTCGCTGGAGGCCGAGGGCTACCGTGTCCAGACCTACACGGACGGCGCGGCGGCGCTCGATGGCCTGAAGGCCAGTCCGCCGGACCTGGCGATCTTCGACATCAAGATGCCGCGCATGGACGGCATGGAACTGCTGCGCCGGCTGCGCCAGAAGTCCGATCTCCCCGTCATCTTTCTCACTTCCAAGGACGACGAGATCGACGAACTGTTCGGCCTCAAGATGGGCGCCGACGACTTCATCCGGAAACCGTTCTCGCAGCGCCTCCTGGTCGAACGGGTCAAGGCGATCCTGCGCCGCGCCAATCCGAAGGAGGCTGCGGCGCAGAAGGAGTCGGAGGCCAAGCTGCTCGAACGTGGCGCCCTGCGCATGGACCCCGAACGGCACACCTGCACCTGGAAGGACGAGCCGGTCACCCTGACGGTCACGGAGTTCCTGATCCTGCAGGCCCTCGCAACCCGGCCCGGCGTCGTGAAGAGCCGCAATGCCCTGATGGACGCGGCCTATGACGATCAGGTCTATGTCGACGACCGGACCATCGACAGCCACATCAAGCGCCTCCGCAAGAAGTTCAAGATGGTCGATGACGACTTCGAGATGATCGAGACGCTCTACGGCGTCGGCTACCGGTTCAAGGAAACCTGAGACCGGTGCGGATCGGGCTTGGCCTGTCGGGCCGCTGGGCGAACGAGGGGGGTAGACCGGCCGAGCGGTCTGTCGCCACCAGGGCCACCGGGCGGGACCGGCGGGCCGTGAAGCTGAGGCGGGGATTGCGGGTGCGCTTCCAGCGTGTCCTGCGAAGCCTGTCCCGGCGGGTCTCGTCCTCCCTGACGCGCCGGATCGTCTTCCTCAACATCGGCGGCCTCGTCGTCCTGCTGGTGCTGTTCCTTTATCTCAACCAGTTCCGCGCCGGGCTGATCGACGCCCGCGTGCAGAGCCTGCAAACCCAGGGCGAGATCATCGCCGCGGCCATCGCCGGCTCGGCGACGGTCGAGACGGACGCGATCACCGTCGATCCGGAGAAGCTCCTGCAGCTCGCACCGGGCCAGAGCGCGGGTGCCAGCGAGGAAGATGCCTCCTCGCTCGAATTCTCCATCAATCCGGAACGGATCGGCCCGGTGCTGCGGCGCCTCGTGTCCCCGACGCGAACCCGGGCGCGCGTCTATGATCGGGACGGCGAACTGCTGCTCGACTCCCGCGCGCTGAACCTGCACGGCAATATCCTGCGATCCGATCTGCCGCCGCCCGACCCCGGAGAGGCCACCCTGATCGAGCGGACCTGGCTGGAGGTGAAGCGCCGCTTCGGCCGGACGGATGTGCCCTTGTTCGACGAATCGCCCACCGCGCGAGCGACGGCGTTTCCGGAGGTCCAGCTGGCGCTCCAGGGCGGCAACCAGGATGTGGTCCGCGTGAACCGCAAGGGCGAGACCATCGTCTCGGTCGCCGTGCCCATCGAGCGGTTCCGCACGATCCGCGGAGCGCTTCTGCTCTCGACCCAGGGCGGGGACATCGACGCCATCATCGCCACCGAGCGCTGGGCGATCTTCCGCGTGTTCCTGATGGCGGCGGGCGTGATGTTCGCGCTGTCCTTGTTCCTCGCCAACACCATCGCCGGCCCGATGCGACGCCTGGCCGAGGCCGCCGAACGGGTCCGCCGCGGCGTCCGCTCGCGCGAGGAGATCCCCGACTTCACCAGCCGCTCGGATGAGATCGGCCATCTCAGCGGGGCGCTGCGGGACATGACGCTCGCGCTTTATACGCGCATGGAGGCGACCGAGCGCTTTGCCGCCGACGTCGCGCATGAACTCAAGAACCCGCTGACGTCCCTGCGCGGTGCGGTGGAGATCCTGCCCCGCATCAAGGTCGAAGCGTCGCGCGATCGCCTGATGGCCGTCATCCAGCACGACATCCGCCGGCTCGACAGGCTGATCAGCGACATCTCCGACGCGTCCCGGCTCGATGCCGAACTGGCGCGGGGCGCGACGAACCCGGTCGATCTCCAAGCCCTCCTGAAGGCCGTCGTCGGGGTCGCCAACGGCGTGACGCGGGAGGACGGGGTCGAGGTGCACCTCGCGGTCGAGCGGCCCGATGGCCAGGACGGGGAGGACGGACCACCGTTCAGGGTCGATGGGAACGATTCCCGCCTCGGCCAGGTGTTCAACAACCTTGTCGACAACGCGCGGTCGTTCTCGCCCCCGGGCGGGACGGTCCGGGTGACGCTTCGAAGGATGGGAGGGGAGGACGACGAGGCCCCGCCCGGGGTTGCGGTGATCGTGGACGACGACGGCCCGGGCATTCCCGCACACGCCTTCGAGCGGATCTTTGAGCGCTTCTACACGGACCGGCCCGAACAAGGCTTCGGGCAGAATTCGGGTCTCGGCCTGTCGATCTCCCGGCAGATCATCGCCGCCCACGGCGGACGCATCTGGGCCTGCAACCGCGGGCCGGACGGTGCCGATCCAGGCGAGGGGGCGGCGAGCGGCGCGCGCTTCACGGTCGTGCTACCCGCCGCGAGCCGATGAGCGGGAGCGGCGGGGGCTATGTCCACGCCACCGCCCTGGTGATCGGCGAGACCGGCCTCCTTCTCGAAGGCATCTCCGGCAGCGGCAAGAGCAGTCTAGCCGCTGCGCTGCTCACCGATGCAGTCCTGTTCGGCTGTTTCGGGCGCCTGGTCGGCGATGACCGTATCCAGCTTCGGGCCACGCATGGCCGACTGATCGCAAGGCCGCACCCCACCCTTGCGGGGCTGCTCGAGCGGCGTGGGGTGGGTCTCGTCCGTGTCGATCACGAAGCCGCCTGTGTCGTCGGACTGGTGGTGAGCCTTGCGACCGATCACGAGACACGTCTCCCCGATCAGCCGCCGACGCGCGAGGTGCAGGGCATCGAGCTTCCGCGTCTCGCGCTCCGTTCCACGGACGCGGCGGGGGAAAACAGCCGGCGGATCTTTCAGGCGCTCACGCTGAAGCAATTGGCGGCTCTGGTCTGACTCTAATCAGCTTGCCATCGGCTCAAACTTACACAAGATAGGGCCCGCGGCGGCACCAGCGGGCACCAGTTTAAACGAACATGAGCGAAAGCTGGCGATGATCGGTATGGTGCTGGTGACGCACGGCCATCTGGCGACCGAGTTCCGGGCCGCGCTCGAACATGTCGTTGGACCGCAGCGCTTGATCGCGACGATCACGATCGGCCCGGACGACGACATGGAAGCGCGCCGGCAGGATATCGTCGACGCCGTCGCCACCGTGGAAAGCGGCGACGGCGTCGTCCTGCTGACCGACATGTTCGGCGGAACCCCGTCCAATCTTGCCATCTCCGTGATGTCGGGCAACCATGTCGAGGTCGTGGCGGGCATCAATCTGCCGATGCTGATCAAGCTCGCGTCCGTGCGGGAGACCGTCAACCTGGAACAGGCCGTGATCCAGGCCCAGGAGGCGGGACGCAAATACATCAATGTCGCCAGCCGTGTCCTGAGCGGCAAGTGATGGATCAGGTCGCCGCCTCCCGCAGCTTGCCGATCATCAACCGCAAGGGCCTGCATGCGCGCGCGACCGCGAAATTCGTGCATTGCGTCGGGGGGTTCGATGCCGAGGTGGGCGTGACCCGCGGCGGCGAGACGGTGGGCGGGCTGTCCATCATGGGCATCCTCACGCTCGGGGCGGCGCAGGGCAGCACGATCGAGGTGAGCGCGACCGGACGCGAGGCCGAGCAGGTCCTCGACGCGCTGGCGGCGCTGCTGGCCAACCGCTTCGGCGAGGACGAGTAGCCGCGTGCCGGCGATCAAGGCAAGCCGGTCCGCGGCGGAGAGCGAGGCGATCGGCACCCTGCTTGCGGGCTGCAAGGTGATGGATGGGCGAGGCTTCCGGCTGGCCGATCATCCGACCCGGGCCGCCCTGCCGTCGGGACTCTCCAAGGACTCCGCCGAGTCGCTGATCGCAGCGGGGGTGAGCCGCCTCTCGGATCTGCAGGAACTGCTCTACGCCAATGCCACCTGGTCCGTGCTGGTCGTGATCCAGGCCATGGACGCCGCCGGCAAGGACGGGACCATCAAGCACGTGATGTCGGGCGTGAACCCGCAAGGGGTGCACGTGACCGCCTTCAAGCCGCCCGGGCCCGACGATCTCGCGCACGATTTCCTGTGGCGGGTGTCGCGCGCTCTGCCCGCCCGGGGCATGATCGGCATCTTCAACCGGTCCCACTACGAGGAGGTGCTGGTTCCGCGCGTCCACCCGGACGTGCTCGCCCGCCAGCGTCTGCCGGCTGGCCTTGGGGATACGCCGGCCTTCTGGGAGGGGCGCCTCGCCGATATCGCGGCTTTCGAGCGCCACCTCGCGCGCGAGGGCACGCTGGTCCTGAAGTTCTTTCTTCATGTCGGCCGCGAGGAGCAGAAGAAGCGTTTTCTCGCCCGCCTGAACGAGCCCGGGAAGATGTGGAAGTTCGATCCCGGCGATCTGGCCGAGCGCGGCTGGTGGGCGGATTATGCGCGGGCCTACGAGGCGGCCATCAAGGCAACGGCCGGGGAGTACGCGCCCTGGTTCGTCATCCCGGCCGACCAGAAATGGCTCATGCGGCTGCTCGTCGTCGAAGCCATCAACGGGGCGATCGGCACGCTCGGCCTCGCCCCGGTCGCGCCGACGCCCGAACAAATCGCGCTGTTCGGGACGGCCCGGGCCGCCCTCGAAGCGGAGCCTTGATACGCCTGCCACGCTTGCGCCGCGGGTAAGGGCACGTGGAGTGGTTTCGGATCACCCTGCCGCTAGCCGTGGCGGCGCTCGCCATCGAGGCTGCGGCCGGCTATCCCGACACCCTGTTCCGGGCGATCGGGCACCCCGTGACCTGGATGGGACGCCTGCTCGCGGGTCTCGAAGGGCGGCTCAACCGGACGGCGTGGAGTGCCGCGGGGCGCCGTGCGGCGGGCGGGCTGGCCCTGCTGGTCCTGCTTGGGGCGACGGCGGCCGCGGCGCTTGTCGTTGTCCGACTGCTTCCGGCGGGCCTCGTCGGCCTTGCCCTGCTTGCCCTTGTCGGCGCGAGCCTGCCGGCGCAGCGCAGCCTGCACGACCACGTGCGCGCGGTGGCGGATGCGCTCGAGCGCGAGGGCCTGGCGGGCGGTCGCCGGGCGGTCTCCATGATCGTCGGCCGCAATCCAGCGACGCTCGACGAGGCGGCCGTCGCGCGCGCCGCGATCGAGAGCCTTGCGGAGAACTTCGCGGACGGCATCGTCGGCCCGGCGCTCTGGATCGCCCTGGGCGGCTTGGCCGGGGGCGCCCTCTACAAGGCCGCCAACACCGCCGACAGCATGATCGGCCACCGCACGCCGCGCCACGCGGCGTTCGGGTGGGCCGCCGCTCGCCTGGATGATCTCGTGAACCTGCCGGTGTCGCGGCTGGCCGCCCTGTGGCTGCTTGCCGCCAGCCTCGTCACCGGGGCGGACACGGGCGCGGCGTGGTCGGCCGTCCGACGGGACGCCGTGCGCCACCGCTCGCCCAATGCCGGCTGGCCGGAGGCCGCGATGGCCGGCGCCCTCGGTCTACGGCTGGGAGGGCCTCGTACCTATGGCGAAACCCTCGTCGAGGACGCCTTCATGGGGGCAGGGCGGTTCGAGGCGGGGGTGGACGACATCCGCCGGGCGTTGCGGCTCTACCGGATCGCCTGCCTCGTTCAGGGAACGGCTTTGCTGGCCGTCCTCGCGATCGTCACTCTCGCCTGACCGCCGAACGCGCAAACCGGTCGGTCGAACGCGGTCCTCCCGCAATGGTCCGCCGCCGGCGTTGGCCCGTGCGGTCCGTCAGCGCGCCAAGGCAAGCAGGCGGTCGAGATCGATGTGACGCTCGAGATGCGCCGCCAAGGCATCGAGCACGCGCTCCACGTCCGCTTCGTAGTCGAGCTCGGAGGGCGCGCCGCCGAGCCGGGTCAGCCAGGCGCCGCGTTGCCGGTCGTCGGCAAAGACGCCGTGCACATAGGCTCCCCCAATGCGTCCGTCGGCCGAGGTCGCGCCCTCAGCCGTGCCGTCGGCGAGGCGCAGCAGCGGCTGGGCGCAGGCCGGCCCCACGGTGCGGCCGACATGCATCTCGTAGCCGGCGAAGGGGAGGTCGTCGTCCACCGAGCGGCCGGCGACCGGGCGCAGCACCTTGTCGCCACCCAGAACGGTCTCGACGTCGAGCAGGCCGAGGCCGGGGACGGTCGCGGGTGGCCCCTCGACGCCCTCCGGATCGGAGACCGACCGTCCGAGCATCTGATAGCCGCCGCACAGGCCCAGCACGCGCCCCCCGCGCCGTGCATGAGCGGCAAGGTCGATGTCCCAGCCGTTGCGCCGGAGGTCGGCGAGATCGGCGATCGTCGCCTTGGAGCCCGGCAGCAGCACGAGGTCGGCGAGCGGCAGCAGCTCGCCCGGCCTCACCATCACCACGCTCACATCCGGCTCCAGGCGCAGCGGGTCGAGGTCGTCGAAGTTGCTGATGCGCGGCAGGGTTGGCACGGCGATCGTGATCCGGCCTGCCGGCTCGCCCGGGCGGCGGCCTGGGCGGGCCAGCGCCATGGCATCCTCGGCCGGCAGCCGGCTGGCCTGCGCAAAATGCGGCACGAGGCCGAGCGCCGACCAGCCGGTGTGACGCTCGATCAGCGCCATGCCGTCGGCGAAGAGGCTGGCGTCGCCGCGAAACCGGTTCACGAGAAACCCGACCACGAGCGCCGCATCGGCCGGCTCGATCACCGCCTTCGTGCCGACGATCTGGGCGATGACGCCGCCCCGGTCGATGTCACCCAGCAGGACGACCGGCACGTCGGCGCTGCGGGCGAAGCCCATATTGGCAATGTCGTTGCGCCGGAGGTTCACCTCCGCGGCACTGCCTGCGCCCTCGACAAGCACGAGGTCGGCCTCCCCGCGCAACAAGGCGAAGCGCTCCTGCACCGCGCCCATCAGGCGCGGCTTCCAGTCCTGGTAATCGCGGGCGCGGGCGTTGCCGAGCACGCGCCCCTGCACCACGACCTGCGAGCCGACCTCGCTCTGGGGCTTGAGAAGGACAGGATTCATGTGGACGTTGGGGGCGACGCGCGCGGCGCGCGCCTGCAGCGCCTGCGCCCGGCCGATCTCGCCCCCATCGGCCGTCACCGCCGCGTTGTTGGACATATTCTGCGGCTTGAACGGCCTCACCCGTAGGCCGCGCGCGGTGTAGGCCCGCGCGAGCCCCGCGACGACGAGGCTCTTGCCCACATCCGATCCGGTGCCCTGGATCATCAGCGCGCGGGCGGTCACGGGCGAGCGCGCTTCAAAACTCGATCCCGGCCTGCGCCTTGACGCCGGCTGCGAAGTGATGCCGCACGGCCGTCATCTCCGTCACGAGGTCGGCCGCCTCGACGAGGGCGGATTTGGCGTTGCGACCGGTCACGACGACATGGAGGTCGGGCCGCCGCGCGGTCAGCGTCGCGACGACATCGTCGAGCGGCAGGTAGTCGTAGCGCAGCGCGATGTTGAGCTCGTCCAGCACGACGAGGCGGATCGAGGGCTCAGCCATCACCTCCCGCGCCACGGCCCAGGCGGCCTGCGCCGCAGCGACGTCGCGGGCGCGGTCCTGGGTGTCCCAGGTGAAGCCCTCGCCCATCGTGTGCCAGCGCACCAGGGGGCCCATGCGCTCCAGCACGCGCCGCTCGCCCGTATCCCAGGCCCCCTTGATGAACTGCACGACACCGACGGGCCAGTCATGCCCGAGGGCGCGGAGCACGAGGCCGAAGGCGGCCGTCGACTTGCCCTTGCCCGGCCCTGTGTGGACGATCAGCAAGCCCTTCTCCGCGACCGTCTTGGAGGCGACCTCGGCATCCTGCGCGGCCTTGCGGAGCGCCATCTTGGCCTTGTGGCGTGCGTCGGGGTCGAGCGGGAGGACGGGGGCGGGGCTCATGGCAACGTGACTACCAGACCGGAGGGGGCCGGTCACGCCGGAGGCGTCGGACCGTCGTGTGCGCGGCGAAGGCGAGCCCAGTCTATCCCGCCAGGGCGGCCTCCACAGCGGGACGGTGCGGGATCGGCGGGACGGCTCCGTAGCCGGTCGTGGCGAGGGCGGCCGCACAGGCGGCGTAGCGCGCGGCCTCCTGGGGCGTTCCGCCGACCGCGAGGCGCGCGAGGAAGCTGCCGCAGAAGGTGTCGCCCGCGCCGGTGGCGTCGACCGGCGTGCAGGGATGGGCCTCGACGACGACCCGCTCGCCGGCCGAGGTGGCCAGCACCGCGCCGGCGCCGCCCATTTTCAGCACGGCGATCGAGGCGCCCGCCGACAGGCACAGGTCGAGGATGCCGTCGGGATCGGTGAGGCCGAGCAGGAGGGCGGCGTCCTCCAGGCCGGGAAAGACGATGTCAGCCATGCGAATGGCCTGCTGGATGACGGCGGCGGCGCGCTCCCTTGGCCAGAGCTTCGGGCGGTAGTTCGTGTCGAAGGCGATCCGGGCACCGCCCGCCCGTGCGGCCTGCATGGCCTCGAAGACGGTGTCGGCTGCGTGGTCGGAGATGCCGAGGCTGATCCCCGAGGCGAACAGGACGGCGGCGCGCCCGATCACGGCGCGCCCGGCCTCGTCCAGACGGTAGCGGCTCGCGGCCGAGCCGCGCCGCAGATAGGAAAAATGATGGCCCTGCTGGTCGTGCTGGACGAAATAGAGGCCGGTGTGGCGATCGGGGTCGATCCGGACGGCGGACGCGTCGACCCCCTCGCGCCGCCATAAATCGAGGAAGCTCTGCCCGGCCAGATCGGGCCCGATCGCGGAGAGAAAGGCCGTCCGCGCGCCCTGCCGGGCCGCGGCGATGGCGACGTTGGACGCGTCGCCGCCATGCGCTTCGAGGTAGAGGCGCTGATCCGGGCGGATCGGCGGCTGGAGGTTGAGCTCCAGCATCGGCTCGCCGACACAGACCAGATCGATGTCTTGCGGCACGCCGCGTCTCCCCTCTCCGTGGAGCTGGCCCGTCATTCCGCCGTCAGGCCTTGGCGACGGAGGCCTCGGCCGGCTCGAAGGTCATGGCCACCCCGTTGATGCAGTAGCGCAGATGGGTCGGGGGCGGGCCGTCGTCGAAGACATGGCCGAGATGGCTGCCGCACCGCGCACAGTGGACTTCGGTGCGCACCATGCCGTAGCTCCGGTCGACCGTCGTCTCGACCGCGCCCTCGACCGGCGTGTTGAAGCTGGGCCAGCCGGTTCCGCTCTCGAACTTCACGCTCGTCTCGAATAGCGGCGTCCCGCAGCCCACGCAGGCGAAGCGGCCTTGCCGGTGCTCATGCAGCAGCGCGCAGCTGCCGGGGGCCTCGGTGCCATGCCCCCGCATGACGGCATATTGCTCGGGGGTCAGCATCGCGCGCCATTCGGCGTCGCTGCGCGTGACGGGATAGGTGTTGGGCATGGAGCGGACCTCGGTCGTTGGAACGCGATGGGTTGAAGATAGGGTGTCCCGCCCGGGAACGTCAGGGTGGCGGGTCCGGAGGCACGCGGGGGGCATGTGGGGCGAACCGGCCGACCGGGAGGCGGCGCTCGCGCCGCTGCGGCGCCTTCCCGAGCTGGGCGTCACCTTCATCGACACGGCCGACAGCTACGGTCCCTTCGCGAAGGAGGACCTGATCGGCACGGCGCTGCCCATCCCCGATATCGCACGGAGAATGCCGCAGCCGCGGGGCTGACCCTCACCGACGAGGAATTCAAAGTGCTCGACGATCAGGGTCGGCAAGCCGGCTGAAGCGCACCGGGATCCTTTGACGTCCGTTCAGGAGCTTGCGGCGCAACTTCTCGTCCGTTGTTTGCTTGACAAGTCAGGACAAGGGCAACAGCGCAGGTGACGCTGCGAAGACTTGCCGTTATCAAGGGGGATCGGGAGGGCGCCGGAACCGAACACTGGAATGGCGGCCCGCCGCGCAAAGCGCAGGAAGGTCAAGCCATGAAGGATCCAGTCGCGGTCGAGGCCGCAAAGGCCAGGGCCGAAGCAAAATCGCGGAAGCAGCAGGACAAGGCCGTCGAGGCCCAGTCCGCCCGGGACGCGGTGGACGCGATGAAGATCGCCGAGTCGGAGAAGACGGTGAAGCTGCGGGCGTTGCGGCTGGCCAAGGAGCAGGCCGATCGCGAAATCGAAGCCGCCAAGCCTGTCAAGCCCAAGCGCGCCCGGGCGCCGCGCAAGGCCGCCGCGCAGTAGGTCAGGCCACGGGCCCTGAGGGATCCGGCACACCTCGCGGCGCAGGGTGGAACGCGGACTCACGCCACCCGTTCTAGGATCACGAGAGCGACCAGTCCCGGTCCCCGGGCGCCGGCGCGTGTCGCGGCCAAGTGGCTCCGTGGCATGGACCGGCTGCCCGGGCCCGCATAACCCAGGCGACGCAATGTATCCCGACACCAAGCTTCTGATCGACGGCACCTGGCGCGGCGGGTCGGCCGGCCAGACGATCGATGTGCTGAACCCCGCCACCAACGACAGGATCGGCTCGGTCGCCCATGCCGAGATCGCGGACCTCGACGAGGCCTTGGAGGCCGCCGACCATGGCTTTCGGGTCTGGCGGGGGACGTCGGCCTTCGAGCGGAGCAAGGTCCTGCGCCGGGCGGCCGACCTCGTGCGCGAGCGGGTCGAGCAC
>CAXTVD010000025.1:0-8842 GCA_964247575.1 uncultured Lichenihabitans sp.
CGCCAGACGACCTCGTGACCTTCCTGCGCTCGACCGGACACGAGCCGCTGCGCGTGTCCGTCGAGCGGGTGGGCCTCACATCGCCTTCATGAGCTGCCCGCGCAGTTCGCCGCCCGGATTGGCCTGGGTGTGGATGTTGAAATACATCTGGCCGTCCTGCAGCATCCGGAACTGGTCGGCCGAGATGGTGGCTTTGCCGTCCATGCCGGTCATGATCCCGCCGGCGACGGGAACCTGAACGCCGGCATTCTTGCCCGGACCGGCCGGCCCATGGAAATGCGCCGCCTGCGCCTTGCCGGTCAGATCCGTGAACTCGACGTGGTAGGCCATGTTGAGGTTCGTCGTGTCGACGGTGGCCTCGACGGTGCCGGCCCCCTTGAGATCGGCGTGCGGGGGCACTTCCTGCTTGCCCGACAGGTCGGCCTTGAACTTCACGAGGTCCGCAAAGGCGGGGGCGGCGAGCAGGCTCGACGACGCGAGAATGGCGGAAAGAACGGCAATACGCATAGGAAGAACTCCCTTTCAGGCCGGCTCCGATGACGAAGTCCGGCACAGACGCCACGGCGTCCGACCCGTTCCTATATGGGACAGGCCGCGCGGGAGAGTAGGAGAAGCGACCCTGCCCTCAGTGCAGGATCTGGCTGAGGAATTCCCTGGTCCGCGCGTGCTGGGGATTGGCGAAGAAGGCGTTGGGCTCGTTCATCTCGACAATCTCGCCGCCGTCCATGAAGATGACGCGATCGGCGACCTGGCGGGCGAAGCCCATCTCGTGCGTCACGCAGAGCATGGTCATGCCCTCGTTGGCGAGGGAGACCATCGTGTCGAGCACCTCCTTGACCATCTCGGGATCCAGCGCGGAGGTCGGCTCGTCGAACAGCATGATCTTGGGGTTCATGCAGAGCGAGCGGGCGATGGCGACGCGCTGTTGCTGGCCGCCCGACAGCTGTCCGGGATACTTGTTCGCCTGCTCCGGAATCTTGACGCGCTTCAAATACTTCATCGCGAGGTCGTCGGCCTCGCGCTTGGGCATCTTGCGGACCCAGATCGGGGCCAGCGTGCAGTTCTCGAGGATCGTGAGGTGCGGGAACAGGTTGAAGTGCTGGAACACCATGCCGACCTCGCGCCGTACCTCGTCGATGCGCTTAAGGTTGTTGGTGAGTTCGACCCCGTTGACGACGATGGAGCCCTTCTGGTGCTCCTCCAGCCGGTTGACGCAGCGGATCATCGTCGACTTCCCCGAGCCGGACGGCCCGCAGATGACGATGCGCTCGCCCCGCTTCACGTCGAGGTTGATGTCCTTGAGCACGTGGAACTCGCCATACCACTTGTGGACGCCGGTGAGGGTGACGGCGCGTTCGGGGGCGGGCGCGACGGCGGGAACGGAGGCGAGGGACATCGGGCGGTCTCCGTCAGTGCTTGCGGCCGACGTTCAGGCGGCGTTCGGTGTATTGCGAGTAGCGGGACATGCCGAAGCAGAAGATCCAGTAGACCATCGCCGCGAAGACGTAGCTCGTCGTGGAGATCGTCGGCCCCGCCCAGTTGGGATCGAGCCGCGCGCTCTCGATCGTGCGCAGGAAATCGAAGATGCCGACCACCGCGACCAGGGTCGTGTCCTTGAACAGTCCGATGAAGGTCGAGACGATGCCCGGGATCACGGTCGTCAGCGCCTGCGGCAGGATGATCAGCCGCATGCTCTGCCAGTAGCCGAGCCCCAGCGCCATGGCGCCTTCGCTCTGGCCCTTGGGCATGGCCTGCAGCCCGCCGCGCACCACCTCCGCCATATAGGCCGAGGCGAAAACGGCCGTGCCGATCAGCGGGCGCAGCAGCCGGTCGGGCGCGAGCCAGTCCGGCACGAAGAGCGGCAGCATGAAATTGGCCATGAACAGCACGGTGATGAACGGCACGCCGCGGACGACTTCGATGAACACCGTCGAGGCCGCGCGGATGATGGGCAGGCGCGAGCGACGGCCGAGCGCGAGCAGGACGCCAAGCGGAAGCGAGGCGACGATTCCCACTACCGACATCAGGAGCGTGATGAACAGACCGCCCCACAGGCTCGTGTCGATCACGGGCAGGCCAAGGATCGCGGCGCCGCGCAGCAGCACGAAGGCGACGACGGGATAGGCGACGAAGAACAGCGCCGCCGCCACGTTGCGCCGCGGCGCGTTGGTCCAGAGCAGCCACGCCACCAGCACGGCGCCGAGCGATTCGGTCGCGTTGATCCGCCAGCGCTGGTCCACCGGGTAGGAGCCGAAACGAAAATAGTCGAATTTGGCGGCGACGAAGGCCCAGCAGGCTCCATCGGGGTGCGGCCGGCAGGCCGTCCCGTCGCTGCCGCTCCAGACCGCGTCGACGAAGAGGTAGATCGCCAGTTCGTAGGCGGCCCAGACGACAAGCGCCATCGCGACGACAGACAGCACAGCCGAGCCCGGCGTGGAGAACAGATTCGCCCGGAGCCATCCGAGGGGACCGCGCGTCGAGGCGGGGGCCGGGAGCGGAGCAAACCGCTCCGTGGCGACGAAGGCCGCTCCGCCCGACGGCGGAGCCTGCAGGCTGAGCTGCAGCTCCTCGATCGCCTCGCGCTTGTCGAGTGTCATGTCGCTCATCGGCTAGCGCTCCACCAGCGCGACGCGCTTGTTGTAGAGGTTCATCGCGAACGAGGTGACGAGCGAGATGACGAGGTAGACGGCCATCGTGACCCCCATCACCTGCACCGCCGCGCCGGTCTGGTTGAGGACCGTGCCCGCGAAAACCTGAACGAGATCGGGGTAGCCGATGAAGACGGCGAGCGAAGAGTTCTTGACGACGTTGAGATACTGGTTTGTCAGCGGGGGAATGATCACCCGCAGCGCCTGCGGGACGATCACCTCCGACCGGATGCGCCCCGCGCTGAGGCCGAGCGCCTCGCCCGCCTCCGTCTGACCGCGGCTGACCGACTGGATGCCGGCCCGGACGATCTCGGCGATGAAGGATGCGGTGTAGACCGAAAGCCCGAGCAGCAAGGCGACGAATTCGGGAAACACCGCCTTGCCGCCGACGAAGTTGAAGCCCTTCAGCACGGGATAGACGAAGCTGATCGGCATGCCGGTGAGCAGGAAGGCGAGCAGCGGCAGGACGACGATAAGGCCGATGCTGACCAGGGCTACCGGCGCCTGCTGTCCCGTGCGCTTCTGTCGGGCCGAGGCCCAGGACGAAAAGCCGATGGCCGCGACGAGACCGGCCAGGAGCGCCGTGCCGGTCACCCAGGCGAGGGCGCCGAACTGCGGGTCGGGATAGATCAGGCCGCGATTGTTCAGAAAAATGCCGCCCGGGATCGCGATCGACTGCTTGGGGCTCGGCAGCGGCTTGAGGACGGCGTTGTACCAGAACAGCAATTGCAGCAGCAGCGGGATGTTGCGCAGCGTCTCGACATAGACGAGCGCGACCTTGGCGACGATCCAGTTCTTGGAGAGCCGCGCGACGCCAACGACGAAGCCGATCACCGTCGCCAGCACGATGCCCAGTGCGCCGACCAGGAGCGTATTAAGCAGGCCGACCCAGAAGGCCTGCCCATAGGTGGACAGGGACGAGTAGGAAATCAGCCGCTGGTTGATGTCGAAGCCGGAGACCGCGTTCCAGAAGTCGAAGTTGAGCGGGACATGCGCCCTGGCGAGGTTCGTGCTGACGTTCTCGGCGGCTTCGTAGCCGAGGAACACGATGAGGGCCACGAGAAGGATCTGATAGCCGGCACCGCGGACCGTCGGGTTCTGAAGCAGGGACTCCCGCGGCTTCGACGTTCGGTCCGCAATATCGGTCATGCTTGCCCTTTCCCCGGACGATGACGTTCGACCAGGCCGTCAACCACCATCGCCCTCCCCGTTCCGCCCGTCAGCGGATCGGCGGTGCATATTGCAGGCCACCCTTGCTCCAGAGAGCATTCAAGCCACGCTTGATCTTGAGCTTGGAGTCGTCGCCGACGTTCCGCTCGAAGACCTCGCTGTAGTTGCCGACCGTCTTGATGATCTTGTAAGCCCAATCATTAGGCAATCCGAGGCCCTTGCCCTGGTCGCCCTCGACCCCGAGGAGGCGGCGGATGTCGGGGTTTTCCGACTTCAACATGTCGTCGACGTTCTTGGACGTCACGCCGAGCTCCTCGGCCGTGATCATGGCGTAGTGGGTCCATTTGACGACGTTCAGCCACTGGTCGTCGCCCTGGCGGACGGCGGCGGCGAGCGGCTCCTTCGAGATGATCTCCGGCAGGACAATGTGCTCGTCTGGATCGGCGAGGCGCAGCCGCTCGGCGTAGAGCCCAGAAGAGTCGGTCGTGAAGGCGTCGCAGCGCCCGGACTCATAGGCCTTCAGCGTCTCGTCCTCGCCCGCGAAGGCGACGCTGTCGTATTTCATCCCGTTGGTGCGGAAGTAGTCGGACAGGTTGAGCTCGGTGGTCGTCCCCTGCTGCACGCAGATGGAGGCGCCGTTGAGATCCTTGGCGGAGGCGACGCCGAGCTTCTTGCGGACCATGAAGCCCTGTCCGTCATAGAAGTTCGTCGCCGCGAAGATCAGCCCCTGCGAGCTGTCGCGCGAGGAGGTCCAGGTCGTGTTGCGGACCAGAACGTCGACCTCGCCCGACTGCAGGGCGGTGAAGCGGTCCTTGGCGTTCAGCGGGATGTACTTGATCTTGGCGGGGTCGCCGAACACCGCGGCGGCGATCCCGCGGCAATAGTCGATGTCGAGGCCCGTCCACTGCCCCTTGTCGTCGGGCAGGCCGAAGCCAGCGAGGCCCGTATTGGCGCCGCAGGTGAGGAAGCCCTTCCCCTTCACCGTGTCGAGCGTGCCCGCAAAGGCGGTCGAGCAGACGGTGACGGCCGCGGCGGCGATCAGGGTCGCGATGGTCTGCTTCAGCAAGGGTGAACCTCCGAGATGGTGTCAGGGCCGTGATCGCCCCGCCGTCGGTAGGACAGGGGCGTCCTGCTCCGGCGTGCGGGGCCATCACAAAGCCTTTGTCCGGGCCGGTCAAGACCAAGCCAGCGATTCCGCCCCGGCTTGACCGGCAGGCGCCGGATGGCGAAGGCTGCTCACGGCAGACCCCCTCTGACGCGGATGATCATGAGCAAGCTCACCCCGGACACGCGCCGCACGATCGGGACGCGGTCGCGCCTCGTCCACGCCGGGCGCGATCCCGACGAACAGCACGGCTTCATCAACACGCCGGTGTACCGGGGCTCGACGGTGCTCTACGAGAACCTCGCTGCGCTTCGCTCGCGGGCCCAGCGCTTCACCTACGGGACCAAGGGCACCCCCACCACGGAGGCGCTCGAGACGGCCTGGAGCGAACTGGCGGGCGCCGCCGGGACGGTCCTGACCCCCTCGGGGCTCGCCGCCGTGAGCGTCGCGCTGATGACGGCCCTGCAGGCCGGCGATCACCTTCTCGTGACCGACTCGGCCTATCTTCCCACCCGCCATTTCTGCAACACGGTGCTCGCCCGATTCGGCGTCGAGACGACCTTCTACGATCCGCTGGCCGGCGAGGGCATCGCGTCGCTCGTCCGAGCCAACACGCGAGCGGTGCTCGTCGAGGCGCCGGGATCGCAGACCTTCGAGATGCAGGATATCCCGGCCATCGCCGCGGTCGCCCATGCCCGCGACATCTGCGTCGTGATGGACAACACCTGGGCGACCCCGCTGTTCTTTCCCCCGCACGAGCGGGGCGTCGACATCGCCATCGAGGCGGGCACCAAATATCTCGGCGGCCATTCCGACCTGCTGCTCGGCCTCACCTCAGCCAATGCCCAATGGTGGCCGCGGCTGCGCGCCACCTTCGACGCCTTCGCGATCTGCGCGGGCCCGGAGGACGTGTTTCTCGCGTTGCGAGGCCTGCGCACGATGGATCTGCGGTTGCGCGAGGCCGAACGGCAGGCGCTGGCCATGGCGCATTGGCTTGCCGACCGGCCCGAAGTGATGCGGGTGCTCCACCCTGCCCTGCCGAGCGACCCCGGCCATGCCGTGTGGAAGCGCGACTTCCTGGGCTCCTCCGGTCTGTTTTCCGTGATCCTGCAACCCGCCCCGGAGCAGGCTTTGGCCGCCCTGCTCGACGGGCTCGAACTGTTCGGCCTGGGCTTTTCCTGGGGCGGCTTCGAGAGCCTCGTCATTCCGTTCGACCCGACGAGCTATCGGACGGCTACACGCTGGGCGCCGGGCGGGCCGGCCTTGCGCTTCCAGATCGGCCTCGAGGACGTCGCCGATCTGCAGGCCGATCTCGACCGCGGCTTCGCCCGTCTCCGCGCCGTGATGTGAGAGGCGGATTTGACCGACCCGGCACTGTTCCTGGCCTTCGTCGGCGCGGTCGCCGTCCTGATGCTGATCCCCGGGCCGAACGTCGCCCTCATCGTGGCAAACAGCGTGGCCCACGGCCCCCGCGCCGGACTGACGACGGTGGCGGGCACCGCATCGGCCATGGTCCTCCAGCTCGCCACAGCGGCACTCGGGCTGAACCAGATGCTGGGTGTCCTGGGCCACTGGTTCGAGGTCCTGCGCTGGGGCGGCGTGCTCTATCTGGTGGGGCTCGGTCTCCGCCAGTGGGTCGCCACCCCCGTCGACCTGACCGCGACACGGCCGCAGCCCGGCTCACCCCAGACGCTTTTCGCCCGCGCCTTTCTGGTCTCGCTCACCAATCCCAAGACGCTGATCTTCTACGGCGCGTTCCTGCCCCAGTTCATCGCACGGGCGCATCCGGCCGGCCCGCAGCTCGCCTTGCTCTGCCCGACCTTTCTGGCGATCGCGATCGCCCTCGACAGCGGATGGGCGCTTGCCGCCGGCCGCTTGCGGGGCCTGCTTGCAAAGCGCGGTCGTCTGCGAAACCGGCTCGCGGGAGGGGCGCTCATCGGCGCGGGGGCCGCGCTCGCGGCGGCCCGCGCCCGCTGACCGTCAGGGCTCCTCGCTGCGATGGCGGCGCGTGCGGGCGATCAGCGTCAGGTTGCGCGCATAGATCACGATGGAGAGCACCTGCCCCAGGATGATGATGGCATCCTTGCGCGCGAAGCCGTAGCCGAGCGTCATCAGGCCGCCAGCCATGGACAGCAGCCAGAACGACACGGGGATGACGCTGCGCCCCTGCCGCTCGCTGGCGATCCACTGAACGAGGAAACGCGCGGTGAAGATGAGCTGCGCGCCGAGCCCGAAGGCGAACCAGAAATCCACCTTCGTGACGAAGATCTCGTAGAGGTAGGCCCCGAGGTCGTGCGACAGGTTAACCAGCATCGGCCGCGATCTCGGTCACGACCGGCCGCCCCGCCCCGCGCCGGATGAGCCAGTGGACTCCCGCAAGGTCGGCGATACCCACCCAGAGCCGGTCGAAGAAGCCGTAATTGGAGACGCCGCTGAGACGCGGCCGATCGACGACGTCGACCAGGGCGATCGTATAGCCGTCGCGCGCCACCAGCGCGGGCAGGAAGCGGTGCAGGCCGTCGAAGAAGGGGAGCGCGAGATAGACGTCGCGCGGAAAGCATTTCAGCCCGCAATTGGTGTCGAGCGTGCCGTCGTGCAGAAGCGCCCGCCGGACGATGTTGGCGATCCTCGACTGCCATCGTTTGAAAGCGGTATCCTGCCGCCCCACCCGCTGCGCCGCCACGAGGCCGCAGCGCGGTCCGGCCTGGCGGAACGCCGCGAGGAGACGGGGGATCTCCGCCGGATTGTTCTGGCCGTCGCCGTCGAGCGTGACGATCAGGGGTGCCCTGGCCTGGCGGACGGCGGTGCGGACCGCCGCCGACTTGCCGCAGGAGAGGGCGTGGCCAAACAGGCGGAGCCAGGGACGCCCTGCCGTCGCCCGCCGGAGGGCGTCGCCGGTGCCGTCCTCCGAGCCGTCGTCGACATAGAGGCACTCGAACGCAACGACCGGGCCGAGCGCGGCCTCGATCTCCGTCAGCAGCGGCTCGATGTTGCCGGCCTCGTTGCGGACCGGGACCACCACCGACACCTGCGGCGCCGCGCTCATGGTGCATCGGTCCCGCGGACGAAGACGCCGATGTCGAGGCGCTTGCCGCCGTTGATGTTGGTGCCGAGAACCCGAGAGGCCAGCCGGACGGAGGCGTCCGGTCCCAGCGCCGACAGGAAAGCCTCCTCGCTGGGTCGCACGACGAGGGCGACGCGGCAGCCCCCGTCCGCCATGAAGCGCGCGGCGCCGGCCGCATCGGTCATCAGCAGCGTGGTCGTCGTGGAGAAGACGAGGCTGGGCTCCCGGTCGCCGACGGTGGCGAAAGCGGGTGATGCGCAAGCGGGGGCCAGTGCGGCCCGTCCCGCCGCGGCGAGGCGGGGCGACAAGGCGAGCAGGTCGGCTTCGGCGGCGTTCATGAACCAGCCGAGAACGAAGCCGTAGACGGCGAAGCCCGCCAGCGCCGTGGCCGCCAGAACGCGACCGACCGCGTTGTCCCGCAGGGCCCGGACGGCTAGCGCGACGGCCCCAATGGCAATGCTAAAGGCCACGGCTGCAGCGAGCACGGTGCCCCCTGTCAGGACCGAGGCGGCCCGGCCCCTGGCCACAAGCAGCGCGACCGGCAGAAGGGCCGGAACGATCGCAAGAGCGAGGCCGAACAGCACGAGGCGCGCACCCCGGACACGATCGCCACCGGCGACACGTTCGAGACCGGCGGCCGCCAGGATCGCCAGCGCCGGAAACACCGGCAGCACGTAATGAGGCAGCTTGGTCGGGACCAGTTCGAACAGGAGCCAGACAGGCACGATCCAGGCGAGGAGGAACGCCGTGCGGTCCGCCCGGCGCTCGCGCCAGATGGTCGGACCGGCCAGCAGGACCAGCGGCGCGAGCGGCCATCCCGTGACCCAGAACGCGAGCAGATAGCTGCCGAACGGC
>CAXTVD010000025.1:8852-14368 GCA_964247575.1 uncultured Lichenihabitans sp.
ATTCCTGGGCCGTCGCCACCTTGCCGGCCATGTCGTGGCCGATCGATGCGGCGAAGAAGGCCGTCCCGGTGGCCTTCACGATGAGCACGAACCAGGGCACCACGAGCAGCAGGCACCAGAGCAGGCCCGGGACGGGGCGCAGCGCGAGCAGCCACCGCGCTGACCGCTCGCGCAGGCTCAGGACCGCGGCGGCGAACAGCGGCACCATCGGGGTGATCGGACCCTTGACGAGGATTCCGGCCGCGACCGCCGTCCAGAACACGGCGGGAAGCAAAAGGCCGGGCGGATCCTCGTGCCGGGCCATCCACACCCGGCCGAGCACAGCCATGGCCGCCACCACCGTGGCGAGAAGGACGGCATCCGTCTTGGCGAGATGCGCTTCGGTCACGAGCAGCAGCGTTCCCGCGAGGCTCGCCGCCGCAAGCACCGCGCCCGGCCGCGTGAGCAGCGGCAGAGCCGCCCAGTAGGTCAGCAGGACGGCTGCCACGGCGCCCAGCAGCGAGGGCAGGCGATAGACCCAGATCTTGGAGGGCGCATCCGGCACGCCCAGCAGGCCGGCGAGCGCCACCGATCCCGCCTGAAGCCAGTAGATGCCCACCGGCTTCTTGTTGCGAGCCTCGTCATGAAAGCGGATATCGACGAAATCGCCCGTCTCGAGCATCTGCTTGGACGCCTGCGCGAAGCGCGGTTCGTCGCGATCCATGGGGAACAGGGTCGGGAAGCCGGGCAAGGCTGCAGCCAGCGTGAGGCAGATCAGCAGCAGCGCCGCCCAGCGATGGTCCAGCGCCGCTCGACCGAGCAGATGGTCGATCACAGCCCCTTGCCGCCACAGCTTTTCATGCGGCGGGACAAGCACCATCGCGGCGAACGGGTCAAGGCCGATGCATCAAAAGCGGAGGGCGTGGATTGACCACGGTCACGACAAGGAGCGTATCCATGCCGACCGAACCCGGCCTTCCCGATCCCGTGCCGACCGATCCCGTCCTGCCGCCCGAAGTGCCTCCGATGCCCTCGGAGAACGGGCCGCCGGATCCGATCGGCATTCCGTCCCCCGCGCCCGATCAGATCGACGATCCGCTCGACCCGGAGCCGATCGGCATTCCCGGCGATTCGCCTTCGGACGTGCCGCCGACGGGGCCGTCGGAGGTGCCGTCCGACCAGCCTGGGACCTTCGTCTACTGAGGCGCGCCCAAGCGGGATGCAGCGCAGCCTAATGGACCCTCCGGGTTACGGCTGCGCTGACCGTCCCGGCGCCGCCGTAGATGAGGCCTTTCTCCGGCGCCCCGCCGATGACGGCGCCGGCCCCGATTGTGATGGTGTCGCCGGCCCCGGCCGCAATGGCCGCGGCGGTTGGAGCGGTCAGGCCCCAGGCATCGAGGCGGAGCCCGTCCAGGACGAGGCTGTTGCCCCCGCCTTCGGTCAGGACCGACGAGCCGCCGAACTTCGTCCCCCGCATCCCCGCGAAGCTGAACACGGTGTCGGCGGCCGTCACCTGTACCGCATGCTCGGAGCTGGTCAGGCGCTCGCCGGCGATCGGCCCTGCCCCCTGGGTTGTGAAGTTGGCGACCTGACCCGACGAGCCCGACGCCTCGTCCAGCCATCCATCCGTTCCGACGAAGTCGCAGTCGATGTTGACGGCGTGCATCTTGTTGGTGACGCCCGCGGCGGTCGCGACGAGGTGGACGCAGGTCTTGGCATAGATGGCAAAGCTGTTGGAGAAGAACGGATTGTCGGCGCGGCCCCAGCGGAAAGCCTCCGCATTGTTCTTGGTATATTGCTCGACCGGCTTGTTGTTGGCCCAGAAGGGCCACCAGTGCACGTTCTCGACGCGCGGCACGTCGCGCGCATTGTCGATCGACAGGCCGAGCTGCATGGGCTGGCCGCGCAGGCCGTCGATGGTCACGCGCCCGCTGGCCGAGAGGCCCTTGGTTGGGTTCAGCAGAAGCACGTTGCGGACCAGCAGGTCGTCCTGCTCCTCGACGATGTCGAAATCGTTTGGCGCCGGAGCCCACGCCCCCTGCTGCACCAGGGCCGGCTGATTCCGCATCGTGCAGAAGTTCTGCAGCACGACACCGGTGACCTGGGTTCCGGCGTCGCCCTGGCGGATGCCGACGCCGCCGTGATCGAAATAGAGCCAAGACCCGGCGCCCGGCGTCGCAGCCCGGCCGTCGTTGTTGCGGACGGGCTGGCAGGAGTCGCCGTCGAGGAGGAGGTGCCGGTGGATCTCGAGCGTCGCGGTGACCCTGCACATGGTCGGCCGGCCGGGAAGAAGCAGGCGGCCGCCGCGCTTTTCGGCAGCCCGGATGGCGGCCTGCAGGGCAACTGTATCGTCCGCGCCGTTGCCCGGCGATCCGTCGCTGTCGCAGGCGGCCCCGAACATGACGGGGGTGAGGACGTCCACCGGGTCCGATCGGAGCGCCTCGCTGGCCGTCCGGCCTTCCGCGGCAAGGCCGGGCATGCCTGCGAGAAGGCTGACCGCCAGCACGGCTCTGCGCATCGTGTCGCGGCGATGGCGGGGCGGTACGATCACGACTTGCTCAAACGGCAAAAGGAGACACTGTTGAACAAGCCGGCGGGCCGTCGGCTCAACCTCGTGGAACCTGTCCATTGGGTTTGAAGTCGTAAACCGTGCCCCGCCGGTCGTCCGGCGGCCCCTCGGTCTGAAGCGAAAGGTCTCCCTTGGTCCAGGTGCAGACGCGTTCCTCCGTGCAAGGGGCCCAGCCAAGACCCGGTCGTCGCCCGGCGTGGCGGCGGTTCACCTTGTGGCCCACGCCCTGGCAGCGGACGACCGCTTCGCCGCTCCAAGGTCATGAGCTGCCGTCCTCGCTGTTCCGGCTGGCCCTGCGGCTTGGCAGCGGCGACCAGGTGTGGCTGTGCCTGCTTGCGGTCGCGGTGGCTCTCCTCGATACGCTGCCCATCGACGTCCAGCGCCGCATGGTCAACCATGCGATCAAGGAAAGCGGGCTGCGCTCCATCGCCCTGCTCGCCTTGACCTATGCCGGGATCGTGCTGGTCCAGGGCCTGACGAAGCTGCTGTCCAACATCTATCGTGCCTGGGTCTCGGAGCACGCGGTGCGCACGCTGCGCTCCCACATCCGCGACGTGATGGACGCCGATGCCCAGGCGGACAGCGCCGAGCAGCGCGGGGTTCAAGTCTCCATGATCGTGGCCGAAAGCGAGCCGGTCGGCGCGTTCATGGGCGAGTGCCTGTCCGAGCCGCTGCTGCAGGGCGGCGTGATGGTCTTCGTGGTAGGCTATCTGATCGTTCTCCAGCCCGTGATCTCGCTTGTGCTGCTGGGCGTGTACGTCCCGCAATGCATCTTCGTGCCGCTCATGCAGCGCGCGATCAACACACGCGCCCAGGCGCGGATCGCGGCACTGCGCGAGGCGAGCGCGGATGTGATCGGCCGGGAACAGGGCCACACCGACGACAGGGTGCAGGATGCCCGTTTCGACAAGGTTTTCGAGCTCAACATCGGGGTCTTCAAGCTGAAGTACAGCATGAATTTCCTGATGAACCTGTGCCACCAGCTCGGCATCGCGACGATCCTGGGCGTCGGCGGCTGGTTTGTCGTGCTCGGCAAGACGCAGATCGGGACCGTGGTCGCCTTCATCTCGGGCCTCGCCACCGTCAAGGACCCCTGGGACGATCTCGCAACCTGGTTCCAGAGCATGATGGTCACACGGGCGCGCTACAGCCTGATGCGTCACACGCTGCACGAGGAGTTGACGGACGGGGAGGAGGCGCCGATGACCGCCCCCGGCGCAGCGGCCGAACGCTGAACGAGAGCCCACCATGCCGAAATCGATCAGGCCAGACACGCCAGGCCCCGGGCAGGAGAGCGTGTGGTGGTTTCCTCGTCCGGCCATCGCGGAGCGCACGTCCGCGCACCTGCTCGTGCAGGTCGCGGGCCGGACGGTCGCCGAGACGCGGCACGGCTACCGAACGCTCGAAACCAGCCATCCGCCGTCCTACTACTTCCCGCCGGAGGACGTCGATCAGGCCTGCCTCGTGCCGAGCGACGCGCGAAGCCTCTGCGAGTGGAAGGGGGCCGCGCGCTACTTCGACGTGGTGGTGGACGGACGGCGGATCGCCCGCGCCGCGTGGAGCTACCCCGATCCGACGCCCTCGTTCCACCCCCTTCGGGATTACCTCAGCTTCTACCCGCAACTGGTGGACGCCTGCTTCCTCGACGGCGAGCCTGTCGTCCCGCAGGACGGCGACTTCTATGGAGGCTGGATCACGAGCGGCGTTGCCGGACCCTTCAAGGGGGCCAGGGGAACCGAAGGGTGGTGAGTTCGGCCCACCCCAGCCCTGCCCCGTCCTGGACCGGCCCGGCGCCCCTCGTCATGGGGATCCTGAACGTCACGCCGGACAGCTTCTCGGACGGGGGCGCGTTCGACCGCCTCGATGCGGCGGTGGCCCAGGCCCGCGCGGCCGAGCAAGGGGGCGCCGCCTTCCTCGACATCGGCGGCGAGTCGACGAGGCCCGGTTTCACTCCCGTCTCGGCCGAGGAGGAGTGGGCGCGCATCGGGCCTGTCCTGGAGGCGCTGGAAGGCGCGCTGGCCATCCCCATCTCCGTTGACACGACCAAGTCCGAAGTCGCGCGACGGGCGCTCGGGCGGGGGGCGAGGATCGTCAACGACATCTGGGGCCTGCAGGGCGACCCGGCGATGGCCGACACGGTGGCCGAGGGCGGGGCGTCGGTCGTGATCATGCACAACCGGGCGACGGTGGACGACGCGGTCGACATCGTCGCCGATCTGCACCGCTTCTTCGAACGATCCTTGCACGCGGCGGCGCGGGCGGGCCTGCCTTCGGATCGGCTGGCCCTCGATCCAGGCATCGGCTTCGGCAAGACGCCTCGCCAGCAGATCGAGGCCGTGAAGGCCATTCCGCGGCTTCGAAAGGCGTTCGGCCTGCCGCTTCTCGTCGGCCTGTCGCGCAAGAGCATCCTGAAGACGTTCACGGGGTCGCCCGTTCATCTGCGGCTGCCCGACACGATCGCGGCCAACCTCGCCGCCTATGCGCTCGGCGCGACCATCTTCCGGGTTCACGACGTCGCCGAGCATGTGGCGGCTTTCAGCGTCTTCCGCTGTTTCGGGGCCGCACCGTGAGCGCCGCTGACGCCGTCGAGGTCGGGTTCGGGCTCGGCAGCAATATCGGGGACAAAGACGGCCATGTCCGGAGGGCTGCCGCGCGCCTGGTCGAGGACGGAGCGGCCGTCGACCTCGTCCTCTCCTCGATGTATCGGACCGCGCCGTGGGGCAAGGTCGACCAGGACTGGTTCGTCAACGCCTGCGCGATCGGGCGGACCACGCTCGCGCCGCTCGACTTGCTGGCCCGGCTCAAGGCCATCGAGAGGGATCTGGGACGGACGGCGACCGAGCGCTGGGGGCCACGCGTCATCGACATCGACATCCTGTTCTACGGCGAGTCGGTTCTCAAGACGCCACTCCTGACGCTGCCGCACCGCGCCCTGCCCAACCGGCCCTTCGTCCCCGTCCCCCTTCCC
>CAXTVD010000025.1:14378-20846 GCA_964247575.1 uncultured Lichenihabitans sp.
TGCCGGACACGCCGGCACGATTTCGCCCATTAAGCCGCCTGCCGCACCGCCCCGGCATCGCTGCGATCGACATCGCCCGCCTGTTCTACGGCGATTCGGTTCTCGAGACGCCGCTCCTGACGCTGCCGCATCGCGACCTGTCCAACCGGGCCTTCGTGCTCGTCCCGCTTGCCGAGATCAGGCCAGACCTGCTCCTGGGCGGTCGAACAGTCGCCGCTCTCGCCGCCCAACGAGGGGGGCCGGAGGTGGTCCGCCTCGACGATCCGCCCTTGGCTTGACGTTGCGATGACGTCTTCTTAACTCACTTCCAACGCGCCGTCCGAAGGGACGGCACCTTGTCCGAAAGGTTCGTCCATGGCCGATTCGTCCACTGCCAAAGTCACCGATGCCAGCTTTGATCACGACGTGCTGCAATCCTCCGAGCCCGTCGTGGTCGATTTCTGGGCGGAATGGTGCGGGCCTTGCCGCATGATCGGTCCCTCGCTCGAGGAGATCGCCAAGGAGATGCAGGGCAAGGTGAAGATCGCCAAGTTCAACATCGACGAGAATCCGGATGTCACGGTCCGGCTCGGGGTGCAGTCGATCCCGACCCTGATGCTGTTCAAGGATGGCAAGCAGGTTTCCAAGAAGGTTGGGGCGGCGCCCAAGGGTGAGCTCGTCCGTTGGATCAATTCGGCGATCTGAGAGACCCTGGTTGCTGTGTTTCGAGCGAGGCGGGTTGGGTTAGCCCATCGCTTTGTTCCCTGAAAGCCGCAGCACGAGTTGGGCCCTGGCCCGACCCGTGCTACGACAGGTCTCATGAGTGCAACCGGCACCATCGATAGTGCATATGCAGCACGGCCGCTCGCCGCTGCGCCGAGCCGCGAGCAACTTGTCATCGATGTTTTGTGCGGCCGTCCGATCGTCCTTGTCGGGATGATGGGAGCGGGCAAGACCGTGGTGGGAAAGAGGCTGGCGGCCCGGCTCGACCTTCCTTTCATCGACTCCGATCACGAGATCGAAGCCTGCGCGCAAATGACGGTCCCTGAGATCTTCGCACGGCACGGCGAACCCTATTTCCGCGAGAAGGAGCACCGGGTCGTCACCCGGCTGATCGGCGGCAGGCAAGGCGTCCTGGCGACCGGCGGCGGCTCCTTCATCCACAACGAGACCCGTGCCGCAGTGAAGGCTCACTGTCTCTCGGTCTGGCTGAAGGCCGACTTCGACGTCCTGATGCGGCGGGTTCGCAAGCGACAGAACAGGCCGCTGCTGCAGACCCCCGATCCTGAGGGAACGCTGCGTCGGCTGATGGACGCCCGCTATCCCACCTATGCCGAGGCCGACCTCACGGTTGTCTCGCGCGATGGCCCGCACGACAGCGTGGTCGACGCCATTTTCGCGGCGATCGAAGCCTTGCCGGTCCGGCCCTGATCCGATCGCAGGACCAATGGCTCCCTCCCCACGAACGGCTCAAGCCGACCCCGACCGCGATGACGGGCCCGGGCCCGTCATCGTGCCGGTTGCCTTGGGCGATCGTTCCTACTCCATCTTCATTGGCCGGGGTCTGATCGAGGAGACGGGCGCACGGCTGGCCGCGCTCGCGCCCGGAGCGTCCTGCGCGGTGGTGACCGACGCCCACGTCGCCGCCCATCACCTCGGCGCCGTGCAGCGGAGCCTCGACTCGGCCGGCATCCGCCACGTCGCGGTCACCGTGGCACCCGGCGAGGGCAGCAAGTCCTATGCGGGGTTCGCCGAGGTCTGCGACGCCATCCTGCGAAGCCGCATGGAGCGGGGCGATCTCGTCGTCGCGCTCGGCGGCGGCGTGGTGGGCGACCTCGCCGGCTTCGCGGCGGCCAGCCTCAAGCGCGGCATGCGGGTCGTGCAGATTCCGACCAGCCTGCTCGCGCAGGTCGACTCCTCGGTGGGCGGCAAGACGGCGATCAACTCGCCGGCCGGAAAGAACCTCGTGGGCGCCTTCCACCAGCCGAGCCTGGTTCTGGCCGATACCGGCGTGCTCGACACCCTGCCCCCCCGCGAGTTCAAGGCGGGCTATGCCGAGCTCGTGAAATACGGGCTGATCGACGATGCGCCCTTCTTCGATTGGCTCGAAGCCCACCACCCGGCGATCACCCGCGGCGGCCCCGAGCGGGCCGAGGCCATCGCCGTCGCGTGCCGGTCCAAGGCGGCGATCGTGGCACGCGACGAATTCGAGCGTGGCGACCGGGCCCTGCTCAATCTGGGTCATACGTTCGGCCATGCGCTGGAGCGGCTGACCGGCTATGACGGCCGGCGTCTCATCCATGGCGAGGCCGTTGCCATCGGGATCTGTCTCGCCTTCCGCTTCTCGGTCCGGCTGGGGCTGGCCGCCGGACAGGATGCGACGCGCGTTGCCCGGCACTTCCAGGCTGCGGGATTGCCGACGCGCCTCGCCGATGTGCCGGGCTGGACGGCGTCGCCGGAGGACATGCTCGACGCCATCGCCCAGGACAAGAAGGTGGAGCGGGGCAGCCTGACCTTCATCCTCGCGCACGGGATCGGCCAAAGTTTCGTGGCCAAGGGGATCGATCCGGGGGAGGTTTCGTCCTTCCTGTCGGCGGAAAGCGGGAAAGACTGATCGCATGCACGGGATGGGAGCCGAAACGCCCTCAGGCGATTTCTGGCTGGACATGGCTGTGGTGGTCGCCTGCATCATCCTGTCGGCCTGCTTCTCCAGCGCCGAGACCGCGCTGACGGCCACATCGCGCGCGCGCATCAACGCCCTGGAGAAGACGGCCGGGTCCGCTCGGGTCGCCTCAGTGGTCCGGCTGCTGGATTCCCGCGCCCGGCTCATCGGCGCGATGCTGCTGGGCAACAACGTCGCCAATATCGGCTCGTCCGCCCTGATGACCAGCGTGCTCGTCTCGCTGGTCGGCGACCGCGGCGTGCTCTACGCCACGATCATCATGACGGTGCTTCTGCTCGTCTTCGCCGAGGTCATGCCGAAGACGATCGCGATCAACTATCCCGAGCGCGTCTCGCTGTTCTTCGGGCCTGCGGCGGCCGTCATCGTGGCGGTGTTCGCGCCGGTGCTGAAGGCGGTGGAGCTCACCGTGCAGGGCATCCTGATGCTCTTCGGCGTTTCGATGAACGAGCGCCGCTCAATCCTGTCCGGCCGCGACGAGCTCAAGAGCACCGTCGACCTCCTCGCCCGCGAAGGCGGCGTGGAGCGCGACGACCGCGACATGTTCGGCGGGGTGCTCGATCTCGGCGATCTGACGGTGGAGGATGTGATGATCCACCGGACGCAGATGAAGACGCTCAATGCGGGGCAGCCACCCGGCGAGATCGTGCGGGCGGCGCTGGCTTCGCCCCATACCCGCCTTCCGCTCTGGACGGGGCAGCCGGACAACATCATCGGCGTGCTGCATGCCAAGGAGCTGCTGCGGGCGCTCAGCGACGCCCAGGGCGACGCCTCCCGCCTCACGGTCGAGGACCTCGCCTTCGAGCCCTGGTTCGTCCCGTCCACGACAACGCTGCGCGCCCAGCTGCAGGCGTTCCTGAAACGCAAGCTGCACTTCGCGCTGGTGGTTGACGAGTATGGCGAAGTCATGGGGCTGATCACGCTGGAGGATATCCTCGAGGAGATCGTGGGCCAGATCGCGGACGAGCACGACGTGCCCGTGCAGGGCTTCCGTCAGCAGCCCGACGGCAGCGTCGTCGTCGAGGGCTCCGTGCCCATTCGCGACCTCAATCGCATGATGGGGTGGAACCTGCCGGACGAGGAGGCGACGACCATCGCCGGTCTCGTGATCCACGAGGCCAAGACCATCCCCGACATGGGACAGGTGTTCACCTTCCACGGCTTCCGCTTCGACGTGCTCCGCAAGACCCGCAACCAGCTGGCTCAGCTGCGCGTGCGCCCCGTCAACTCCGATGCGGCCTGACCGGCTCGCCCCGCCTGCACGACCGAGGATCCTTCCCATGGCCGCCCACCTCCATCAGTTCCCCTGCCTCAACGACAATTACGGCGTCCTGATCCACGATCCCGAGAGCGGACGAACGGCCTCGATCGATGCTCCGGAAGCCGGCCCGATCCTGGCCGCGCTGGAGCAGAAGGGCTGGACGCTGTCGGACATCCTCCTCACTCACCACCATGCCGACCACACCCAGGGCGTTCCCGGCCTGAAGGCCCGCTTTCCCGAGGCCCGCGTGGTCGCGCCCCGGAAGGAGGCGTCCCGCATCGGCGGTCTCGACCTGGCCGTCGTCGAGGACGATGTGGTGGAACTCGGCGAATTGCGCGCCAAGATCATCGAGACGCCAGGCCATACCGCCGGTCACATCGTCTACTGGTTCGAGAGCGAGGATGTCCTGTTCGCGGGAGACACGCTGTTCGCCATGGGCTGCGGCCGGGTGTTCGAGACCCCGCCCGAAACGATGTGGCACTCGTTGATGAAGCTGACGCGCCTGCCGACGGAGACGACGGTCTATTGCGGCCACGAATACACGTTGTCGAACGCGCGGTTCGCGCTGACCGTGGATCCGGCCAATCCGGTGCTGGCCGAGCGGGCCGCCACGGTGGAGCGCCTGCGCAGCGATAACCGGCCGACCCTTCCGACGACCCTCGAGATCGAGCTCGCGACAAACCCGTTCCTGCGGGCCGACAGCCCGGGGATCAAAGCGGCCCTGGGCATGCCGGATGCCGACCCGACCAATGTCTTCACGGCCTTGCGCGAACGCAAGAACAAGGGCTGAGCTCGTGCCGAACGCGCGTGAACTGATCCGCCTGCTCGGCCTTCGCCCGCATCCCGAAGGCGGGCACTACCGCGAGACCTTTCGCGACCCGCGCACGGACGAATCCGGCCGGCCGGCCTCCCCGGCGATCTTCTTCCTGCTCGGCGTCGGGGAGGTCTCGGAATGGCACCGCATCGACGCCACGGAGGTGTGGCACTACCATGCGGGTGCCCCCTTGGTGCTCACGCTCTCGCCCGACGGGCACGACGCCGTGGCGCGTCACCTCGGGCCGGATATCGCCGCCGGCCAGACGCCCCAGCTCGTCGTGCCGCCGGGCCACTGGCAGACCGCAACGAGCCTCGGCGCCTGGACCCTCGTGGGGTGCACCGTGGCGCCCGGCTTCCTGTTCGAGCACTTCGAACTGGCTCCGCCGGATTGGCGGCCCACGCCGCGCAGCGGCTGAGGCCGGCAGCGGCTGAAGCCGAAGAGGTCCGTCAGCCCTTCGAGGCGAGACGCTCCAAGCGCTTCTGCATTTCGCCGAGTTCGGTGCGCAGGCTGTCGATGTCGTCGTCATCCGGCGGGGCCGGCGGGGCGGCGGTGACAGCCCCGTAGAGCGCACCCGGTCCGGACCCGTTGGGCGGGGCGAAGGGATTGAACATCGAGAGCGCCTGCGAGAACAGCACCATGTTGGACCGTGTCTGTTCCTCGAGCTGATCGAAGATCTGGCTTCGCAACGCCTGGCCAGGGATCATCTTGGCCCCGAGCGCCGTCTCGACCTGCTCGCGCATTTTGTGCTGATCGTTGGTCAGCTGCTCGATGGCGAACTGCAGGTAGCTCGGCACGAGCATCTGCATGCTGTCGCCGTAAAAACGGATGAGCTGGCGCAGGAAGGTGGCCGGGAGCAGGCTGTGGCCGTTCTTGCCCTCCTGCTCGAAGATGATCTGCGCCAGCACGCTGCGGGTGATCTCGTCGCCGGATTTGGCGTCGAACACGGCGAAGTTCTCGCCCCGCTTGACCATGCCCGCCAAGTCCTCGAGCGTCACATAGGTACTCGTGCCCGTATTGTAGAGGCGACGATTGGCGTATTTCTTGATCGTAATCGGAGCCTGATCGTCGGTCGCCGTCATGGTGGTCCTACCCGATTCCGCGAAGCGCTGAATCGCGGCGCTGCGGTTCTATCCCTCTGGCCGGACGCGGGAGTCGTATCCGTTCCACATCACACTGCAGCGGTTTCGAGCAAAAGTGGGAAAGCCGCTGCCCGCAAGATAAGCGTTGTGCTGCTTGTGCGAAACCACAATCATGCGCTGCGGAAGGACTTTCCAGCCGGTTTCTCAAGCGCCATATCCCGACTGGGCCGGTGAGGGCGTTGTAACGTTCGGCCCTCGGCCCCGATGGCGCGCCAGGTCCGCCGGAATGGGCTTGAGACCCGTCAAGAAACGGATGGATGGAGGAGCGTTCATGTCTACCACCGAAATCGTCATCGTCAGTGCGGCGCGGACGGCCGTCGGGGCCTTCAACGGCGCGTTCGCCAATACGCCGGCTCACGAACTCGGGGCCGAAGCGGTGCGGGGCGCCATGGACCGGGCGAAGATCGAGCCGAGCGAGGTCGACGAGGTGATCCTCGGACAGGTGCTGACCGCCGGTCAGGGCCAGAACCCCGCCCGACAGGCGGCCATGGCGGCGGGCGTGCCCAAGGAGAAGACGGCCTGGGGACTGAATCAGCTGTGTGGCAGCGGCCTGCGCGCCGTGGCGCTCGGCCTCCAGCAGATCGCCAACGGC
>CAXTVD010000026.1:0-3281 GCA_964247575.1 uncultured Lichenihabitans sp.
CCCCGCCGACGATCACGACGTCGTAGGCCCGTTTGGGTTCCGGCTCCCGCCACAAGGGGGTCCAGCCCGTCTGACCCTTGAACGCCTGCGAGAGTACCGAGAAGATTGAATAATGCACGAGCGCGCCTTGAGTGCGGGACCGGTCCGACGGAGCCGGGCAGGCGTCGTCCGGAGACTGCGCCCATCCTACGCCCGAGCCGCCCTCCGCCTCAACAGCCCGCGGGCGAACAATTTTCAGGGGCAGGCGCACGGCCGTCGGGACCCGCTGAAGCCGCGCCTGGGCTCGCGGGTTGGAATTCGCGAAGCGCAAAAGCGAGCTGTGGCAGCGGTGTCGCAATCCGATACCAATTGGCGCGCAGCCCAGCATGTCTTTGACTTTGCACGGGGTCCTCCGCAGGTTGATCCCGTGCTGCGCCATCCGGATGCGAAGCAGAGCCATGACCATGATGCGCGACGCGGCCCCGTTTCATTCCTCTCGCAAGCGGCGTCCGGTCCTGGCCTTGCTCCTCATCGGGTTCTGGACCGCGGCGGCAGAGGCGCAGATCGTCCTGCCCGGTGCGGTCGCTCCGACCCCCGAGGGCGCGTCCGAGGCGCCGCGGGCCAAACCGTCGCGGCCCAGGGGCGAGGCGCCCAGCAGCGTTCCTGCGCCGGCCGTCGTGCCGAGCCCCTCGACCCTTGGCGGCAAGACGTTGCTGCTCAATGGCGGTCCCTCGCAGATCACCTTCGCGGTGTCGGACAAGCAGCTCACCGTCAGCCGCCTCGTCCTGTCCGGGACGATGATCAGCAATCCGCGTGCGACCTGCCAGGTGCAGGCCGACGCGACGCCCCTTGCGGCCACGGGGCTCGGCCGACCGCTGGGCGTGGAGCGCATCCAGATCGCCTACCCCGCCTGTCCCATCGTCTTCGACGTCCTCGATGGCGCCGTCCTCGTCGACACGGCCCAGGGCGCCTGCGAGTTCAAGGCGGCGGACTGCCACGTCGACCCGGCTGGCCTCTGGGGACCCGGCGTCGCCGATCTTGGCCCGGACAAGGACAAGGAGATCGAGAAGGCGCGCGGCCGGGCGGTCGCCGCCGTTCGGGCCAACTACAAGGCCCTGACGGCCGCCACCAAGGACAAGCCCACGATCATGGGCTTTGCGCGGGAGCAGGCCCAGTTCTCCTCGACGCGGGAAGAGATCTGCCGCAGCTATGCCGAGGAAGGTCGGCACGGCTACTGCGCGACAAAGGTCACGGAGGCGCGCGCCGCCGAGCTGCGGGACAAGCTCGGCGTCGCCCTGGTCGCCAAGGCCGAGCGGCTGGCGAAAAAGCATGGAGGCCGTGCCGCGCAGCGGCCGTGACCGGCCTGGGCGCGCGTCCCGACCCTGCGCGGGGCCGTGGCGTCAGTTCCCCCGGGCGTGCTCGCCGAAGAACGCGGCGGCCCGCCGGATTGCGGCCTGCGCCTCGGGCAGTTTGAGGCTCATCTGCATGAAGCCGTGATGCACGCCCTCGTGCACATGCAGCTGGTGGGTGATGCCGGCCGCTTCCAGCCTCCGGCCGAGCGCGACCGTGTCGGAGAGCAGCGGATCGAGGCCGGCCGCATTCAGGAACACCGGCGGCAGACGGGCCAGGGCCGTGTCGGCAGCCCGCAAGGGACTTACGCGCGGATCGCCGCGGTCGGTCGGGCCACCGGGCGGCGCGTACCAGTCCCAGAACCGGGCCATGCCGGCGCGGGTCAGGCCATACCCTTCGGCAAAGCGGAGGGCGGAGGGACTGTCCACGCCGGCCTCGTAGGCGCCATAGAACAGCAGGGCGTTGTCGGGGCGGCGCCGGTTGGCCGCGATCTCGTGCAGGGCCACGGCCAGAGCGAGATTGGCGCCGGCGCTGTCGCCCGCCACCGCGAGGGGGCCCTCGAAGCCGGGATCGCCGGCCCGCTCCACCAGGGCGCGCCAGGCCGTCAGCGCATCGTCGAAGGGGGCGGGAAAGGGATGTTCGGGCGCGAGTCGGTAATCGACGGACAGGACGCGGGTGCGGGTCTCGCGCGCCAGCAGCCGCGTGAGGCGGGCGTAGGTTCCCAGCGTACCGAAGGCCCATCCGCCACCATGGATGAACAGGATGCAGCCGGGTTGGGCGTCGAAGGGCGTGACCAGTTCGGCCGGCACGGGCGGTACGCCCGGCAGGGTCAGCGGCGCGACCGAGGCGACGTCGGGCTGCTCGCGGTTCCAGCGCTCGGTCAGGCGGTTCTGCAGCGCCCGCGCCTCGACCGCCGGCAGGGTGAGCCAGTTGGGAACGCCGCCATCTTCCTCGGCCAGCCACTGCCAGACCGCTTCCATCTCGGGCGAGCGTGCCGCGTCGGGGCCGAGCAGGCGGTCGAGGTCGAGGGCGGAGGCCAATTCGGAGCGGGTGGCGGTTGCGGGCTGTTTCACGGCGTCGTGGCGTCCTTCAGGCGGGCAGGGCGACCTTGTGGCGGGCGACGGGGATCATCGCCCGGACCTTCTCGACCCGGGCGGGCTCGATCCGTGCCGAGACGTGGCCGACTCCGTCGGACGCCCGGGCTACGACGAGCCCCCAGGGGTCGACGACAAGCGAATGGCCGTAGGTGTGCCGGGTCTCGTTACCCTGCTGGAAGCTGCCGGTCTGCGCCGCGGCGCAGAAATAGGTCTCGGTCTCGATGGCCCTTGCGCGGCACAGAACTTCCCAGTGGTCCTTGCCGGTCTGCATGGTGAAGGCGGCGGGCAGGGCGATCATCGTCGCCCCTTTGGCTGCGAGCGCCTGGAACAGCGCGGGGAAGCGAAGATCGTAGCAGATGGAGCAGCCCACGGTGACGTCCTCGCAGTCATAGGTGACGACGGCGTCGCCCGGCTTGATGGTCGCGCTCTCCTTGTATGCTGTGCCGTCCGGCGCGGTGATGTCGAAGAGGTGGATCTTGCGGTAGCGGGCGATCTCCCGGCCCGCGCGATCAAAGGCCAGGGTCGTGTTGGCGAGGCGGTCGTCCTCGGGCACGGCCTCCAGGATCGATCCCGCATGGATGAACACGCCGTGGGTCCGGGCGAGGTCCTGCATGAGGCGGTAGGCCGGGCCGTCCGGCAGGCGCTCGGCTGCCGCCGTCTTGCCGGCGCGGTCCCCACCCATGAAGTCGAAGACCTCGGGCAGCAGGATCCAGTCGGGCCGCTCGTCGGCGACCGCCTGCTCGATCAGGCCCGCCGCGGCCTCGAGGTTCCTCGCCTTGTCCGAACCCGAATTCATCTGGATGAGAGAGACTTTCATGGCCGGGTCCCCCGTCGCGACATCGGGCCGGACATGGC
>CAXTVD010000026.1:3291-20688 GCA_964247575.1 uncultured Lichenihabitans sp.
ACATTCATCGACAGATGGCTTGCAGGCCGAAAAGCGTCAACCGGCGGGCTTGCTTGACTTGGGAAGGTCCAGCCGTCAGGTTCCGCGCCTTCGTGGGTGGGCGGCCTCCGTCCGGCCGCTCGCGGACGGTCGTTTGGTTTTAGGGGTCATGCGCAGCTACCTCGATTTCGAAAAGCCCGTGGCCGAGATCGAGGCCAAGATCGAGGAGTTGCGCACCGTGGCCGCCGCCGACGATGCGGTGCCGATCGGGGAGGAACTGACGCGCCTCGAAGCGCGGGCCGCCAAGGCGCTGGCGGACCTCTATGTCGGCCTCACGCCCTGGCAGAAGACCCAGGTGGCGCGCCATCCGCAGCGGCCGCATTTCTTCGACTATGTCAGGGCCATGGTGACCGATTTCACCCCGCTCGCCGGCGACCGCAGCTTCGGCGAGGACCAGGCGATCACGGGTGGGTTCGGGCGCTTCCAGGGCCGCTCGGTCTGCGTGATCGGCCAGGAGAAGGGCTCGGACACCGAGAGCCGGCTCAAGCATAATTTCGGGATGGCGCGGCCCGAGGGCTACCGCAAGGCTGCCCGGCTGATGGAACTGGCCGACCGGTTCGGGCTGCCCGTTCTCTCGCTCGTCGACACGGCCGGTGCCTTTCCCGGCATCGAAGCAGAGGAGCGCGGCCAGGCGGAGGCCATCGCCCGCTCGACCGAAGCCTGCCTTGCCCTCGGCGCGCCCAACGTCGCCGTAGTGATCGGGGAGGGCGGGTCCGGCGGCGCTGTCGCGATCGCCACGGCCAACCGCGTGCTGATGCTCGAACACGCGATTTACACGGTGGCCTCTCCCGAGGCGTCGGCCTCGATCCTCTGGCGTGACTCCTCGCGCGCCGAGGATGCGGCGACCAACATGAAGATCACGGCGCAGGACCTTCTGCGGTTCGGCATCATCGATGGGATCGTGCCGGAGCCGCCCGGCGGCGCGCATCGCGATCCCGCAGCCGTGTTCGAGGCGACCGAGAACGCGATCGCCAAGGCCCTGGCCTTCTACGAGGGCATGGATCGCGACCAGGTGATCGCCGCCCGGGCGGACAAGTTCCTGGCCATCGGCCGCAAGCCCTGACCCGGTTCAGGCCAGCTTGGGCCGTCCGGAATATTTAAGTCACACCGGAACTTTTTCGTCGTGCGATTTCCCGAAGCCGGAGGGGGCCATGCTAACCTTCGGTTAAAGGTGGCGGCGGCAAGGTTCACGCGATCTTGTCGCCAAAGGTCGAAAGCAGCGGAATCCCAGCATGTCGTTTGGTCGTTCGATCCGCTCCGTCGCGTTCCTCGCCCTTGCGTTCGGCGGGGCGGCGTTGCTGGCGGGCTGCGAGGAGACGGGCAGCGCGACGAGCTATCGCGCCTTCGCGCCGATTCCGCAGGAGACGCTGGCGCTGATGTCCGCCAAGGGCACGGTGAAGGACGCGCCCATGCTGATCCGCGCCTATAAGAAGGAGGCGGAGTTCGAGGTCTGGAAGCGCAAGACCGACGGTACCTATGTCCACCTGAAGACGTTCCCGATGTGCCGCTGGTCGGGCCAGCTCGGGCCCAAGAAGACCGAGGGCGACCGTCAGGTTCCCGAGGGCTTCTACACGATCACCCCGGGCCAGATGAACCCGAACTCGCATTACTACCTGTCGTTCAACGTCGGCTACCCGAATGCCTTCGACCGGGCCAACGGCCGGGCGGGCGGCTCCATCATGGTGCATGGCATCTGCTCGTCGGCGGGCTGCTTCTCGATGACGGACAAGCAGATCGAGGAGATCTACGCGCTGGCGCGGGAGTCTTTCGCGGGCGGACAGCGGGCGATCCAGATGCAGTCCTACCCGTTCCGGATGACGGCCGAGAACCTTGCCAAGCTGCGGCTCGACCCGAACATGCCGTTCTGGAAAGAGCTGAAGAAGGGCTCGGACTATTTCGAGACGACGAAGACGGAGACTCCCGTGGGAGTCTGCAACAAGCACTATGTGTTCGGCGCCTCGCCCAAGGGCGACGCCCGCTTCGACGCGTTGTCGGACTGCCCGCCCCTCAGCGAGGATCCGTCGGTCAAGGCTCTGCTCGCGGCCAAAGAAGCCAAGGACAATGCGGAGGTCGCTTCGCTCGTCGCCAAGGGCGTCAAGCCCGTGCAGATCGTCTACGCCGATGGCGGCCAGAACGACGCCTTCAAGCACCAGATCGCGGAAGTCAGCCGCCCGGACGCCCTGGCGGCCGGACCGACGGAGATCGCGCTCGACGACGGCGTCAAGTCGAAGTCGGTGGCGGTGCAGCTGGCGGCCGCCAAGGCCCGGTCGAAGGAGCTGCTCGCGAAGGGCAACGTCGTGAACCCGGCTCCGCCGGTCGTGGCGAGCCTGCCGATGTCGCCGCCGATGTCGCCCAAGAGTTCGCCGGTCCCCGTGACGCAGGTCGCGCAGGCCGTAGGGCCGGCTGTGTTCGACGCGGCGCCGTCGGCCTTCGCCAAGACGGACGCCAAGGACGAGAACCAGGGCATCTTCAAGACGTGGTTGAGCTTCGGCGCGGCCACGAAGCCCGAGGCGGCGCCCGTCGTCGCCGCGACGGCGCCAGCGCCAGCGCCTCAGCCCGCCTCCGTGCCGCTTCCGCCCAAGCGCAACGTCCGGGTCAGCGCGAGCAAGCCGGCGCTCGCTCCGGCTGCGCCCGTCGCCAAGCCTGAGCAGCTGTCCAGCGCGGCGCTGCCGAAGGAGATCACCGGCGAGTCGCCGGGGCTGCCCAAGCAGCTGATGGCGCTCCTGCCCGGCTTCAACTGAGCCGTTTTCTGCTGCATTCAGCCGGCCGCTGGTCGTGTCCGGCGCTCAGCGCCAGTGCTCGGCCAGCCAGGGCGTGGGATGGGTGTAGCGGCGCCAACCGCTGAACCCGGCGATGGCCTCGGGCGGCTTCGGATTGCCGTGAAAGAAGATGACACGTGCATCCGGCGGGCAGGCCGGCGTGCGGAGATAGTTGAGCGGCCAGGCCGGCAGGCAATTGTACTTGAAGCTGACGCACCAGCCTCGCGGCCACTCCCGAAGGCAGCCGGTCTCCCGCATGCGGGCCGACAGATAGGCCTGCTCGTTCCGATAGCGCGACGTGACCCCGGCCGGATTGGACCGGAACTCGTCGAGGATCGACGGATGAGCGCCCAGTTCGAAGCGGTAGACCGACGAGTTGCTGATGCCGCGGGAGGCGAGGCGCCGGTCGTGCGCGATGAGGAAGGCACCCTCGATCGCGAAGAGATCGTCGATGGGCCGCACGATCACGACATCGAGGTCGAGGAACAGCGCCGTCCCCCTCAGATCGTAGAGAACCCGGTCGAAGGTCGCGAGCTTGCGCCAGCCCCCCTCCCGGCCGGACCATTCCGGATGGACGAAGGGAATGGGAAAGCACTCCACGGCGGGATGGATGCCCTGCGCGTCATCCGTCAGGCATACGAAGCGATAGGCTCCGCTGAGGTTCCGCTTGACCATGTCGTGGAGCATGTTGACGTAGGCGGCGGGGTATTTGTCACCCCATTTGACGCAGATCACGTTGCGCTGGGTCTGCGCGCCGACCGGGATGTCGATCTTTTGTAGCACCGTCGTTCATCCTGCCGCGCGCGGCGGCGCGTCGGGCGACCCTGCGCCGGCGACAGTCGGAGAGGCTGTCCGCGTCGGGCTGATCCGGCTACGCGAACAAAAAGGCGCCCGCAAGGGGCGCCTCTGCTTTTTCGCGACGGCGGGGAGCGTCGATCAGGCGACGCGGCTGAGTGTTGCGCGATCCCCGGTCAGCGCGCGCTCGCTGAAATGGCAGTACCAGTCCACGAACTGCTGCACCCCGCCCTCGGCCGAGACCGAGTAGGGCCCCGGCTCGTAGGCCGGCGAATTGATGCCGAACTGATTGTCCTCGACCACGCGGCGGTCCTGGTCGTTGGTCGCGTTCCAGACGGCGGTGAGCTCCTCGATCGTGTAGTCGACCCCCTCGACCGCATCCTTGTGAACCAGCCACTTGGTGGTCACGGCGGTGTGGGTGGCGTCGATCGGCAGCACGCGGAAGGAGACGGCGTGATCGCCGAGCACATGGTTCCAGGTCGTCGGATAGTGGAACATCAGCATCGCGCCGATTTCCGGCGTGGTCACCTCGTCGCAGAGCGGACGCGCGACCGCGGCCTTGCCCGACATGGTGTAGCTCACGGCGCCCTCGACCAACGGCATGCGCGTGTTGCGGAACTGGCCGGTGGGCGCGATCCGGAACTCACTGGCAAGCCCGGCCGCCTCGCACTTCTGCCAGTGCGCCAGGATGTCAGGATCGGCATTGGCGCCCGTCACACCGGTGACGCCCGGTGTCTCGGGGAAGGTTCGGCAGAGCTCCGGGTGATTGGCGGCGCAGTGGTAGCACTCCCGGTTGTTCTCCCAGACGAGCTTCCAGTTGCCGTTCTCGACGATGGTGTTCTGCGCCGCGATCTTGACGTGGCCGCCGAGCTTGTGGGGCGCGAGGTAAGGCAGGGCTTGGGTGCGGAACGGCGCGAAGTCGGGCGCGTGCTGGGCGACGCAGACGAAGATGTAGCCGCCGACCGTCTCGCAGTGCGCCTGCTTCAGGCCGAATTGCGTCTTGTCGATCTCGCCTTCCATGTGCCGGGCCCGCAGCAGCGTGCCATCGGTGTCGTAGGTCCACTGGTGATAGGGGCAGATCAGCCGCTTGGCCGTCCCCTGCTCGACCGTGCAGACCCGTGAGCCGCGATGCCGGCAGGAGTTGTGCAGCGCCCGGATCTCGCCGTCCTTCCCGCGGATCACGATCAGATTGTAGTCTCCGACCTGCATCGTGAAGAAGTTGCCGATCTCGGGAATCTCGATGTCGTGCCCCGCGAACAGCCATTCCCGATACCAGATGTTCTCCAGGTCGAGGGCGAAGAAGGCCGGATCGGTGTAGAGGCCCTGCGGAAGCGAGTAGCCTTCGCGCCGGTTCTTCAGCAGCGAGATCATGTCTTGGCGTGCGGTCATGGGCAGGAGTGTCCGCCGGGTTGGGAACCATGACCTGATGACGGCCCGGTCCGTGAAGCGTGCGACCGGATTACACGTCGTGTGCTCGCACCGCCGTCGCAAGGGCGTCGCGGGATTGCGTGGGCGCGACGCGGCAGCCGGGTGGTTGCACGAGCCGCGCGCGCCCGTTATCCCGTCGGCACCAGTTCCCCCGAGACGCTTCCATGACCGACACGCTGCCCGACCGCCTCTGCGTCAATCCGAACAGCCCCTATTACGACGAGGCGGTGCTGGCCCACGGTATCGGCATCAAGTTCGACGGCAAGGAAAAGACCAACGTGGAGGAGTACTGCATCAGCGAAGGCTGGATCAAAGTCTCGGCCGGCAAGGCGCGCGACCGGGCGGGCAACCCGATGACGATCAAGCTCAAGGGCGTGGTCGAACCCTATTTCCGCACAGACGACGCCGAGGCCGAGCAGGCCTGATCGCCGGTCCCCTTGTGGTCGGCCATTGATGCGGGCGGTGCGAAGCGGGGCTGCGCCGGGCTTTGCGGCTCCGCCGGGCCCCCCTATCTTCGGCCCCTCGATCCTGGGGAAGACGCATGAGCGACATTGATTTCACCAGCCCGCGCGCAGCTGCGAAACCGTTCACGCCCAAGCTGACCGCGCTGGTCGAGAGCCCGCTCTACGATCAGGTCTGGAACGACCCGGACCTGCCCAAACGCGACCGCAGCCTGATCACCGTCGCCGCCCTCGTGGCGCTGGGCTGCGCCGACGAACTTCCCGCTCATCTGCGACGGGCGATCGATAACGGGATCAGCAAACGCGAGCTCAGCGCCCTCATCACGCATCTTGCGTTCTATGCGGGGTTTCCCGCGGCGATCACAGCCTCCGCCGTCGCAAACGCCACGCTCGGCGCCCTGGCGGACGAGTGATGGACGGCGTTGGCAGGACCCGTCCACGTCGGCTAGGCTGGGACGCCTCGCCCGAGGCTTGAGCGAGGGTGCATGGTCGTCCGTGTCGCGACGGTGGCGTTCGAAGGCATCGAGGCGCGTCCTGTCGACGTGCAGGTGCAGATCGCCAACGGCTCCGTGCTGTTCATGATCGTCGGCCTCGCGGACAAGGCGGTAGCCGAATCGCGCGAGCGGGTGCGCGCCGCGCTCACCGCCTCGGGCCTGGCGTTGCCGGCCAAGCGCATCACCGTCAATCTGGCGCCGGCCGACCTGCCCAAGGAGGGCAGCCACTACGACCTGCCCATCGCGCTCGGCGTGATGGCGGGCATCGGCGCCATCCCGCCCGATGCCCTTGCCGGCTATACCGTGCTGGGCGAGTTGGCGCTCGACGGCACCCTGAGCGCCGTCGCCGGCGTGCTGCCGGCCGCTGTCGCCGCCAATGCCCGGGGCCATGGCCTGATCTGCCCCGCGCCATCCGGCCCGGAGGCCGCCTGGGCGGCGAGCGACCTCGACATCCTCGCGCCCGTCTCGCTCATCCAGCTCGCCAACCACTTCAAGGGCACGCAGGTGCTGGCCCGTCCGGCGCCGGCCCTCCGGGCGCCGGGCCCGGCCGGGGCGGACCTGCGCGAGGTCAAGGGACAGGAGACCGCCAAGCGCGCCCTGGAGATCGCCGCGGCGGGCGGCCACAATCTGCTGATGAACGGCCCGCCCGGCGCGGGCAAATCGATGCTGGCGGCGCGGCTGCCCTCCATCCTGCCGCCGCTCAGCCCCGGCGAACTGCTGGAGGTCGCCATGGTCCATTCGGTGGCCGGGGCGCTGGCGGGGGGCGCCCTCAGCGAGCGGCGGCCGTTTCGGAGCCCGCATCATTCAGCTTCCATGCCGGCTCTCGTCGGCGGGGGCGCCGGGGCGCGACCGGGCGAGGTGTCGCTGGCCCACCATGGCGTGCTGTTCCTCGACGAGCTGCCGGAGTTCTCGACGCCCGTTCTCGACAGCCTGCGCCAGCCGCTTGAGATGGGCGAGGTGTCGATCGCCCGCGCCAACCATCGCGTGACCTATCCCGCCCGGTTCCAGCTCGTCGCCGCCATGAATCCGTGCCGCTGCGGGCACGCGATGGAGCCCGGCTACGCCTGTCGGCGCCAGCCGAACGAGCGCTGCATGGCGCAGTACCAGGCCCGGCTCTCGGGGCCGCTGCTCGATCGCATCGACCTGCATCTCGATGTGCCGGCCGTGAGTGCGGCCGACCTCCTGCTGCCCGCGCCACGCGAGGGGTCGGCCGAGGTCGCCGCGCGGGTGGCTGCCGCCCGGGACCGGCAGGCGCAGCGCTACGCTGCGTTCGGGCTGCCTGCGTCCACGACAAACGCCAGCGCGCCCGCCGGCGCGGTCGAGTCCGCGGTCAAGCTGGACGGGCCTGCCACGACGCTCCTGCGCCAGGCCAGCGACGCCATGCGGCTCAGCGCGCGCGGCTATCATCGCGTCCTCAAGCTGGCCCGGACGCTGGCCGATCTCGCCGGCCGGGGCGAGATCGGGCGAGCCGACCTCGCCGAGGCGCTGTCGTATCGGGCCGTGGGCGACCGGCGGAATGGCCCGGCGCACGGCGCGTTCGGGGAAGCGCCGCCCTGAGGGGCCGGACGGGGCGCGGGAGTGCCGCAAGGGCAGGCGCAACCCAATCGTTACGGTTTGCGGGCTATGATCCTGGGACCAGACCGCGCCCTTCCGGACCCCTGCCGATGCTCGACCTTGCAGCCGCCCTCTTCGGCAGCACCCTTTTCGCCTGGGTGATCGGTGCGGCGGGTTTCGCGCTGTTCCTCCAGGCCCAGGTCGACCGCGCACGGATGCGGCGTCAGGCCAAGCAGATCGCCGAGGCGCAGGAGAAGCTGTCCGACGATCTTTGGGAGGTGAAGGCGGCGGGTGAGGCCCGGGTCAGAGCCGAGACCTCGGCGCACGCCAAGTCGCGCTTCCTGGCGGCCGTCAGCCACGAGGTCCGCACGCCGCTCAATGGCGTGCTGGGCATGGCGGAACTGCTGAGCGGAACCCCGCTCGAACCCGAGCAGCAGGCCTACGTGGATGCCATCCATACCTCCGGCCGCGCGCTCACCGCCCTGATCGACGAGGTGCTGGACCTGACGCGGATCGAGGCGGGTAAGCTCGATCTGGCGGCCGACGCCTTCTCGGTGCGCACAGTCGTCGAGAAAGTCACCGAGCTCCTCGCGCCCCGCGCCCAGGAGAAGGGGCTCGATATCGCGTCGCTCGTGGCGCCGGACGTTCCGGCCATGCTGCTCGGCGACGCCGCGCGATTGCGGCAGGTGCTGATCAACCTCACAGGAAATGCCATCAAGTTCACCGAACGCGGCGGCGTCGGCGTCCGCGTCGTGCGTGCCCCGGGGGGAGGCGTCTCCTTCACGGTCACCGACACCGGCCCCGGCGTTCCGCCCGAGCGCCGGGCCGCCATCTTCGACGAGTTCGAGCAGGGCAACGCCGTGATCCATCGCAATCACGGCGGGTCCGGGCTTGGTCTGAGCATCGCACGCCGGATCGTCACCCTGATGGGCGGCGACCTGACCCTGGCCGACCGGCCCGGCGGGGGATCGGTGTTCGGCTTCACGGCGGTCCTGCCGCTCGCGCCGGACAGCGAGGCGTCTGCCGAACCCGTGCTGCCCGACCTCAAGAGCCGGACGGCGCTGGTCGTGGCGCTGGCCCCGTTCCAGGGCGCCTTCCTGGCGCAGATGCTGGGTTCCTCCGGTGCGCGCACGAGCATCGCGCCGACCGTGGAGGCCGCCTTGGCCCAGATCGCCGCGGCGACCCCCGACCTTCTCGTCGTCGATTGCGGCCTGGGGCAGGAGGCCTGCAACAGGATCGCCGACGCCGCAACGGCCGCGGGCATCGCCCAGAGCCTGCTCATGTTCTCGCCTTTCGAGCGGCGCGCCTTCGGGCAGAAGATGGTCAGTGCCTTTGGCGGCTGGCTCGTCAAGCCGATCCGCGCGCAGTCACTCGCCAACCGGCTCGGGCCGGAGCGGCCCGTCGCCCTTGTGCCGAGGGGGCCGGCGCCGAAGCCGGTCCCACGCCTCGCAGCCGGCAGCACCCTCCGGATCCTTCTCGCCGAGGACAACGAGATCAATACGATGGTCATGCTGAAGATGCTCGACCGCATCGGCGCGCAGGTGACCCACGCGGCCGACGGCGCCGTGGCACTGACGGCGGCGCTGGCCGCCATGCAGGGAGAGGCGCGCGCCTTCGACACCATCCTCATGGACATCTGCATGCCCGGTCTCGACGGTCAGGAGGCCGCCCGCCTGATCCGCCGGGCGGAGAAGGGCGCCGGCGCGCCGCCCACGCGGATCGTGGCCCTCACGGCTTTCGCCTTCGAGGACGACCGTCAGGCCTGCTTCGATGCGGGCATCGACGACTTTCTCACCAAGCCGATCGATTTCGGGCGCCTCAGGATCGCGCTCGGCCTGGAGGAGCCCCGGGCCGCCTGGGACGAGAGCAACCGTCCGCTGCCGTTGATGGACCAGGTCGAAACGAAGCTCGCGAGCTGATGGCTACTTGTCAGCCGCAGGCTTGACGAAGGTGAGCAGCATGCGGTCGCTCTCGCCGATGGCCTGGTACTTGGCGCGGTCCTGGTCCTTGAGCCGGTAGGTCGGCGGCAGCGTCCAAACGCCGGCGGCATAGTCCTTGGTGTCCCGAGGATTGGCGTTGATCTCGGAAGTGGCGCGCAGGCGGAAACCCGCCTTCTCCGCCAGGGCAATGGCGAAATCCTGCCTGACATAGCCGGTCTTGGCCAACGGATCCTGCGGCTGGTCGGTCCGGCCGCGATGCTCCTCGACACCGAGGATGCCGCCCGGCTTCAGCACGCGGTAGAAGCTCGCGAAGGCGGCGTCCGCCGTGCCGTTGGCCATCCAGTTGTGGATGTTCCGGAAAGTGAGCACGGCATCGGCCGAGTCGGGCGGTCCGAGGTCCCGCTGGCCGGGCGCGAACTCCGCCGTCTCGACCTTGGCGAAGTCGGCGGGATCGGCCGCGATCTTGGCTGCGAAACCGGCATTCTCGCGCCTGGTCTCGTCGGAGGCCGAGTCCGCGGGACCATTGGCGGCGATGTAGCGGCCCCGGTCCTTGAGGTAGGGTGCGAGGATCTCCGTCCAATATCCTGATGCACCGGGCAGGATCTCGACGACCGTGCTGTCCGGCTTGATGGCGAAGAAGGCCAGGTCCTCGACCGGATGGCGGAATCCATCGCGGGCGACGTTCGAGGGGGAGCGCTGCGGCCCCGCCGCCAAGGCCGCCAGGGTGGGGCTTTCGGCCCGGGCTGCGCAGACGGGCAGCGCGATCGCGAGAACAGCGCTTATGGCGCTCAGGGTCGTTCGGCGGCGTGTGACGGGGGTCATGAGATCCTCTTTGTCCCCGAACTTGACGGGACTTCCAGGCTTTGTCGATGGTTCAAGCGCCGGACAGGGCCGCTGACCGGCACCCGTCCGGGGATCACAATCGAGGGAGAGGACACGAATGCTGACGCGACGCGGCTTCGGCACGGTCGCCTTCGCGAGCATCGCCGGATGGATCGCCGGGCGACCGCGGCCGGCCGGGGCGGCGAAGGCGGCGGAGGATCTTGCGGCCGCGCTGGCCCGGATCGAGGTCCAGAGCGGTGGCCGCATGGGCGTGGCCGTGCTGGATACGGAGTCGGGCCGACGCGTCGGCCATCGTGCGTCGGAGCGGTTTCCCCTGTGCAGCACCTTCAAGCTGCTCGCCTGCGGGGCCGTGCTCGCCCGCGTCGATGCCGGTCGCGAGCACCTGGACCGGCGCGTTCCCTTCGGGCCCGGCGACCTCGTGAGCTACTCTCCGGTGACGGAGACCCGGGTCGGGGACGGCATGACCCTGGCGGAGCTCTGCGCGGCCGCCATGACGCAGAGCGACAATACGGCGGGCAACCTGATCCTCGCGAGCCTGGGCGGGCCGCCGGCGGTCACGGCCTATGCGCGATCGATCGGCGACGCCGTGACCCGCCTCGACCGCTCCGAGACCGCTCTCAACGAGGCCCTTCCGGGCGACGAGCGCGACACCACGACGCCCGACGCGATGGCCGACAATCTGGTGTCGCTCGTCCTGGGGGAACGGCTCTCCTCGTCCTCTCGCGCGCAGCTCACGACATGGCTCGTGTCCAATCAGACGGGCGGCGCGAAGCTGCGCGCCGGCCTGCCCGGCACGTGGCGGGTGGGGGACAAGACGGGCGGCGGCGATCACGGCACGACCAACGACATCGCCGTGCTGTGGCCGCCCGGCCGCAAGCCGCTGGTCGTCTGCGTCTACCTCACGCAGACGACGGCGCGTTTCGAGGAGCGCAATGCAGCCATCGCCGCGGTAGCCCGGGCAGTCCAGATCGCTCCCGCCCCGTGACGGGTCGTGGGCAGGCTCAGGCCCGCATGCGCGCGCCGGTCGGGTCGAAAGCCGCCCCGCCGAGCCGCTTGGCCGGACGGCGCGCCCCGATGATCTCGATGGCGAAGCCGTCCGTCGCCTCCGCCGCACCCCTGGGGACATAGCCAAGCGCGAGCGAGCGGCCCACGCTGTGGCCGTAGCCGCCGGACGTCACCCAGCCCACGACCTTGCCGTCATGCCAGATCGGCTCGTCGCCGATCGCATCGGCCGTCTCGGCTTCGACGTCGAAGAGGCAGAGGCGCAGCGGCCCGCCGCCCTCCGCCCGCGCAGCCTCCACGGCGGCTCGCCCGACGAAATCGCCGCGACCCATGCTGATGAAACGGCCGAGCCCGGCCTCGTCCGGGCCATAGATCGGCCGGTACTCCCGCGCCCAGGTGCCGAACGCCTTTTCAAGGCGCATGGCATGGAGCGCACGTCCGCCGAAGGGGCGAAGGCCGAGCGGCTTGCCGGCCTCGCGGAGGAGAGCGTACAGCGCGCGCTGATAGTCGGACGTGACCCAGATTTCGTAGCCGAGGTCGCCGGTGAAGCTGACCCGGCCGACCAGCGCGGGGACCATGCCGACCTCCATCCGCCGGAAGGTCATGAAGGGGAAGGCCGCCGACGAGAGGTCGTCATGGACGAGGCTCGCGAGCAGGGCGCGGGACTGCGGGCCGGCGATGGCAAGGCCGGTATATTCCATGGCGCAGGGGCGCACGGTCACGCCCGTCGCGGGCATGAAGCGCTCGAACCACCGGAGATAGTAGGACTCCGCCGCGTAGGTCCCCACGACGAAGAACCGGTCGGCGGCGTGCCGGCCCACCGTGAAGTCGCCGATCAGCTTGCCGCGCTCGTTCAGCATCGGCGTCAGCGCCATCCGGCCGACGGCTGGAAGCGTGTTGGCCATGATGGTCGACAGGAAGTCCGCGGCCCGGGGGCCGGTGACCTCGAACTTGCCGTAGTTGGCCGTCTCGATCACGCCCACCCCGTCGCGTACGGCCCGGACCTCGGCGGCGACGGCATCGTGCGATTCCGGCCTGTGGAAGGTGAAGCGCTCGACCGCTTCCTCCCGGCTGGATGCGAACCAGAGCGCGTGCTCCAAGCCGCAATACTCGCCGAACACGGCGTTCTCGGTCGCGAGCCGGTCGTAGATCGGCGTCGTGCGCAGGGGCCGGGCGGCGGGCAGTTCCTCGTTGGGGAAGCGGATGCGGAAGCGCCGGGAATAGTTCTCGCGGACCTTGGCGTTGGTGTAGGCCATGGTCGCCCAGTCGCCGTAGCGCGACACGTCCATGCCCCAGATGTCGAAGCCGGGATCGCCCTCCGTCATCCAGTTCGACAAGGCGAGCCCCACGCCGCCGCCCTGGCTGAAGCCGGCCATGCAGGCGCAGGCCACCCAGAAGTTCGACAGGCCTTTCACGGGCCCGATCAACGGGTTGCCGTCGGGAGCGAAGGTGAAGGGGCCGTTGATGATCCGCTTGATGCCGGCCGTGCCCAAAGCGGGAAAATGCTCGAAGCCGACCTCCAGTTCGGGTGCGATCCGATCGAGGTCGTTCGGCAGCAGGTTCTGCCCGAAATCCCATGGCGTCGTGCGCTCGGACCACGGCACGCCGCTCTTCTCGTAAGTGCCGAGCAGCATGCCCCCGCGCTCCTGCCGGAGGTAGATCTCGCCCTCGAAGTCGATGCAGTGGAGCTGCTCCTTCTGGCCGATCAGCTCGGGCATGTCCTCCGTGATGAGGTAGTGGTGCTCCATCGCGAGCAGCGGAAGTTCGAGGCCGACCATGCGCCCGACTTCGCGCGCCCACAGGCCTCCCGCATTGACGACGTGCTCGGCGACGACGGTGCCCTGCTCGGTGACGACATCCCAGCCGCCGTCGGGACGAGGCTGCAGGTCGGTGACGCGGCACTGCCGCTCGATGGAGGCGCCCTTGAGCTGGGCGGCCTTGGCATAGGCGTTGGTCACGCCCCACGGATCGCAATGGCCCTCGACGGGGTCGTACATGCCGCCGACGAAGTGCCGCTTGTCCATGAGCGGGAACAGCTTGGCGCATTCGTCGACCGAGAGCAGTTCGAGCGACATGCCGAGATAGCGCCCGCGCGCCTGGGCAAGCTTCAGCCAGTCCAGCCGTTCGGGCGTGCCGGCCAGCATGATGCCGCCGGTCAGGTGGACCCCGCAGGACTGGCCGGACAGCTCCTCGATCTCCTTGTAGAGCTCGATGGTATATTGCTGGAGCTTAGCGACGTTCGGGTCGCCGTTGACCGTGTGCATGCCCCCGGCGGCATGCCAGGTCGAACCTGCCGTGAGTTCCGCCCGCTCGAGCAGGACGGCGTCGGTCCATCCGGCCTTGGCGAGGTGATAGAGCACGCTGGCCCCCACCACGCCCCCGCCGATCACCACAACTTTCGCGTGGGATTTCATGGATTCGACCTCGCTCGATGACCCCCCGACGCTAGCGCGGTTTTCCTGCGGGAGCACCCGCCATTTTTGGATCGGGCCATCAGGCCCACGGCGCCGGCCCGCATGCGCCAGCCCCTTGCAATCCCCTTTACGCGGGCGGACTCTTCCAACAAAGACAGGAGAACAAGGGCGCGCAGCGCCCCTCGCAACGGGAATCGCCATGGCCGGACACAGTCAGTTCAAGAACATCATGCACAAGAAGGGCAAGCAGGACGCGGTCCGCTCCAAGCTCTTCTCCAAGCTCGCCCGCGAGATCACGGTGGCCGCCAAGCTCGGCCTACCCGACCCCGCGATGAATGCGCGCCTGCGGTCCGCGGTTCTCGCCGCCCGGGCGGAGAACATGCCCAAGGACAACATCGAGCGGGCCATCAAGAAGGCCGCCGGGGCCGACGGTGAGAACTATGACGAAGTGCGCTACGAGGGCTACGCGCCCGGCGGCGTCGCCGTGATCATCGAGGCGCTCACCGACAACCGCAACCGGACGGCGGGCGAGGTACGGTCCTACTTCACCAAGGCGGGCGGGGCGCTCGCCGAGACGGGCGCCGTGTCGTTCCTGTGGAACCGGGTCGGCCTGATCGAATACGACGCCAAGGTCGCCTCCGAAGACGCCATGATGGAAGCGTCCCTCGAGGCCGGCGCGGACGATGTCGCGACCGGCGAGGACGGGCACGAGATCGTCACCGCCGTCGAGAACCTGAAGGACGTCGCCAAGACGCTGGAGGAGACGTTCGGCGAGCCGCGCCGGACCGCCCTGGTCTGGCGTCCGCAGAACACGATCGCGGTGGACGACGAGGCCGGCGAGAAGATCCTCAAGCTGATCGGCGCGCTCGAAGACAACGATGACGTGCAGAAGGTCTATGCCAATGTCGAGGTGTCCGACGCGCTCGTCGCCAAGTTGGACGCGTGATCGGGCCCTTGGCTGACGCGCCCGACCCGGCGACCCGTCGGGCCCTTGCGCCCGGGGGTGGACGGGCTCCCGCGGGAGCGGTCCAGCGGGACGAGCGCTGCCCGGGGCGGGCCGTCCAGCAATCGGGAGCCTCCGCGCGATGACCCATGCCGTCCGCATCCTCGGCATCGATCCCGGCCTGCGCAACATGGGGTGGGGGGTGATCACGGCGGAAGGGTCGCGGCTGTCTTTCGTCGCCTGCGGCTCCGTCCATTCCCGGGGGGACGACCCGCTGAGCGAGCGGCTGCGCCAGCTCTATGCGGGTCTGGCGGAGGTGCTCGGCCTCTACAAGCCCGACGAGGCGGCGGTCGAGGAGACCTTCGTCAACCGCGACCCGCAGGGCACGCTCAAGCTTGGGCAGGCGCGCGGCATCGCGCTGCTGGTGCCCGCGCTGGCCGGCCTTGTGGTCGCGGAATATGCGGCCAACCTCGTCAAGAAAACGGTGGTCGGCACGGGCCATGCCGAGAAGCAGCAGATCGCCGCGATGCTGAAGGTCCTGCTGCCCCGCAGCACCGCAACCAGTCCCGACGCCGCCGACGCCCTGGCGGTCGCCATTACTCACGCCCAGCACCGGGGCGCGCAGGCGCTGGCGGCCCGCATCCGGCAATCCGCGTGATCGGGCGGCTGAAGGGTGTCGTCGACGGGCAGGGGTCCGATCACGTCCTCATCGATGTGCACGGCGTCGGCTACGTCGTCTACTGCTCGCCGCGGACCCTGCGTGCGCTGCCGGCGAGCGGGCAGGCCGCCACGCTCGCGATCGACACCCAGATGCGGGAGGATGCGATCCGGCTCTACGGCTTCGGCTCGGAGACGGAGCGGGACTGGTTCCGGTTGCTGCAGGGTGTGCAGGGCGTCGGCTCGAAGGTGGCGCTCGCCATCCTCGGCGTGCTGGCGCCGGGCGACCTCGCGCTGGCCATTGCGCGGGGCGATCGGACGGCCGTGGCGCGCAGTCCGGGTGTCGGCCCCAAGCTCGCGGCCCGTATCGTGGCCGAACTGAAGGACAAGGGTCCGGCGCTCGGCGGCTCCGAGGGGCTCGCCGAGATGACGGCGCCGGCTAAGAGCGGCCTGCCGGGCGCCGCTGCCGATGCGGTCGCCGCCCTCGTGAACCTGGGTTACGGACGCCCACAGGCGCTGGCCGCGATCGCCGACGGCCTGGCCGTGCTCGGCGGCGAGGTGGCCACCGCCGCCCTGATCCGCCACGGGCTCAAGCGGCTCGCAGCCTAGGGATCGACGACCCGTCCACGCTTGACCTTTGCCACACTTTTGCTTCCATTAGCCAAAGTGTTGGGGGGAAGATGTTCAAGCAATTACTCACACCCGTGGGCGATAGCCTCGGGTTATCGTTCCTTGTCGCCGCCGTGCCGATCGCGTTAGTGCTCCTGCTTCTCGGCGTGCTGCGGCGGCCAGCCTGGCAGGCCTGCATCGTGGGCCTGCTCGCCGCGCTCATCATCGCCGTCGGGGTCTGGCAACTGCCGATCGGGCTCGCTCTCGACGCGGCTGCCAATGGCGCGGTCTTCGCGCTCTGGCCGATCATGTGGATCGTCGTCAACGCGTTGCTTCTCTACAATGTGGCCGTGGCGTCGGGCCGGTTTGAAAGCCTGCGGCTCTGGCTGATTGACAACCTTCCCAACGACCGCCGGATCGTGCTCATCGTCGTGGGCTTCTGCTTCGGCGCGCTGCTCGAAGGGGTCGCTGGCTTCGGCACCCCCATCGCCATCACCAGCGCCATGCTGATCCTCGTCGGCTTCGCGCCGCTGGAAGCCCTCACCTATACGCTGATCTTCGATACCGCCCCCGTCGCCTTCGGAGCGCTTGGCGTCCCCGTGACCGTGCTGGGCCAGGTCACGCATCTATCGGACGTGACGCTCGGCCAGATGATCGGCCGGCAGTTGCCGTTCATCGCGCTGCTGCTTCCCTTCTACGTCATGGGCATCTTCGGCGGTCGGCGCTCGCTCGCGGCGCTCTGGCCGGTGCTGCTTGTGGCGGGCGGGTCCTTCGCGCTGATCCAGTTCGCGACGTCGAACTACATCGACTACAAGCTGACCGACGTCCTGTCCTCGCTCGGCTCGCTGATCCTCACCCTGCTGTTCCTGCGGGTCTGGAGTCCCGCGGCCGATCCCAGCTATGCCATCTCGCTGCGGCGGACACCGGGTGCCACGGTGGCCGATCATGCGACCTGGGCGGGTTGGCTGCCCTGGATCATCATCTCAGCCGTCGTCATCGTCTGGACGACGTTCAAGATCTTCCTGATCGGCGACACCAAGATCCAGTGGCCGGGGCTGCACAACGCGGTGTCGATCACCCTCTACAACAATGCGCCCTACGGCGCCGTCTGGGACTTCCAGCCGCTCGCGACCGGCACCGCGATCCTCGTCGCGACGATCGTCACGGCCATCGTGGTTGGGTTGCCCGCTTCGGTCTTCTTCGCCCAGATCGGGAACGTCTGGCGGCAGGCCCGCATCGCGATCCTCACCGTCATGCTGATCCTCGCACTGGCCTTCGTGATGAACTATTCCGGCATGGCCTACACGCTCGGCATGGGGGTCGCCTCCGTCGGCGTGCTGTTTCCGCTCCTGTCGCCGTTCCTGGGCTGGATCGCGGTCTTCATGTCGGGCAGCGATACGTCCGGCAACGCGCTGTTCGGCAACCTCCAGGTGGTGGCGGCCAACCAGCTCGGCCTCAA
>CAXTVD010000027.1:0-20617 GCA_964247575.1 uncultured Lichenihabitans sp.
GAATATGAGAGGGCAAAGGGAGGGTCTGATCGATCATGTTGACTCGTGATGGAATAATCCATACTGACTACAGGGGAGGAACCGATGCACGAGCGCGAACGCCACCGCATCATCTTGGAGACGCTGCAGATGCGGCCCGTGGCAACCGTGCAGGAGCTCACAGGCGCGACGGGAGGGTCCGAGGCGACCATCCGGCGCGATCTCGCCGCCCTCGCCAGCCAGGGCCGGCTCCGCAAGCTCCGGGGCGGCGCCGAAGCGCTGCAACCGCCCCATCTCGTCGCCTTCAACAGCCAGCGCGGCCTCGGCAGCAACACGCCCTTCAGCCCTGAGAAGCGCGCCATCGGCCGCAAGGCGGTCGACATGTGCCGGGACGGCGATGCCATCATCATCAACGGCGGATCGACGACCTTCCAGATGGTCCACGCCATGGGACAGATGCGCCTCCAGGTGCTGACCAACAGCTTCTCGATCGCCGATCATCTCCTGCGCCACAGCAAATGCACGGTATTCGTTCCGTTCGGGGCGGTCTACCGCGAGCAGAACATCATCCTGAGCCCGTTCGCGGAGGACGGGACGGCCCATTTCCGGGCGCGTCGCATGTTCATGGGCGCCCGGGGGATCTCGCAGCTCGGCATCATGGAGGAGGACGCCCTCACGATCTCGTCCGAACAGCGCCTCATGCGGCAGGCCGACGAGCTCGTCATCCTGGTCGACGCCAGCAAGTTCTCGGCGCAGTCCAGCATGATCCTGGCCCCTCTGACCCGCGCGACCTGCATCGTCACGGACGCCCGGATCGCAGCCTCCGATCGCAGGATGATCGAAGAGGCGGGCATCGAACTCGTCATCGCCGACATGAGCGGCGCCGAGGACCAGAATTCATCGCCTTCGACCGCGTGAGCGCACGACGGCCGAAGGACGAATGAAGCAAGCAACATCAGGGAGGATCGCAATGTCACTGCTGCTCAAACTTGCTGCCACGACCGCGCTGGCCGGTCTCTTGGCGGCCGGCCCGGCCCAGGCCGCGGACGTCAGGATCGCCCTCGTCGTCAAGTCCCTCGGCAACGGCTTCTTCGATGCCGCTCACAAGGGAGCCGACGAAGCCGCCAAGGCCACCGGCGGGGTGCAGATCATCTATACCGGCCCGACGACGACCACGGCCGAAGGACAGATCGACGTCATCAATTCGCTGATCTCCCAGAAGGTGGACGCCATCGCCATCTCGGCGAACGACAAGGATGCGGTCGTCCCGGTCCTCAAGAAGGCCATGGCGCGCGGCATCAAGGTCATTTCCTGGGATTCGGCCGTTGCGACCGCCGGCCGGTCGCTGCACCTCAATCCCTCGTCCAACGCGCTGATCGGCAACATGTGCCTGAAGCTGGCGGCGGACGCCCTGCCCGACGGCAAGGGCGACGTCGCCATTCTGTCGGCGACGGCCACCTCGACCAACCAGAACACCTGGATCGGCGAGATGAAGCAGCAGATGTCGAAGTATCCCGGGCTCAACCTCGTGACGACCGTCTATGGCGACGATCTCAGCGACAAGAGCTACCGCGAAACCCAGGCGCTGCTGCAGACCCATCCTGAGGTGAAGGTGATCATCGCCCCCACCTCGGTCGGCATCGTGGCCGCGGCGCAGGCCGTGAAGGACGCGGGCAAGATCGGCCAGGTCTACGTCACCGGCCTGGGACTGCCTTCCGAGATGGCGGGCGCGGTCCATTCGGGCGCGACCAAGAGCTTCGCCATCTGGAATCCTATCGATCTGGGCTATTCCGCCACCTATCTGGTCGACGACCTTGTCAAGGGCATGAAGGCCGAGCCCGGCGCGGAGCTGCCGATGGGCCGCATGGGCAAGCTGAAGCTCGATGCGGACGACCAGGGCGCCATGGCCGACCCCTTCGTCTACGACAAGAGCAACGTCGACGAGTTCGCGAAGATCTTCTGATCCGACGGCCGGCCTCCGCGGGCGCACCCCGCGGAGGACCACGCCGACTTGAAGACGGCAACCGTCGAGGGTCCTGACGCAAAGGCGCGCCCATGTCCGACCTCGCCCGCCCGGCCGCCCGGCCGATGCCGAACGCCTCCGGTCCCCAGCCGGCGCCCGAAAGCGCCCCGCTGCTCGAACTGCGCGGCATTTCGAAGTTTTTCCCCGGCGTCAAAGCGCTGGAAGGGGTCGAGCTCACGCTCCGACCCGGCCGCGTCACGGCCCTGATCGGGGAGAACGGGGCGGGCAAGTCGACCCTGGTCAAGATCCTGACCGGCATCTACCAGCCCGACGAGGGCGAGATCCTGGTGGAGGGCAGCCCCGTTCACTTCGATTCACCCGGCGCGGCCCAGGCGGCCCGCATCACCGCGATCCACCAGGAGACGGTGCTCTTCGACGAATTGTCGGTGGCCGAGAACATCTATCTCGGCCATGCCCCGAAGAACCGCTTCGGGCTCGTCAACTGGGCCGCCGTCCGGGCCCGTTCCATGGCGCTGCTTTACGGCCTTGATGCCCCGATCAAGGCGACGACCCTGCTCAAGAACCTGTCGATCGCCCAGCGCCATCTCGTGGCCATCGCGCGCGCGCTCTCGGTCGACAGCAACGTCGTCATCATGGACGAGCCGACCGCCGCCCTCTCCTACAAGGAAGTCGAGGACCTGTTCCGCGTCCTCGACAGGCTGAAGGCGTCCGGCAAGGCGATCCTGTTTATCAGCCATAAGTTCGAGGAGCTCTACCGCGTGGCGGACGACTACGTGGTCTTCCGCGACGGCCGCACCATCGGGGCGGGCCGGATGGCCGACGTCACCCATGCCGACCTCGTGCGCATGATGGTGGGCCGTGCCGTCGACCAGGTCTTTCCCAAGACGGCAACCACGATCGGCGCGCCTGTCCTCACGGTGACCGGCTACAGCCACCCCACGGAATTCGACGACATCTCCTTCGACCTTCGGCAGGGCGAGATCCTGGGCGTCTACGGCCTCGTCGGCTCCGGTCGGTCGGAACTGTCCCAGTCGCTGTTCGGCATCACGCGCCCCTCCGCCGGAACGGTGGCGGTCGATGGACAGCCGGTCACGATCCGCTCGGCTGCCGACGCCATCGCGGCCGGCATCGTCTACGTCCCGGAGGAGCGCGGGCGGCATGGCGCCGTGCTGGCCATGCCGATCTTCGAGAACGTCAGCCTGAGCTCGCTCGGCCGGGTGTCGCGGCGCGGCTTCCTCCAGGCGGCTGCGGAATTCAAGCTTGCCCGGCACTACGCCCAGCGCTTCGACCTCAGGGCCTCCTCGCTCAGCCAAGCGGTCGGCACGCTGTCCGGGGGCAACCAGCAGAAGGTGGTCATCGGCAAGTGGCTCGCGACCAAGCCCAAGGTGATCATCCTCGACGAGCCGACCAAGGGCATCGACATCGGCTCCAAATCCGCCGTGCACGCCTTCATGAGCGAACTCGCCGGGCTTGGCCTCGCGGTGCTCATGATCTCGTCCGAACTGCCCGAGATCCTCGGCATGGCCGACCGCGTCCTCGTGATGAAGGAGGGTCGCATGGCCGGTCTCTACGAGCGCGAGGGCCTGACCGCGGAGACGCTCGTCCAGGCGGCGACGGGCAATCTGGGGTCCCTTCATTGAGGACGACCTTCGACACCCCCCACAGCACGGCTCCGGGTGAGCCGCCCAGGCGCTTCGACACGAAGGCCTTCCTCGCCCGGCGCGAACTGCTGCTCGTTGCCGCGATCGCTGTGCTGCTCGGCCTGATCGCCGCCCGCTTTCCCGGCTTCGTCACGCCGGCCAACCTTGCCGGCGTCTTCAACGACACCGCGATCCTCATCATCATGGCCCTCGGCCAGGCGGCCGTGATCCTGACCCGCTCGATCGACCTGTCGGTCGCCGCGAACGTCGCCCTGACCGGGATGACGGTGGCGCTCCTGAATGCCCACGAGCCGGCCCTGCCCCTTGTGGCGCTGCTGGCCGTCGCCCTTCTGCAGGGCCTGCTGCTGGGCGCCTTCAACGGGCTGCTGGTCTGGAAAGTCGGCATTCCGCCGATCGTGGTCACGCTCGGCACGCTGACCATCTATCGCGGCCTCGCCTTCGTGCTCTCGGGCGGCGCCTGGATCAACAGCTTCCAGTTCTCCCCGGGCTTCCTCGGCCTGCCCCGGACGGATGTCCTGGGCCTCCCCCTCCTGTCATGGACGGCCATCGTGGCCATCGGGGTGATGGGGCTGGTGTTCGACCGGACCGCGATCGGACGGGCCTTCTTCGCGGTCGGCGGCAATCCGACCGCCGCCGTCTATGCCGGGATCGACGCCGGGCGCACGCGCTTCCTGGCTTTCTGCGTCTCGGGCCTGCTGGCGGGCCTGTGCGGCTATCTGTGGGTGTCGCGCTACGCGGTCGCCTATGTGGACGTGGCGTCGGGCTTCGAGCTCGACGTGATCGCCGCCTGCGTCATCGGCGGCGTCTCGATCGCGGGCGGCATCGGCTCGGTGGGCGGAACGGTGCTCGGGGCGCTGTTCCTCGGCATCATCAAGAACGCGCTGCCCGTCATCAACATCTCGCCCTTCGCCCAGATGGCCATTTCGGGGGCGATCATCATCGCCGCCGTCACGCTCAACACGCGCGGGGAACGAAAGAGCGGCCGTATCATCCTGCGGCCGCAAGCCGCCCTGCCCGCGGAGTGACCGCCGTGACGATCCAGGCCCAGGCGCCCCCCACGCCGACCCTCCGCGTGATCCCCGACCGGCTCGTGTCGCCGCTGCGCAAGGTCCTCGGCAGCTGGGAGGCTCTGCTGCTGGCCGTGGCCGTCGCGATCTTCATCGCCAACTCGCTGGCGTCGCCCTTCTTCCTCGATCTCAACAACCTGTCGGACGCGACCTTCAACTTCACCGAGAAGGCGATCGTCGCCCTGGCCATGGCCTTCGTGGTGATCGCCGGCGAGATCGACCTGTCGGTGGGCGGCATCATCGCCATCGCCTCGACCGCCATGGGCGCTGCGGCCCAGGCCGGCGCGGGCACACCGGAGCTGGTGGCGATCGGCCTCGGCGTCGGGGCCCTCTGCGGGCTCTTCAACGGCGTCCTGGTCGCCAGGGTCGGGCTTCCCTCGATCGTGGCGACGATCGGCACGATGAGCCTGTATCGCGGCATCGCCTACGTCGTCCTGGGCGACCGGGTCTATAACGCCTACCCCGATCCGTTCAGCTATTTCGGCCAGGGCTATGCCTGGGGCGTGATCTCCTTCGAGTTCGCGAGCTTCATCGGTCTTGCCGTCGTGGCCGGCATCGTCCTGCACCGGACGACCTTCGGGCGCGCCGTCAGGGCGGTCGGCAACAATCCCTTCGCGGCGCGCTTTTCCGGCCTGCGGGTGGAGCGCATCCGCTTCGTCGTGTTCCTGATGACCGGCCTTGCGGCGGGGCTCGCCTCCGTCATGCTGACCTCCCGCCTCGGCTCGACCCGGCCCTCCATCGCGCTCGGCTGGGAACTCGACATCGTCACGGTCGTGGTGCTGGGCGGGGTCAATATCCAGGGCGGCGCGGGCACCATCCCGGGCGTCATGATCGCGGCCTTCGTGATGGGCCTCGTCACCTCCGGTCTCGGGCTGCTCAACGTGCCCGGCATCATCATGTCCATCGTGATCGGCGCCATGCTGATCACAGTGATCGCCCTGCCGATCCTGGTCGGCCGCCTGCTGCGGAGGCGGAGGCCGGCATGAGCCCTCCTCCTTCGCGCGACGGCCAGGAGAAGATCGCCTTCACCATGCGCCTGAAGCCCGGCCGGGCCGACGAGTACCGGCGCCGGCACGACGCCATCCCGGCCGAGCTCGTGGCCCTGTTGAAGGAAGCGGGGATCGCGGACTATTCCATCCACCTCGACCCCGCGACGAACACCCTGTTCGGCGTGCTCTGGCGGCGGCGCGACCACGGCATGGACGCGCTCCCCCACCACCCCGTCATGCAGCGCTGGTGGGCCGCCATGGCCGACCTCATGGACACGCACCCCTCGAACGAGCCGGTCGTCACGCCGCTCGACCCCATGTTCCACCTGCCGTGACGGCGCAGGCCCGCGAGCCACGCCGCATCGCGGTGCTCGACATCGGCAAGACCAATGTAAAGGTCGTCCGGTTCGACGCCGCGAGCGGGACGGAGGACTGGACCCGCACGACGCCGAACATCGTGCGGCAGGACGGTCCCTACCCCCACTTCGACATTCCAGGCATCGAGGCATTCTTCGTCGATGCCCTGGCCGACCTCGTCCGCGACGGCGGCTTCGACGCGGTCTCGATCACCGCCCACGGCGCGGCGGGAGCGCTGATCGGGGGCGACCGCCTCGCGCTGCCGGTCCTCGATTACGAATCCGAGGCACCGGACGCGCTTGCGGCCGCCTACGAGAGCATCCGTCCTGCGTTCAGCGAGACCTTCTCGCCGCGTCTGCCCGGCGGCCTCAATCTCGGCGCGCAGCTGTTCTGGCAGCAGCGCAGCTTTCCGGAGGCCTTCGCCGCGGCGACCTCCTTTGTCACCTACCCGCAATACTGGGCGTGGTGGCTGACGGGGGTGGCCGCGACCGAGCCGACCTCGCTCGGCACACACACCGACCTCTGGGCGCCCCGCGAAGACCGCTTCTCGAGCCTGGTCGCCGCCCTGGGGTGGACCGCCGGGATGGCGCCGCTCCGCTCCGCCTTCGATCGGCTCGGGCCGATCCGCGCCGGGCTGGCCGGGCGCATCGGGCTCGATCGCCCCGTTCCGGTCGCCTGCGGCATCCATGATTCCAACGCTTCGCTGCTGCCCCACATCCAGGCCGATGCGGGCACGTTCTCCGTCGTCTCGACCGGCACCTGGGCCATCGCCCTGGCGCTCGGCGGCTCGCTCGACCGGCTCGACCCCGCGCGCGACACGCTGGCCAATGTGGATGCCTTTCGCAGGCCCGTGCCATCGGCGCGCTTCATGGGCGGACGCGAATTCGACATCCTGACCCGCCGGGATGCCGGTGATCCCGACCCGGACGCCACCGGCCGCGTCATCGCCGGGCAGATCATGGCCCTGCCGAGCTTCGCGCCGGGGACCGGGCCCTTTCCCCGAGCCGTGGGCCGCTGGAGCCACGAGGCCGGGGCGCTGACCAAAGCGGAGCGCCTGGCCGCCGCCAGCCTCTACGCGGTCCTGATGACGGCCACCTGCCTGGATCTCGTCGGAGCGCAGGGACGCACGATCATCGAGGGGCCGTTCGCCCGGAACCCGCTCTATTGCGACGCCCTCGCCCGATCGACGGGACGGCCGGTCCTGGCGGCCCAGGGAAGCACCGGAACGAGTGCCGGGGCCGCTCACCTGCTGCTGCCGGCGGGCCGGCCGGACCGGTATCGGCCCTCGTCAGGAGCGACCGTCGGCCCGATCGGGGCGTTCGAGGCCTATGCCGCGCGATGGCGGGCGGCCAGCGCCACCTCCGCCGGCCCGTGAGGCACGCACCCCCGGGCAGACCGGATCAGGAGGCCGAAGCCACCGTGTCGCGTTTTTCGCGGACGCTTCCCCGATCGACGACGAAGACGCGGTCGGCGTCCGCGATGGTGGCCAGACGATGGGCGATGATCAGCGTGGTGCGGCCGACCGACAGCTCGGCCAGCGACTGCTGGATCTCCCGCTCGGTCTCGACGTCGAGCGCCGAGGTGGCCTCGTCGAGGATCAGGATGGGCGGGTTCTTGAGGAAGATGCGGGCGATGGCGAGGCGCTGCTTCTGCCCCCCCGACAGCTTGACCCCCCGCTCGCCCACGATCGTGTCGAGCCCGTCCGGAAGGCTGGCGATCATGTCCGCCAGCCGGGCGCGGCGCGCGGCCTCGACCACCTCGGCCTCGCTCGCGCCCAGGCGGCCGTAGCCGATATTGTCGCGCACCGTGCCCCCGAACAGGAAGACATCCTGCTGCACGATGCCGATCTGGCTGCGCAGCGAGGCCAGCGTCATGTCCCGGATGTCCCGGCCGTCGATGGTGATCCGGCCGGCCTCCACGTCGTAGAAGCGCGGCAGCAGGGCGCAGAGCGTCGTCTTGCCCGCGCCTGACGGCCCGATGAACGCCACGGTCTCGCCGGGCCGGATCGCAAGGTCGATGTGCCGCAGGACCGGGCGGCCGGTGCCGTAGCCGAACGTCACGCCTTCGTAGCGGACGGCTCCCGCCAGGCGCTGGACGGCACGGGCACCCGCCCGGTCGATGATCTCGGGGGTGGTGTCGAGCAGGGCCTGGTAGCGCGCGAAACCCGCAAAGCCCTTGGGGTAGGTCTCGATCACGGCGTTGATCTTGTCGACCGGCCGAAAGAACACCCCGACGAGGAGCAGGAAGCCGACAAACTGCCCGTTGCTCAGGGCGCCGTGCAGGACGAACCAGGTGCCCGCCACCATGACGACCAGCTGCGTGACCCGCATGCTGAAATAGCTCAGCGACGTGCTCGCCGCCATGACCCTGTAGGCCTCGAGCTTGGTGGCGCGGTAGCGGGCATTGTCGGCCGCGAACAGGCGACGCTCGTGGTCCTCGTTGGCGAAGGCCTGCACGACCCGCATGCCGCCGACATTCTCCTCGATGCGCGTGTTGAAGGCGCCGACCCGGCCGAACAGATCGTGCCAGTTGCGGGTCATGCGGCCCCCGTACCGGCTCGTGATCCAGGCCGTCACCGGCACCACCAGCGCGGTGATCAGCGCCAGCCTCGCATTGACGCGCAGCATCAGCGCGAAGGCGCCCAGGAAGGTCATCACGGCGATCAGCAGGTCCTCGGGACCGTGATGGGCGATTTCGCCGATCTCCTCGAGATCCTTGGTGATCCGCGCCACGAGATGACCGGTCTTGTGGTTATCGTAGAAGCCGAACGAGAGCGTCTGCAGGTGGTCGAAGCTCTTGCGGCGCATCTCGGTCTCGATGTTGATGCCGAGCATATGCCCCCAGTAGGTCACGACGGCCATGAGGCCGGTGTTCAACCCGTAGATCAGCAGCAGGCCGGCCGAGGCGAGCAGGATCAGCGGCCAGTCGTGGCCCGGCAGCAGCGTGTCGACGAAGGCCGAGACGGCGAGCGGAAAGCCGAGCTCCAGCAGCCCGGACACGATCGCGCAGGAGAAGTCGAGGAGGAACAGCCGCTTGTAGGGCCGGTAGTAGACGGAGAAGCGGCGGAGCAGAGACAAGGCGGTCATGACGCATCGTGGGACGGCGGGGGGCCAGCCCTGCATGCCGCGTCCGGCCCCGCTTTGTCGAGCCCAAACGCCAGGGCAGGCGGTGTATTGCGAGCGCGCTTCGGGCGCGTCACGACCCCTTTCGGTCACGGTGGCGAAACAGGAGCCGCATCGCACGGCCGCCCGGCTCGACCCACGCCCACAACGATCCCCTGCCCAGCCCGATCTGGGATAGGACAGGCCGCAGCCGTCCGAAGGAGCCTCCCACCATGCCCGTCCCGATGTCCCAGCTCTCCACTCCAGCCTTCGTGCAGGGTCTCGAGGCCATGGCAGCCACGCTCGCCAAGGCCGCCGAGCACGCAAGCGCCCTCAAGGTCGACGAGAGCGTCTTCCTCCAGGCACGGCTCTATCCCGACATGTTTCCCCTCGTCCGGCAGGTTCAGATCGCCTGCGATTTCGCCAAGGGGGCCGTCACGCGCCTGGCGGGGGCTGCAGTGCCGGCCTGGCCGGACGACGAGACGAGCTTCGCCGCGCTCGGCGCGCGCATTGCGCGGACGCTCGATGTCGTCCGCTCCGTCCCCGCCACGTCCCTCGACGGCTCGGAGGCGCGCACGGTGACGCTGAAGGCGGGGTCCCAGGACTTGGTCTTCCGGGGCGAGGACTACCTGCTCAGCTTCGTGCTGCCGAACTTCTACTTCCATCTTGCGACGGCCTACGGCCTGCTCCGCCATGCCGGTGTGGCGGTGGGCAAGCGCGATTTTCTGGGCGCCGCCCGGCTGAGCTGACGCGAGGCGGGATGCGCCATGCCGCCGCTCCCCGGGCTCTACGGGCAACCGGCTGGAGTGCCGGACGTTGCGTGAGCGGAGCACGGCATGGCCGCCGCGCGCCGACGAGGAGGCCGCGATGCAGCAGAAGAGCGACGAAGGGTCCAAGCAGAAGGTGATCGAACTCATCAAGGAGGTCGACTACGCCCTGCTCGGCACCCGTGAAGGCGGCACCGGGGCCATGCATGCGCGCCCGATGGCCTTCCGGACCAATGATTTCGACGGCCACCTCTGGTTCTTCACCAAGAAGGACTCGCGCAAAGTTCGCGAGATCTCGGCCAATCCCGAGACCCTGCTCTGTTTCGCCGACCCGAAGAACCAGAACTACGTCTCGGTAACGGGCAAGACGGACGTGATTGCCGACCGGGCCAAGGTGAAGGAGCTCTGGACCGAAATCTACCGGACCTGGTTCCCCAATGGACCCGAGGATCCCAACATCGTCCTGCTGCGCGTGGAGATCGAGCACGCGGAGTACTGGGACACGCCCTCGAGCGTGATGGTGCATGCCTACGGGTACCTGAAGGCCGTCACCACCGGAAAGCCGGCCAAGCCCGGCGAGGTGGGCGAAGTCAAGTTCAACTGAGGCGCTTGCCCTTGATCGTGGGCTGATGGGGGGGGGCCGGAGTGGCCCGCCCCGGGGTACGTCGCCACAGCTGACGGCCCTGAGTTCGGTCCGCTTGAGGCGACCGGGCTCATGTCGCGATCCCACGCGTAGCTCGCATCGACAAAGCTCTTGCCCTGCCGGCCAAGGATCCCTCGGTCGGAGGTGCGACCCGATTGCTTGCGGCGTCAACCCCACGCAGACCGTTTGCGCTGCCGCACGCAGCGCCGCCCTTGTCGCCCGCCCGGTTTGGGTCTATGTCCGCCCGACGACCGGGCCGGGAGCACACCTCCCGACCCGACCGATCCGCGCCCATCGTCTAGCGGTCCAGGACGTCGCCCTCTCACGGCGAAAACAGGGGTTCGATTCCCCTTGGGCGCGCCATAAAATTCAACCATTTAGCCATTACTTGATCGGTCGGTGTCCTGTTTGTGTCCCGTGCACATCGTTGGGTAGTGACGTACGACCTTGGACAGTGCCGGCGAGTCGCTACTTGGCCGAGCCTCGCACCCGAGTCGGTCAGAGCCGTCGAACTGGCGCGTAATGCACGCTTCGCCGGGGAGCGGGGCTCTTGAGAAAGTTGCAGAATTTCGGGCGAAACCTACTTAGCACCTGGACGGGCTACGTTGCCGGAGCGGGGAAGCGTGAGGCCTGCGGGGCCGGTGCTACGCTGCTGACGAGGTCACCGCGAACCCCGTCAGGCGTGAGGCCAACCATGAAGTCCGGGGCGCTTCGACCAACCCCGCCACCTTCTGCCAGCGGTGCCGCATCCCGCAACAGGGCGGGCAAATCACGCCAATTCTCGATGTGCTTGGCCAGGCGGAGGCTTGAGGCTTGGAGGGTTCGCGATGGCGACCCCGCAAAGCAGCCCTTCTCAGAGTCTGCTATGGGTCAATAATGTTGAAAGACTCGGTTGGGCTCTTGCGTCTTCAAACAGTGAGTCTGGGACAAAATACCGGTCGAACATAATTGATCACATATGAGCGGCCAGGTGCCGCCTATCCGAGCCGAACACGCGTCTGGCCAGCTGTCTCAGAGTTTCAATACAATCGGTCACTTCCGGGAAGGGGCGTTATCGGTGCCCAGCTTCTCGAACCATCCAAGCGGCTGTCGCGTCCAATAGCTCTCCGAGAACCTCCGCGTCGCGCCGGCCGGTGCTGACCGGAACGTGGAAAGAATGGTCGGCCTCTTCCGCCAGCGCGAGCGTGACCCGTTCACCGAGCCGCGCGAGAACGGGGCGGAGCAGTTCCATCTCGGCGAGCGCGTCGCGCGTTCCCTGCACAAAAAGCATTGGGAGTTCGACCTCGGCAAGGTGCGCGGCGCGAGCATCCGAGGGCTTGCCGGCCGGGTGGAGCGGGAACGCGAAGAACACCAGCCCACATAGGCCGGGCAGCGGTTCGATCGCTTGCGCCTGCGAGGTCATCCGCCCTCCGAAGGACCGTCCACCCGCGAACAACGGTAGATCGCCAGCTCGGCTCGCCGCCTCCGCAACAGCGGCCCGCACTGCCTTATGTGCAACGGCCGGTGAATCCGGACGCTTCGATCCACGCTCCATGAAGGAAAACTGGTACCGCAGCGTAGCGATCGCGCGGGAGTATAGGCCCTCAGCGAGGGCGACCATCGAGCGGTGAGTCATGCCGGCCCCAGCGCCATGCGCGAGCACAAGGCAGGCCTGGGCGAATGGAGGTGCTAGCCACGAGCCGGAGACAGAGGATGTCTCGTCAATGGTGAAGGAGACCTCTTGCGCCGTCACTCTGACTGCTTTCAGGCCGCCTTCTTGGGCCGGCCCGGTCGGCGCTTGGCGGGAGCCTCGACGGCGACCTCAGGAGGGGTGTCAGGGGCAGTCGCGGCCGGCTGAGGAGCAGCGGCTTCCCACGCCTGATCGGCCGAGGGCTCGCCAGCCTGCGGTTCCGGAACAGCACCGCGGCGGTTGGATCCCAAGCCCGTCGCCTTTGCCAGCTCCGACCGCTTGGCCGCGTAGCCCGGCGCCACCATCGGATAGTCAGGCGGCAGGCCCCACTTGGCCCGGTAGTCGTCGGGGGTCATGCCGAACGCCGTCTGGAGATGCCGGCGGAGCGACTTGAACTTCCGACCGTCCTCCAGGGAGATGATGTAGTCGGGTGTGACCGACTTCTTGATCGGAACGGCCGGTTTCAGCTCGGGGGCGGGTTCCTCGACCTTCGGGTCGCTGGTGCCGAGGAGAGAGGCATGCACCGTCGCGATCAGGTCCGGCAGTTCAGCGCCACGGATCGGATTTTTGCTCACGTAGGCCGCGACGATGTCGGCGGTCAGGGCGATCACATCAAACTGTTCGGACATCTTCTCACTCTCGCGATCTCGCAGCTTGACTACCCGACGACTGCCATCGTTCCAACTCCCCCCGTCGCGTCGGTCATAACTAAGCGTCGCTATGCGGCTGCGCCCTGTCAACCGGGCCAGACTATGATGGACCGCCCGTTCGTCGCGCCGATGCTGCCGACCCTCGTCAACAAGGCGCCGGGGGGCGCGGCGTGGATCCACGAGATCGAGTATGACGGCTACCGTGCGTGCAGGCCGCGAACGGGGTGGGGGAATTCCGGCTGCAAATCCGCCGTCAAGGACGCGCCCGAGCGCCTGGTTCTGTTCGCCTTCGACCTCGCTGCCCGTGCCCATCACAGCCGACAAATGCATTATTCAATATCAGACAAGGACAACATGCTGCAAGGCAAAGAAGGGCGGACTCGCCGGCCAGTAACCACAAGAATCAGACTTTACTCTGCTCAGCAAGAGTCAGGAATCCCAACACCTGGGAGATTCTCCAAGGCTTTGAAATAAACTTAACATTTGATGGAAGCACCTGCATAGGTATGACGCGGCCCGATGTTAAGAGAATGGCAATTTGCGGCCAATGCCGCCCGACGATCTCCGCCAGGATCAACCCATCGAAGTGACCAGGCATCTGCAGATCACAAAATAAAGCCGCTGTCCCGGTATGTTCCAAATACAAATGGCTAAGAGCGTCCTCCGCATTATCAAATCCCGACACAAGCAAGCCAGCTTGTTCAAGAATCAAGACCGCATCGTGCAGAAGGACCGGGTCATCCTCAACGACGACAATGGATTTAGGCAACATGGCAGCGCCTCCGGAAACACTCACCCAATCTGGTGAGCGCAGCATTTACGCTGCCGCTCTTGTATATGGGCTGCGCAAGTCGTAAGGTACAAGATCAGCGACGGCGTTTGTTTTCATGCCCGCCTCCATTTCTTAATATGCCTCCTCGGGAAGGCCGCTGAACGATCACGGCAGAGCTACCCATTGAGGGAACTTCGATGCCCAAGGTCTTGATTGTCGAAGATGATCTGATGATCGCCGATATGACCGAGGACACTCTCCTCAAGCACGGTTACGCCGTTTGCGGGATCGGATGCACCGTAGCCGAGGCGGTCCGTCTCGGGCATCTTCACAGGCCTGATTTTGCGATCGTCGATATCCGGCTTGCAGATGGCGGGCTTGGCACTGAAGTCGTTTCGCAGTTCGCGGGGCCTGGAAGATTTGGCGTTCTGTACGCAAGCGGCAACATCATGCATGCCGCTCTGACCGCCGTTGATGGCGAAGCCTGTCTGGCAAAGCCCTACGGGGCAGCCGATCTCCTGCGCGGCCTGGAGAGTGTCGCCGAAATGATTGCTTTCGGGACGGCAACACGGCCGTTTCCGCGCGGCTTCCATCTCCTTAGCCAAGGGCCACAAGATCGCAGGGGGCAGCAATGAGTAACGATGCAAGGGTCAGCCTGCTCCTGGGTCAGCAGGCTGCGATGGCCAAATTCGGCGGGTTTGCTCTGCGCCAGAACGATCTGATGAAGATCCTGACCGAAGCGGCGCGGGTGTGCGCCGAAGGACTCAACGTCCCATTCTCCAAGGTATGCAGATACCGAACCGCCGAAAACGATCTCCTTGTTGAAGCCGGGTACGGATGGAAGGCCGGTGTCGTCGGCCACGTTGTCTCGCGTGCCGATTTGAGCTCGCCGCAGGGGCGCGCGTTCATGACAGGCGAGCCGTCGATCTGTAACGACCTGCGGAAGGACACGGTCTTTCAGTTGCCGCCTTTCTACGCGGCCCATGGTGTCGTTTCAACCGTAGATGTTCTCATCAAAGGTGATGGGAAGCCCTATGGGGTTCTAGAAATAGACAATAATGTACAGCACAATTACGACCAGCACGACATCGATTTTCTTACCGGCTTTGCTAATGTTCTGGCGGAGGCCGTTTCGACGGCGGAGCGAGCGGCTACGCTGCGAAGGACAGTGGATCGGATGGAACTGCTGGTGGCCGAAAAAGACAGATTGCTGGAACAGAAAGCCGTTCTCGCAGAGGAGCTTCAGCACCGGGTCCGCAACAACCTGCAGCTTGTTTACGGTATGGTCAGCCGACAACTAGAAGACACGCCCGACCCAGCCGGACGACGGGGAATGAAGGCAATCGGGCGCCGCGTTTCGACGCTGGCGCAGGTGTATGATCATCTTCTCGGCTCCGAGATGGCAAGGATGACCGATTTCGGAAGTTATCTCAGATCGCTATGCCAAAGCCTCGTGGAGATCCAGGATACACCGGAGGGGACTGTTTCGCTGACGTGCGAAACCGAGCAAGTGCTCGTCGATCTGGATGCGGTGACCGCGTTGGGAATCGTCGTCACCGAGTTGATCACCAACAGCTACGATCACGCCTTTCCGGACGGCAGAGGATCGATAACGGTTGCGCTGCTGCGCTCGGAGAGCGAGGCGGGCGTCGCAGTCCTGAAAGTGGGCGATAGCGGCCGAGGATATGAGGTTAAAGCGGAGAGCAAGAGGCATGGCCTCGGCCTGGTTCGGAGGCTCATCGAACAGGTTCGCGGATCAGCCACGATCGATACCGCCAGTGGCATGATGTGGACGATCAAGTTCCCGATCGCCCAGGCGTCTCCATCGGCCTTGTCGCGCCGAGGGAAACCGCTTGCCGCGTAAATCTGACTATAGTCTGGGTGAGAGAGACGGGCCGAGAAGATGCCGATACTCCGCTTCCGGGCGACCGTAACTCCCCTTTGCTGTTTGTTCAAGGAAGTCTCTGTTCAAGATTTTTATGGTGCCCGATCTCATCAGGACAGCGTCGTCAGCCGCAAACCGGTCCACGGCGGCCCTCACGCGCCGTTGCGAAATGCCTAGCATCGTAGCGAGCGTGTCGAGTCCCAGGGGCATAGCGGGTGTATCGAGCCGGTCCTGGTACATGAGAAGCCAGCGGGCCAAACGCTCTTCTGTCGCGTGACTTGCGTTGGACAAGGCAGTACTGCCGACCTGAACCGAGAAGTAGTCCAGGTATCGCATAATCACGCCATTAAGTGAGTGGCTTCTCGACATGACATCAACGAGCTGAGAACGGCCGATCCTATAGGCAGCGCCGGAAACCTGCACGGTATGCAGGTTTTGCGTTCGCTCGTGGCCGAGAACGGCGAAAGCTGGGCCAAATCCCTCGCGGCCATACATCCCGACTTCAAAGCCCGCTTTCCCCGCCACCATGGAAATAACCGACGCGATACCGCTGACCGGAAAGTCAATATTATCAACAAATGTATTCGGCACGACAAGGACATCGCCGAAGTTCCAGTGGACGAGCTGCAAACACGGCTCGACTAAAGCGCGATCAGCCATCGACAGCGACGACAAAAGATAGTTATATTGCAGGCTTCTTACGGTCGCGAGCATAGGCACTCCTGATGAGCGACGATGCCGGACACTCTCAGCCTGGAAATTTCAGCTCATTTGCAGCCGGTTTCTTAGATATGCTCATCAACCGCGAAAGAACAAGGGGGCCATCGAGACTGGTCCGAAAAGAGCCGTCTTCGCCGGAAAGCCTGAGCTTCACTGCTCACAGAGCGTATGAAAGCCGGCCGATAGTCGTTGAAACCGCCTCAAGCAATCATTTTCTTTGGCTGCGTCGGTGTGCACCATACGGTGGCATCCGGAGCGGCGACCGCCTTAGAGAACAGATATCCCTGGCCATACTTGCATCCAAGGGCCCTCAGGAACTCGCATTGGGCGGTTTCCTCGATACCTTCAGCGACGACTTCCATGCCAAGATGACGGGCTAGAAACAGAGTCGACTGCAAAATGGCGTGATCGCGCGTCGAGGTCATGAAGTGGCTGACAAAGGAGCGGTCGATTTTGATGATATCGACCGGGTAGCTGCGGAGGTGCGTCAGCGACGCGTAGCCGGTCCCGAAATCGTCGAGGGCAATCCGCGTACCGGCCTCTCGCAGGACTTCCAGGGTTCGCAGCACGTTGCCGTTTGCCTCGCCCAGGAACACACTCTCCGTGACTTCGACCTCGATCGTTTCAGGTGGGAGCCCGTGTTCCGAAATCTGCCTGACCAGCCTGTCAGCGAAGGTGGAGTCCCGGAACTGGCTGGAACTCAGATTGATGGCGATATGACCGAATTGCAGGCCCGCCCGGTGCCAGGCCTTCGCTTGCGAAAGCGCGGTCTTGATGACCCATTCACCGATCCGGCCGGAGAGTTCGGGGTCCTCTAGGGCGGCCGCGAATGATCCAGCCGGTATGATCTGGCCGTTGTGACGGCGCCAGCGCAGTAGAGCCTCAAACCCTGCAAGGCCGCCTTCGGCGAGATTGATTTTTGGCTGGTAGAACAGCTCAAGCCGGTTTTGCACCAGAGCGCCGGCGATGTCGCGCACGGTTTTAAACCGCGCTTCGGCGGCCAGCCGCATGCCTTGAACGAACGTTCGGAATGTGTTCCGCCCGGCTGCTTTGGCCGCGTACAGGGCCAAATCAGCTTCGATAAGCAACTCCGAAGCGTCGCCGGGGGTGTGTTCGACCGCTACACCGATGGAGCCGCTGAGTTGGAAGGACTTTCCATGCCATCGTATGGGACGGCGCAACTGGTCCAGCACTTCGGCTGCAGACCGCTCGCCACCAGCCTCTTGCGGGGGGGTGTCCAGAAGGACGGCGAACTCGTCACCGCCCAGGCGCGCGATGAGCCTGGCCTTTGGGCATGCGAGTCGCAGACGCTTCGCAATCTGCTTCAGGCATTCGTCTCCCGTGGCATGGCCGAAGCTGTCGTTGATCTGCTTGAACCCGTCGACGTCGATGGTCAGCAGTGTCCGGCTGGCTGGGGATTGCCCCTGCCCCTCCACGGGCTCGGCCAAGCGCTGTTGGAGCGCTGTCCTGTTCGCAAGCCCCGTCAGCGGATCGCACGCGGCGAGATAACGCATATGGTCCCAAACGGCTTTCTGATCGGTGATGTCCTGCTTCATGCCGAAGCGCCGAACCACCCGGCCGCTTTCGCATTCCACGTCGACAACCAAGCGAAACCAGCGTTTATTGCCCTTCGCCGTGGTCATCTGCCCATCGAATGTAAACCCGGCGAGTTCGCGGTCCGACTTTTCAAATAACCGCTCTAGTTCCTTGCGTGAGGCAGAACTATAGCTGGCTTGTATTCGATCGGGCGATATCTTCTCCCCATGCGGTATTTCATGGATGGAGTACATGCCATCAGTCCAGGTCGCCTCGTTGCTTCTGAGGTCCCATTCCCATGCGCCCGCTTTGGTGAGGGCTGTGGCCCGATCGAGCATGCGCTTGTACTGGATAAGAGAACGAGAAAGGTTTTTGTTGATTGTATCCTGCTCCAGGATCTCCGCGTTAAGACCTGCGACTGCCTGGGCGTCTCGGAACTGCTTGATAAGAGCGACGACGACATCTGCCATCCGAATGAGCTGGGTCGCGTCCTTGGAGGTGAAGTCGCGCGCTTTTGTGTCAAGGATACAAAGCGTGCCGACATAGATGCCGGGATCGATAGCAAGCGGCGCTCCGGCGTAGAACCGGATGAGCGGCTCCCCGGTGACCAGGCAATTGTCTGTGAATCGGTTGTCGGACAACGCGTCGCGAACGACGAACAGCTCGCCGGAAGCGACGGGATAGTTGCAAAAGGCACATTCCCGTTCCGTCCCGCAGACGTCGAGCCCATCGACGGCCTTGAACCATTGCGTATCAGACCCAACCAAGGAGATCATGGCGATCGGGACGTCGAAAGCCTGGCGTGCGAGCGCGACGACGGAGTCGAATTCGGGCTGCCGCGGTGAGCCGACGATGCCGAGAGCGTCAAGCGCTGCGCCCCGGATAGCCTCGTTGGCCGGAACTGGGTAAGTCCTCGTTATCGGTTTCATCCCGTTCAGCCCTTCGAAGCGGCGGCGCGAAGGTGGCCCCGAGAGGTTAACAACATGGCCGAGCACGGGGTTGGTCAGCGAGTTTAGAAGCCACGACCCGGACAGCGAAAAGCCAGATGTTAAGGGGCAAAGTGCGGCGCTGATTGCGGCATAGGGGACCGCAACTTGTACCCCGCGGTTCGGCGCTCTTCTTCGAACACGTCAGAGCCCATTCGGGGTGCTCGAAAATGATGCCTGTGTCGGTTGGGAGCCGCCGCAGCCGGAGGCTCTTCCGCGAGGCGCGCTCCCATGCCTCTCGCGAAGGCCGTGCTTCGATCCGCGCGGGGTCCGTCGGGTCTGGGGTTTACCCCGCTATCAAATCTCTAACCCGCGGAGCGAGAGCGGCCATGTCGAACGGCTTGGGCTCGTCGCTCCCAGGACGGGTTGCTCCTTGATTTGGCCGTGTGTTCTTGCTCTGGTCCCTCCCATCGCGCTGCGTCGCGCCTGGTCCCGAGTTCCTTCGCTTGTCTGCACCCGCCCCGTCCGACAATCCCTTCTTCCGCCCCTGGACGACCCCGTTCGGCGTGGCGCCGTTCGGCTCGATCCGCCCCGAGCACATCATGCCGGCCTTCGAGCGCGGCATGGCGGAGCACGAAGCCGAGATCGCCGCGATCGTGGCCGATCCCAGTCCGCCCGACTTCGACAATACGATGAAGGCGCTGGAGCGGGCCGGCCGGCTCCTGTCGCGCACCGGACGCGTCTTCTGGAACCTGAGCGGGGCGGACACCAATCCGGACCTCCAGGCCACCGAGCGGGAGATCTCCCCGAAGCTCGCGCGGCACTACCAGGCGATCGCCACCGACGCAGGGCTGTTCGCCCGGATCGAGGGCGTGGCCCGCCGGCGGGACGGGCCGGGGCTCGACGAGGAGCAGGCCCGTGTCCTCGACCTCACCGTTGAGGATTTCGTGCGCGGGGGCGCGCGGCTCGATCCGGCCGGCAAGGCTCGGCTGGGTTCACTCGTCGAGCGGCTCGCCGTGCTCGGCACCACCTTCAGTCAGAACGTCCTTGCCGACGAGCGCGCCTTCGAACTGCCGCTCGATGGCGAGCACGATCTCGACGGTCTGCCCGAGACGGTGCGCGAGGCCGCCGCCCAGGCCGCCACCGAGCGCGGCAAGCCCGGCGGGCACCTGCTGACCCTGTCGCGCTCGCTGATCGTGCCCTTCCTGCAGTTCTCCAGCCGGCGCGATCTGCGCGAGAAGGCCTATTCGGCCTGGATCCGGCGCGGCGAGAACGGCGGCGCGACCGACAACCGGGCGGTGGTGGCCGAGATGGTCCGCCTGCGCGCCGAGCGGGCGGCGCTGCTGGGCTTCCCGAGCTTCGCGCACTACAAGCTCGACGACACCATGGCCAAGACGCCCGAAGCCGTGCGCGACCTCCTCGACCGGGTCTGGAGCAAGGCGCGCAGGCGGGCCGAGGTGGAGGCCGCCGATCTGAGCGCCTTCATCACGGCCGAGGGCGGCAACTTCGACCTCGCCGGCCATGACTGGCGCTACTACTCGGAGAAGGTGCGGCGCGCGCGCTACGACCTCGACGAGTCGGAGATCCGCACCCATCTCGCGCTCGACAATATCATCGCGGCCGCGTTCGATACGGCGCACCGGCTGTTCGGGCTGAGCTTCGTCGAGCGGCGGGACGTGCCGGTCTACCATCCCGACGTGCGCGCCTTCGACGTCACCGGTCGGGACGGGAAGCATGTCGCCCTGTTCTTGGGCGACTACTTCGCGCGTCCCTCCAAGCGCAGCGGCGCCTGGAACTCCTCGTTCCGCACGCAGGCGCGGATGGATGAGGACATCCGCCCCATCGTCGTCAACGTCATGAACTTCGCCAAGGGCGGCGAGGGCGAGCCGACGCTGCTGTCGATGGACGACG
>CAXTVD010000028.1:0-1488 GCA_964247575.1 uncultured Lichenihabitans sp.
CCGTCACCCGGACCGAAGGCAAGGACGGTGCGGCGGCGACCTGTCGGGTCACGGATTGGGAGCCGATCGAAATTTCCGCCGTGGCCGTACCGGCCGACCCCGGCGCGCAGGTCCGCTCCGAAGAGGCCACCGCTTCCGCCAAATCGCCCTGCCTCGTCGAGCGGGTCGCACCGGCCGAGTCTGGTCCCGCTGCGGCGACGCCCGATGCGACGGCCCAAGCCGCCCCGACCGATCAGGTCACGGCGGTCCGTGCCGCCGAAACCGCCCGTATCCAGGGCATTCTCGACGTCGCGCGCAAGCTCGGCTCTCCGGTCGCCCTGGCCGATAGGGCCATCGCCGGCAATACCTCGCTCGATGCCTTTCGAGCCCTCGCCATCGACGCCGGGGGCGCCACCCCCGGCGTCGCCGAAGCCGCGCCGCCGGCCGAAGCAGCCCCCGAAGCCCCTGCCCCCGCAGTCCCCGACGCCGCGCGCGCGGCCGCAACAGAAGAAGTGACCATGTCGATCGAGAACGCCTCCCCCGCAGTCGAGACCCGCGCCGCGCCCGTGACCCAGGCGGTCGACGTCGCCGCGATCCGCGCCGCCGAAACGGCCCGCATCCAGGGCATCATGGGCGTCGCCCGCAAGCTGAAGCTCACCGACGAGAGCGTCGAGCAGGCCATCGCCGGCAATGTCAGCCTGGATGCCTACCGGGCCGCCGGCATCGACGCAGTCGCGGAACGCCAGAACGACGGTCAGGTCTCCGTCTCGGCCCTCGTCAGCGACCCCCACGCCGCCGAGACGCACCGCACCTATGCGGCTCCCGCCGTGGCGCTGCCCAAGGGCACCAACGCCAGCCGCGCCATGCTCGCCCTGGCCGCGACTCGCGGCAACCGGCGCGATGCCGCCGACTTCGTCTCCAAGGCCTATGGCACCTCCGGCGACGTCGTCGCCCGCGCGCTGTCGACCTCGGTTGGCTCCGCCGGCGGCTTCCTCGTGCCCGACGACATGTCGACCGAAGTGATCGAGCTGCTCCGTCCGGCCTCGGTCGTGATGGCGCTCGGGCCCAACATCATCCCGATGCCGAACGGCAACTTCTCCATGGGCCGCATGACCGGTGGCGCGCTGGGGTCGTATGTCGGCGAGACCCAGACCATCCCGGCCTCGCAGCCGAATTTCGGCAAGATGCAGCTGCAGGCCCGCAAGCTGGCGGCCCTGGTGCCGCTCTCCAACGACATGATCCGCTTCCCCTCGGTGGCGATCGACACCGTGGTTCGCGACGACATGATCGCCGCGATCGCCCAGCGCGCCGACCTCGCCTTCATCCGTGGTGACGGGGGCCTTTACAGCCCGCGCGGCTTCCTCTCGCTGGCCGCCCATCCGGCGCTGGTCGTCTCGCACGTCCTGACGCCCTCCGCCGCCGCGCCGACGCTGGTCAGCGTCACGACCGACCTCGGCGCCCTCGAGCTCGCGCTGGCGAATGCCGACGTGAAGATGCGCAAGCCCGGCT
>CAXTVD010000028.1:1498-15361 GCA_964247575.1 uncultured Lichenihabitans sp.
CAGGGCCTGCTGCGCGGCAAGCCGTTCAAGGCGACGACGCAGATCCCGAACAACCTGGCGGCCGTCGACGGCAACAGCACCCCGACCACGGACGGCTCCGAGCTGTACATGGTCGACTTCGCCGAAGTCTTCATCGGCGAGGCCTACGGGCTCGAACTCGAGGTGTTCCCGGGCGGCACCTATGTCGATGCCAGCGGCACCACCGTTTCGGGCATCTCGACGGACGAGACCGTGATGCGCGCCATCGTGCAGCACGACATCAACATGCGTCAGCAGGCGGCCGTCGCCGTGATGACGAAGCTGCGCTGGTTCTGATCCCGCCCCCTCCCCTGCAACCTCCCTGTGAAGCGGGCCGCACGATGAGCGGCCCGACCTTCCTGCCGTAAGGACCTCGGTAACTTGAACCAGTCTGAACTTCGCTCCCCCTGGGAGTACTCCAAGGGTCTTCTGTCGCTGGCTCCCGTCGCCAGCAACAGCGCCCAGAACCACGCGGCCGTCGACCGCACGGGCTATCGGTCCGCGATCGTCGACATCGCCGTGTCCTGCACGGGCGTGCCGACCGGCGGAACCGTCACCGCGAAGATGCAGGACTCGGCCGATGGCGTGACCTTCGCCGACCTCTACTCGCTCGGCGTCCTGCAGACCGCCACGCTGGCGATCACGACCGCGAACGCGGCCGCCGGCGCGGTCCTGTCGCTGCCCGTGCATCTCGGCGCCGCCCGCAGATACGTCCGGGCCGTGACCACGGGCGCCCCGACCGGGGGCACGTCTCCGGTGGTCTCGGCCGCGGCGACGATCCGTCTCTACGGCGCCGACAACCTGCCCGCACTCTGAGGTCAAAGGCCCCGGGCTTGCCCGGGGCCTGATCCTTTTCTGTCAAACGGAACGCCGCCATGACCGCCAACCGCGCCATCAGGTTCGTCAGGACCTCCCCGCCCTACCACGCCGGCGACGTGGCGGGCTTCGCCCCCGCCCGGGCGCAGCAGTTCGTCGACAAGGGCATCGCGGTCTATCCTGATGCGAAGCCGGTTCCCGAGCTGTCGTTCGACGACATGAGCCGGGATGATCTGGTCAAGCACGGGCGGACCGTGCTCGGGTTCGACGAGGACCCGCCGGCCGACGTCACCGACGAGCAGATCCGCGACGCCCTGAAGGCCCATGCCCACGGCATGCAGGTCCCCGGTCCGACGCCGTCGCTCGACATGCTGGACGCCATGGACCGCCCGCACCTTGAGGCCTTCGCCAAGGTCAAGGCCGGCATCGCCGAAATCGATCCCGACCTCAGCGACGACGAGCTCCGCGCGCAGATCCGTGACATTGCCGAGATCCGGTCCAAGGTCGCCGAGACGCCGGCCGTCCTGAAGAAGAAGGGCCGGTGACGGCCTCCTGGTTCCGGCAGACCTTCCTGGTCGCCGACCAGGCGCTCGACACCATCTTTGGCGAGACGATCACCGTCACGCCGATGGTGAAGCCCTCCAATGGCCGACCCGGGCCGGATCCGAACCGGGCCGTCACGACGGTGCAGGGCATCTTCGACGAGCCCTCGATCCAGGACTTTCCGGCCGCGCGCGGCCACGCTGCCGCCTCCTCGCACGAGTTCGGCACCACCAAGCCCCAGGTCGAGTTCACGACGGACGATGTCCCTTACCGGATCGTGATCGGCGACCGGATAACCCGCGAGAACGGCGACCGCTTCGAGGTCGCCGATCCGGGCGAAGACGGCTTCGGCCGGACCGTCCTCAAGCTGACCGACAAGCTCAAGGCCTGATCCGATGTCGCTCGCCCGCACCGCCCTGCGCCTCGCCGCCGTGGCGGCGCTCGAGGCCGACCCCGTCGTCGCCGCGCTCTGTCAGGACCGGGTGTTCGACAGCCGCATCGACGAGCTCGACACCGAGGACCCGGTGCCAGTGATCGTCGTCACCACCGAGGACGACGGCGGCAAAGCCTGGTCGATCAACAACGGCGGTGCGCCCTTCGATCATGCGTGCCACCTCGTCGTCGAGATCTCGATGCGGGCGACGCAGACCGATCCGGGCGGCGATGTCACCATCGGGATCGCCTGCACCGATTCCGAGATGGAGGCGACGCTCGACCTGCTCGAAGACGTCGCCGTCGCCGCCCTGACCGTGGGCGAAACGCCCCAGGCCCAGCTGATCCGCGACGCCGTCACCCGGCGGGCGACCGAGCTGAACTCGGTCCGCTACGCCTCGGCCGATACCGGGGCGAAGATCGCGATGCGCATCGCGACCCTCACGATGCACCTCAAGATCGACCAGCCCGACGTGCTCGACCCGCCGACCGGCGCGTTCGCGGCGCTCCCTGACCCCCTGCGCAGTGTGGCGGAGGCACTCGACCCGTCCTCGCCCGGCTATGCCACCTGCGTCGCGCTGGCCGCGAAGCTGACGCCCCCTGCCCTCGCCCCGCTGTCCGGCTTCGACATCAAGATCGCGCCTTCGGGGCAGTTCGATCCCCTGAACCCGCCCGTCCCGGCCTCGACCCCGCCGACCGTCAACGATCAGGCACAAGCCGACCCCGTCCTCCAGAGCATCGACCTGACATGACCGACGCGATCCGCAAGACCGTGAAGCCCGCTCATCCCGGGGGCCGCATCCCCGATCCGGAGCACGGCAACCAGGACATTCCCCAGGACGGCCTGTCCGTGATCTGGAACCACTACTGGATCGGCCGCCAGCAGCGCGGCGAGATCCTGGTCATCGAGCCGGAAACGCCGGCGGTCGCCGGTTCAGAGGCCGCGGACGCTCTCGAGGCCTGACCGCCTTTCTTCTCCACAGTCCCTTCGACCCCAAGGCCGCCCCTGAGCGGCCTTTTTCTTTGGAGCCCTGCTCGTGGCTGTCGCCTTCAACAACATGCCGGGCACGATCCGGTCGCCCCTGTTCTACGCCGAGGTCAACGCCGGCGTGTCGCCCTATTCGGGCACCTCCGTGACCGTGCTGCTCGGCCGCAAGCTGGCGACAGGTTCGGCCGTCATCGGCAAGCTGATCGACCTCGGCGGTCAGGACCCGAACGGCCTCTTCGGTCCGGGCTCGATGCTGGCCGACATGGCTTTGTTCGCGCGCAACTTCAATCCGACCGGAGCCGTCCAGGTCCTGCCGGTGGCCGACCCGACCGGCGCGATCGCCGGCACGGGCACCTTCGCGATCGCGGGACCGGCAACCTCGCCGGGCACCCTGTCGCGCTACGTGGCCGGTGAGCGCTACGACACGCCCGTCGCGGCCGGCGACACCGCCGCCGTGATCGCGACCAACGTCGCGGCGACCCTCAATGCCGGCTATGTCAAGTTCAACCGCCGCATGCTCGCCCCGGTGATCGCCACGGCCTCCTCCGGGACGGTGACCCTGACGGCCCGCCATGGTGGCCTCGTCGAGTCGGCGATGATCAAGCTCGAGGCCGGGCTCGACGGCAACGAGACCGATCCCGCGGGCGTCACGGTGACCATCACCGCCATGAGCGGCGGCGCCGGCCTCGTCGACGTCGCGGCCGCGCTCGCCAACATGGGCAGCCAGCCGGCGGACTGGTACGCCTCGCCCTACGGCAGCACCACGCAACTCGCGGCGGCGCAGAACTTCCTGTCGGATGCCGGCTCCGGACGCTGGTCGCCCACGGTCGGGCTCGACGGCCATTACATCACGGCCAACGACGGCAACCTCTCGGCGCAGACCGCGCTCGGGGCCGTCCGCAACGATCGCCATGCCACGATCCTGGGGGCCAACAACTACAGCCATCCGCTATGGTCCTTCGCGGCCGCGGTGACGGGCCTGGTCGGCTTCTCCAAGGATCTCGGCCGCGCCCTGACCGAGGCGGTCGAGATCGCGCGTCCGCTGCAGACGCTGCAGCTCACCGGCCTGCGCGGACCGGCCGACAAGACCCTGCGCTGGGCCCTTGCCGATCGCGAGACGCTCTACCGCAACGGGATCTCCGCACTGACCTTCGCCGTGGACGGCACGCCCGTCCTGGACCGGGTGCTGACGACCTACCAGAGCAACAGCTACGGGGTCGCCGACATCACCTTCCTGGGTATCGAGACGATGGCGATCTCCGCCTACGTCAAGCGATACCTCAAGCAGGTCGTGACGCAGACCTACCCGCGCTGCGTCCTCAAGGACTCGAACCCGACCAACATCCAGGGCGTCGTGACCTGCGACCAGATCAAGGCGACCCTGATCCACACCTACACCCAGCTCTGCAACATCGGCGGCGTGGTCGAGAACATCCCGCTCTTCTCGAAATATCTGATCGTGGAACGGTCGTCCGACCCGAACCGGGTCAACGTCTACCTGCCGGTCGACGTCGCCAACCAACTCAACGTCTTCGCGGCGAACATCACGATCTTCCCGCAGTTCGACGAGAGCACGATCGCGCTCCAGTAGCGCCGCCGCCCTCCCGCAGGGCCGCGCCGCACCACTCCCGCCGCGGCCCTCTCCGATCCCGAACAACCTGAAGGACATCTCCTCCCATGGACACCAAGGGCGGTCGCTTCTCGCTGACCATCAACGGCCAGACCTACTCCGGCCGTGGCGCGGCAAAACTCATGCTGTCCGGCGTCTCGCCGTCGACCGGTGTCAATCAGGACGGCACCTCCTACCGCACCGTCGCGCCGAAGCTGGTCGGTATCGACCTGACCTTCGACCGCGGGGTCGGCCTGCTCTGGGACTCGACGATGATGCTGGCCGACATCGACGTCACCTTCGCCGAGACCGACGTGAAGAAGACCCACCTCTTCACCTCGGGATCGTGGGATGGCGATCCGACCATCGACAGCGCCACGGGCGAGGTGTCCGGGCTGAAGTGCATGACCTCGGAAAGCAACTACCAGGCACTCTGATCGCGGACGGGCGGCGCGCGCGCCAGGTCCGCGCCGGTTGACTGCGTCTGGAATTTGACATACCCGAGAACGGTACCAATCGCCCTGGGGCTCGCGCCTGCAGGGCGTTTTGTTTTGGTGCCCTGCCGGCGATGGGTCGGCCTCCTTTCCTCTCCTGTCGCCTGGTCGCCGCGGTCCTTGCCGCGCGCCTCGGAGCCGCGCGCCCATGTCCGAAGTCCGCATTCCCTTCCCGGCCGGCCTCACCGTGCACGGAAGCGTCATCACGGAGATCGTCCTCCGGGAGCCCTCCTTCGACGATTATCTCGAGCTCGGAGAGATCATCAGCTATGGCAAGGCGCCGGACGGCACGATCTTCTCGGTCGAGAACAGCGAGGTCCTCCGGGGCTACTTCGAGCGCTGTCTCGTCCAGCCCGCGACGCCTCTCCTGCTGGCACCCGGTGGGATGAAACTCGCCCGTGCGGTGAAGGGCGCCGTGCTGGGTTTTTTCCGGGACGAACCTTTAAAGGACGCAACCTCGCCGATCTTGGGGACGACCTCGTCTTCGGATGCGGCGAAGGACGCTTCGACGCCCACACCGTCGGCAAACTGACGATCTCGCAACTCGTGTCCTGGCACGCCCGCGCGAAGGCCTGGTTCGACAAGAAGAACAAGAAGTAGCCCATGTCCGACCGGGTGATCACGGCAGAGGCCCTCATCACCGCGAAGGATGCGACCGGCGACGTCTTCACCAGGATCGCCGGCAAGTTCCAGCAGCTCGGCAGAAGCGCCAAGGTCAGCGCCGACATCGAGAAGATGGCCGGGACCATCGAGAAGGCCAACAGCCAGCTCCGCGCGCTCGACAAGCTGCAGTCGACCCGGAGCGGCTTCGCCGACACCCGGGCCAAGTTCCAGGCGCAGAAGGCCGCCGTCGAACAGGCCGCCAAGGCGATGCGTGAGGCCGAGAAGCCGACGAAGGCGCTCAAGGCCGCCTACGAGCAGGCCCAGGCCGCGGTGACCGCAAGCGCGAGGGCGTTCGAGCGGTCCAAGACCGCGATGCTCGATGCCAAGCACGCCGCCGAGGCGTTCGGCACGCCGCTGGCGAAGGTTGCGGCCGAGCAGGCCCGTCTCAAGGGCGTCATCGACACCACCACCCGGTCGATCGAGCATCAGGCCAGCGCCGAACTCCGCGCCGCGGAGAACGCCTCGAAGATGGCAGTGGCCCATGCGAAGGCCGAGAAGGCCGCGGAGAAGCGCGCCGAGGGAATGAAGCACCACGGCTTCGGCAACTTCGTCGCCGGCGCCGCGGCCGGAGCCCTGGGTGTGCACGGGGTCATGCGGTTTGCCGAGGCCGGCATCGAGTCCGGCGCGGAACGCGCGCACGTCATCGCCGGCATGCAGAAGGCCGGCATGGGCGACGACGAGATCGCGCGGGCGCAGGCCAGGGCCGCCCAGGTCTCGAAGATGGCGCCCAATCTCAGCGTCACCGAACTCATGGAGCTCCACAAGGAAGCCCGGTCGGCCGTCCAGCACCCCGAGGAGGTGTTCGAGCTGATGCCCGAACTCGGCAAGGCGACATCGGTCCTGAAGGGCATGGGCGCCGAGAACGTCAACGTCGGCGATCTCGTGAAGGCGGGCGAGTCGCTCGGCCTCATGAATGATCCCGCCCGTTTCCACGCCTTCCTGAATGGCCAGGTGAAAGCCATGGCCGTGATGGGCAAGACGATCGACACGACGCAGATCTACGAGGCCGCCAAATATTCGAAGTCCGCCGGCGCCAACCTGTCCGACGACTTCCTCAATCTCACCATGCCGAGCCTGATCCAGGAGATGCACGGCTCCTCGGCGGGCGATGCCCTGTCGGCCCTGACCAAGCGGTGGCGCGGCGGGCTCAACCACCAGCACCTCGCGGTCAAGCGCCTCGAGGAGGTCGGCATGCTCGAGGATCCCAGCCAGATCATCAAGAACAAGACCGGTGAGATCATCGGCTACGGCGGCAAGGTGCGCGGCGACGATCTGCTCGGTTCCGATCCGGGGAAGTTCTTTCAGGACGTCCTCAACCCGAAGCTCGAAGCCGCCGGAATCAAGAGCCTCGGCGACAAGATCAAGTTCCTCAACGAGACCCTGCCCAGCACGGCCGCGAACGTCGGCCGCATCCTGATCCAGCAGGAAGAGACACTGAAGCAGCATCGCGCAAACTATCAGGCGGCGCTCGGGCTCGACGACTCCGAAGCGGTCCAGGGCAAGGACCCGACCGTGGCGGTCCACGCTCTGTCCGCCTCCCTCAACGACCTGGGCGCCGCGGCGACCTCGCCCCTGATGGAGGCGGCTGCCAGGGGCATCGGCCTCGTGTCGGGCGCCCTGAAGGATCTCGCCGGCGCCGCAGCCGATCACCCGATCGCGGCGGCCACGGCCGGCGGACTGGCCACGGCCGGCGGTCTCGCCGGAGCGGGCTATCTCTCCGTTCAGCTCATGAACGGCTTCGGGCTTGGTGGCTCCGCGGTCGCCCTGGACGGCTCCGCGACCGCTCTGGACACCGCAGCGGCGTCGCTCGAGGCGGCCGCCGCGAAGATGGAGATCGGTTCGGCGGGAAGCGTCGTCGGCAAGGCCGAGGGCGCCGCAGCCGGTGCTGTCGGGGTAGCCGAGGGCGGCCCGGGCGGCATCGGCGGCGAGATCCTCCGCGGCGGCGAACAGGCGGCCGGCGCCGCGGCGGCCGGTGTCACCGTGGGCTCCGCGGCCTTGATGGCCGCCGGGGCCGCCGTTGCGGTCGGAACGATCGTCGCCCTCAGCAGGAACGCCGGCGAGGGTCGCCGACGCTTCCGGGCCTATCAGAACAAGCCGCTCCTGACGGACGCCTTCGGGCTGCCCATCAGCATGGGCGGCATCGACACCCTGCCGCCGGGCGGCAGCTTCACCGGTGGCGGGCGTCAGGAAGCGCCCTCGATCGACAAGAGCAAGCTCCCCGGCCATTGGTCGGTCGGTGCGGGCGGTGGCCGCGGCCGCACCCGCGAATGGATCGTGGACGCGAGCCCCACGGCGACCTTCCGCGGCACCGCGCCGGCCTTCGCCCGCGGGATCTACGACTCCCAGATGGCGTTCGGATCGATCGGCGCCATCGGCAATGCGCCTGCAAGCCGGATGCCCACCTTGGTCGGTGCTCCCGCCTTTCATGAGGCCACCCCGCTTTCGGGAGGCGTTCCGGTCGAGGCCGTCGTCAAGCCGGACCAGATCACGGCCAAGATGGAAGGCCAGGCCAACGTGGCGGTGACCGTCAAGGTGGACGGGCCCGGTACCGTGACGGGGCAGTACTCGTCCTCGAGCGGCAACATCAAGGTCTCGACGGGCACGTCGATGCACCAGGCCCTCGGTGGACGCGCGACGGGACCGGTCTAGATGCGCGATTGGCGGAACACGGTCCCGAACGCCTCCTTCCGGGGCCAGCCCTTCTTCGTCGAGAGCGAGCAGCTGAACGACGCCGGCCGTCGCGTCGCCATCCATGAATACGCGAAGTCCGAGTCCCACGACACCGAGGACACGGGCCGCAAGACCCGCAAGTTCCAGTTCGAGGCCTACATCGTCGGCGACACCGCCGATGTGGACGCGCAGGCCTTCGTCGAGCTCTGTTCCACGAACGGGACGGGCGCCCTGATCCTGCCCATGCTCGGCTTCGTCGATGCGAGGTGCACAGGCTGCGACGCGTCGGCGGAGAAGGAAAAGCAGGGCTACGTCAAGCTTGCGCTGCAGTTCGTCGAGAGCGGCAGCGGGAACGCCTTCTCGGTCGTCGCGCTGGGTGACCGCATCGTGGCGTCGCTGCAGAGCGGCATGGCCGCGGCGATCGGCGCCGCCCTTTCCAGCTTCCCGGGCTGACCGATCATGGCCGACGACAGCTATGCCCTGGCGTCGATCACGGCGCGCGCGCTGGCCAGCGTCCTGCAGACCGCCGCCGCACGCCTTCCGCTGGCGGCCGCGGACGGCCAAGCGGTCAGGCGGACCGTCTACACCGTCGGGGCCCTCATGGCGCCCGGCATCCGGACGCTGACGGACGTCGCCGCGATCGGCCTGACGCTCGCCACGGCTGTCGATACGCTGCGCACCGTCGTGGCGAGCCCGACCGACGCGGCCCCGGTGTTCTACGAGGCCGCTTCGGCCTCGGCCAATGCTGCGCCACGCTTCGCCTCGCCCGGCCGGACCCGCGCCGCCGCCCTCGGGGTCATGCTGGCCGAGGCGGTCGAGGCCGCATGGCTCGGCGAAGCCTTCGTCGCCGAAGCCCAGTCCGCCTTTGCGGACCAGCAGTCCGCGATCGCCGCCCGCAAGCGGATCGGCGCTGCGGTGGACGGCGCTCTGGATCGGATCGCCGCCGCTGCGGTCGGACGCGAGGTCATCGACATCCTGACCACCGTCGCCCGGACATCTGCGGAACACATCGCCACGGTCGCCGCCGACCTGAAGCCGGTCCGCCTCGTGCAGACGGCCCGCTCGGCCCCGTCTTCCGCTTTGGCCTATGCGCTGCACGGCGATCCCACCCAGGCGATCGACCTCGTCGGCCGCAACAAGGTGGCGACGCCGCTCTTCATGCCCACGCGGCTCTACGCCCTGGCTCCGGACGCCTGACGCATGGCCGTGATCCTCGAGCGGTTGACCGTGGTCGTCGACGGCTATGCGATCCAGGGCTTCCAGGACATCGAGATCACAAGATCGATGCAGGACGGCGCGATGTCGTTCAATCTCGAGGCCGATGCGGCGAGCTGGTCGCCCCAGGCCCTGGCCCTGCGCAACGGCAGGCAGATCCAGATCTTCACCAGCACGAACCTGACCGACTCGTCCGACCTCGGCACCCTGGTGATGGTCGGCGCCGTCGATACCTACAACAGCGACATCAGCGAGGACGGCCGGCAGGTCAAGCTGTCGGGTCGCTCCAAGTCGCGCAACGCGATCGACTGCCCGCCGGTCAAGCACAAGACCGGGCTGGTCAAGAACAAGACCCTGCTGCAGGCCGCGCAGGAGTTCGACGAGTTCGGTGTCGGCTGGTCGACGGACCAGCAGCTCAAGCCCATCGCCGTGATCCAGCGGGATCCGGAAGAGCCGATGTTCGCCACCATCGAGCGCTACGCCCGCAAGCAGGGCCTGATGCTCGCAGCCCAGCCCAACGGCTCGGTGGTGATCACCCGCGCCGGAACCAAGCGTCACGCCGGCGCCCTCGTGCTGGGGCAGGCGCCCGTCAACAGCATGGGCGTCACGATCGGGACGACACAGAAGCGTTCCCCCGTGGTCGTGCGCGGCCAGCGCCGCTCGGGAACCGGCAAGGCGAACCTTCGGCAGGAGGCGCAGGACGCGGGCGATGACGGCGACGAATACCGCCCCGCCTTGGTGATCGCCGAGGGCGACCACACCGTCGAAGACCTCAAGATCCGCGCGCAGTGGGAACGTCTCCGCCGCGCCGCCTTCGGCATCAGGCCACGCGCCGGCCTGTCGGGCTGGCGGGACGCGGGCGGCATGCTCTGGACCCCCGGCCTGCTGGTCGCGCTCCAGAACGACGTCGAACAGGTCGACGGCGATTTCACGCTGTCGAGCGTCACGCTCAGCCAGAAGAACGGCGAGGGCAGAGGGGCCGGCACCCGGTCCCAGCTCGAATTCGTCGACCCCCGGGCGCATGGCGGCAAGGCGGCGGCCGGGACGTCCGACGCGGTGTTCTCGCCGGGGGACGCTCTGCAATGACGACCGCCCTGTTCCGCATCGAGCACGTCAGGACCGACGACAGCGGCGAGTTCCAGACAGTCGATGCGCTGGGCTACGCCGGCGAGACGCTGGAGGCGATCCACCGGGTCCAGCATCATGGCTTTGCCAGCTCGGCGCCGCTCAGCAGCCACGGCATCGGCCTCCGGCTGCGCGGCGCGAGTGACCTCGCCGTGGCGCTGGGGCTCGAAGATCCCGCCTCGCGGCAGAAGAACCTGCCGGTTGGGGCGGCCGTCCTCTACGACAGCAAGGGGAACGTGATCCGGGCCTATACGGACAACGGCATCCAGATCCAGGCCGCGGCGGGCGGCATCTACCTCAAGCCGCAGGATGGCCAGAAAGTCTTCCTCGGCGGGGACGGCAAGACCGGCAGTTATGCCGCCGTCTTGACCGAGTCCGGGCCCTCGTCCGTCGTCTTCGCCCGCATTTCCTGACCAGCCCGGTGCCCGATGCAGATCACGATCTCGTCCATCAATGAGGACGGGATCGCCGTCCTGCCGCCCGACCTCATCTGGAACGGGTTCACGGGAGACTTCGTCGTCGCGACGGTGCCCGCCGAGGGTGGCGTCGGCGGCTTCGTCGCCAGGAACCCGATCCAGACCGCCGTCCTGATGCTGCTGTTCACGGACGTCCGCGTGGACCCCTCCGAACTGACCTTCGCGCAGCGCGGCGACTGCCGCGGCTGGGTGGGCGACGGCTTCGACGTGGACACCGCCATTGGCGAGCAGCCGCTCGGCTCCAAGCTCTGGCTGTTCCGCCGCGCCATCGCCAATGCCAAGACCGCCGCCGCCATCGCGGCCGAGGCGCGCCGCGCGCTGCAGCCGCTGATCGTGCAGGGCGTCGTGGTCCGGATCGACGCCAGCACCGAACTGCTGGCCGCCGAAAACCAGATCCGGCTCGCCGTGGCCCTCTACGGCCGGGACGGGACGCAGGTCTACGCGGCCAAGTTCGATGCGCTCTGGAAGCGCGTCGGCGGCCTCTGACGATCCCTTTCGACTGAGGTGACGGCGATGGGTTACGAGATCCGAACGCTCGCCACACTCGCCACCCAGGCGTGGCAGTTTTTGACGCAGTCGATTCCGGGTGCGATCGTCCGGATCTGGCCGAACACCTTCCGGGTCATCGGCAAGGTGCTCGCCTTGCTCGACTTCGAGCACGAGCTCCGCCGGCAGTGGCTGTTCCAGCAACTGTTCGCCTCGACGGCCGAAGAGCTCTGGCTGACCCGCCACGGCTTCGAGCTCGGCTTGACGCCGGATCCGGGGACCGCCTCCACGGGCCTGGTCACCGTGGCTGCCACGCCGGGACTGCTCGTTCCGGCGGGGCTCAGCTTCGAGCGCGCCGACGGCAGCACCTATACCACGCTGGTCGACGCCACAGCAGCCGGCGCCACGGTCGACCTCGTCGTGATGGCGGACCTCACCGGGTCGGACTACGATGTCGAGGCTGGCGACAGCCTGTCCCTGGTGACCACGATCGCGGCGCCGTTCGGGCTCGGGACCACCGGCACTGTAGGTGCCGCGGGCATCGGCGGGGGCGTCGACCCCGAGGAACTCGAGGCGTTCCGGGCCCGCGTCCTCTTCCGCAAGCGCAACCCGCCCCAGGGCGGATCCAGTGCCGACTATGTCGAATGGGCCGGCGAAGCCCTGGCCTCGGTCAAGGCGGTCTACGTCGACAGCTTCAGCAACGACAGCCGGTCGGTCTGGGTCTGCTTCACCGTGTCGGACCAGCCGAACGGCCTGCCGACCGACGACGAGGTCGCGACGGTCCAGGCCTACGTCAACGATCCGATCCGTCGGCCCGTCACGGCCCGCGTCTTCGCAACCGGGCCGACGCCGGTTGCCGTGCCGATCGCGCTCAAGAACTTTGCGCCCGACACCCCCGACACGCGGGCGGCGGTGGCGGCGGAGATTGCGGCCCTGCAGGTCGACGAGATCCAGCCGGCGACACCCTCGACCGCCTTCGTTCTCTACGTCGAGGCGATCGAGGCGGCGATCAACCGGGCCACGGGCGTGCAGGCCTTCACCTTGGTGAGCCCGGCCGCTGACGAGACTTATTCGACCGGCGGACAGATGCCGGTGCTCGGGATCCCGAGCTACTCATGAGCCTGGACACTATCGCAGGATGGCCCTGTGCCCTGCTGCCGGACACCCCGCCTGCGGTCAACGACGTCCTGTCGGCGCCCACGGCCGACACGATCCTGCCCCAGCTGCTGCAACTCACCCCGCGCGGGCCGGCCTGGGGCACGGACGAGGCCGGCAGCGGCCAAGGTGCGGAACCGGGGATGCTTTCGTTCTGGCGCGCCCTCGCGGGGCACGCGGCCCGGAACTACGCCATCGATTTCGATCTCGCGACGCAGTGCTTTCCGTCAGCGATCACCACCTCTCTCGAGGACTGGGAGGCCGAATACGAGCTTCCCGACCCCTGCACGTCCGGCCAGGCCAGCACGGCGCAGCGCATCGCCGCAGTGCGGACCAAATTTGGCGCGATCGGCGGCCAGTCGATCGCCTACTTCGTCTGCCTTGCCGCATCGATCGGCTACGCCATCACGATCACGGAGCCGAACCAGCTCCTCTGCGACGACGGCGTCTGCACCGGGGACGGCCTGACCGAGGAATGGTTTTGCTGCGACGATGGGGCCTGCGACGACACCCCGATCGAGAGCTTCGTGCTGGGGGTCGACCAGGATCCCACCGACGACGACAACGAGGTCTCGGACGAGAGCCAGTGGAAGTACTGGGTCGTCCACGTCACCTCGCTCGGGGACACGTGGTTCTACGCCGATGACGGCGAGTGCGACTACGACCCGATCGAAGGATTCCTGACCGCCCAGGATCTCGAGTGCCTGCTCCGGCGGTACTGCCCGCCGCACACGGAACTGGTGTTCGACTACACGGCCCTGCCGACGGTCGGCACGCTGAACGGCAACGTCCGCGGTAACCTCGCCCCGCTGGTGCTCCTCTTCTGAGCCGCCGCGCTTCGGCGCGTCCCCGCCCTCCACCTCCAGAGATCCACCATGCTCTACAGCTCGCCGACAGGGTCGACGGACCCCAATGCCGCGTTCGTGGGCAAGAACACGGCGGCGGGCATCCAGGGGTCGAAGATCCCGCCCGGCGCGGCCGAGTATCCGCAGCGCGAGCTCCTCAACATCATCGTCGAGGCCGGCCTGTCGCCGACCAACAGCGATCTGGCCCAGGCCATGCGCGGCATCCGCAGCGGCCAGCTCTGGACCTTCACGGACACCGGCGCGGCGAACGCCATGGTGATCACCCCCAGGACGGCGCATGTCGCGCTGATCAAGGGGCTGCCGTTCC
>CAXTVD010000028.1:15371-19100 GCA_964247575.1 uncultured Lichenihabitans sp.
TTCCGCATCTTCCCGGCCGTAACCTCCACGGCCGCGGCGGTGACCCTGGCCGTCGGCGCGACACTGTCGGCGCCCGTCAAGCGGCGGGACGGGACGGCGCTCGCGATCGGCGACATCATCGCCGGCCTGCCCATCGATGTCGTCTACGACGGCGCGGTCTTCCGGGTGCTCAGCCCGGTCGCCAGCGAGTTCAGCAACCTGTCCTCGCCCGCGGCGGTCAGCCTCGCCCAGACCCTGATCACGAACTACCCGTCGATCGGGCCGGCTCGCAACCTGACCCCGTTCCTGACCGCCGGCACGTACACCTACACGGTCCCGGCGAACGTCACATGGATCTATGTCCGCCTCGTCGGGGCGGGCGGTGGTGGCGCGGGCGCGAACGGCAGCTCGACCTGGGCCGGCGCCGGTGGCGGGGCGGGCGGCTATGCCGAAAGCTGGATCGCGGTCACCCCGGGCCAGCAGTTCACCTGCGTGGTCGGCCTGAAGGGCGCGGCCGGCGCGAACAGCAACCAGGCGATCGGCGGCACCGGCGGCACGACGTCCTTCGGGTCGGCGATGTCCGCCACGGGCGGCGTCGGCGGAACCGGAGGCACCTCCTACTGCGCCGGCGGCTCGGCGGGCGTGGGATCGGGCGGCCAGATTAACCTTTACGGCGGCGACGGCGGCGACGGGAACTCCTTCACCGCGAACGCGCCCGGTGGCCAGGGCGGCGCCTCGGCCTTCGGCGGCGGCGGCCGCACCTCGACCATCGGCACCGGCATCCCCGATGCGCTCGCGCCCGGCGCCGGCGGCGGCGGCATCTGGGGCACCGGCTCGACCTCCTACGCCGGCGGCAAGGGAGCCGACGGCGCCATCTTCGTCTCCTGCTGATCGAGCGTGATCATGACCACCAAAACCTGGGCGCGCCTGTCGGGATCGACGGTCGCCGAACTGCAGACCTTCGACGCCGCGCTCGAGCCCGGCAAGGACGTGCCGGCGCTCTGGACCGACGACGTGACGAATGTGCCCGGCATCGCTGCCGGCTGGGTGAAGGCTGGCGATGGGACGTTCGCCGCCCCGTTCTTTGACCCCTTCCCTTTGAAGACCGCCGTGGCCGAGGCGCTCTCGCGAGCCTGCGCCGCCGCGATCGCTGGCGGGTACGCCTCGTCCGCGCTCGGAGCCCCACACTGGTACGCATCGAAGGAAACCGACCAGGCGAACCTCGATGCCGACATGATGGCCGCAGCAGCCGGCGGCGCCGCGGCCAACCCGCCGGTGACCGCCGATATCGCTTGCTCGGCCGACAACGGGGGCACCTGGACGGTGGTCACCCACAACGCCGCCCAGGTTGTCCAGCTCTGGGGCGACTTCCGGGCTTGGCGGGTCGCGCAGCAGGCCAAGAACCGCACCCTGCAGACTCAAATCGCGGCCGCGACAACGGTCGACGCCGTCGCCGCCATCGTCTGGGCCTGATCGGCCGGCCCGCCCCCAATTTACCCAAGGACCTCGATGCGCCCCTTCCGACGCCTTTTGCTGCTGGCCATCGTCGCCGCCTCGGCCCTGTCCGCGCAGGCCTGGGCGGACTGCTCATCGAACGTCCTCACGGTGACGAGCCCCTTCTTCAACTACCACGCCGGTGACGTCATCACCGACCCGAACGCCATCGCGCTCGTCCTGACCGGCCCGTACTATGCCTCGGTCTCGCGCTGCGGCGCTGCCGCGATCCCGATCACACCGACGGCGCCGATCGCCGGCAGCGGCATCGATGGCAGCGCCAACTCGCCGGCCATCCCCGTCGTCGGTGGGAATTTGGGGGCCACCGGGCTTAACGCCAACTTCGTCCTCCTCACGACCGCGCCGGCCTCGCCGACCCGGCTCAGCGTGGACTTCAACAATCTCTCCGGCGGTTCCGTCGTCCTGGTCCGTGACGATGGTACGGCCACGGCCGGGACGGCGCCGACGAACGCGACGCTGATGGCCTTTGCCGGGGGCTCCGGCACCGGTGCCCAGGGCGGCTCCTGGAGCTCCCAGACATTCAAGGGGCGGGTGTCGGTCTACGGGCCAGCCGGGGCCTTCGTCAGCCTGTCCCAGGACTAGGCGCCCTCTCCTCCCGAACCGGATCAACCCGATGCGATTCCTTCGACGCCTCGCGACGGCGCTCGCGATGCTCTGCCTGTCCGCGTGGGTCGCGCAGGCCGATACGCCCTCGATCCCGATGACCGGAGCCTGGGTCAAGATCGGCACCTCCGGCGCGACGGTCGACTTCCAGAACACGTCGGCGGCGGACATCAAGTTCCTGCTTTCGGCGATTACGCCCACGGGCTTCAACGGGCAGGACCTGCCCCCCAACGATCATCGGTGCTGGACGCTGCCGTCCGACCTCTACGCGCTCGGCCAGTCCTCGCAGCAGGTCTTCGTGCAGACCACCTCATGCGGCGGGGGCGCCGGCGGCTCGTCGAGCGGCGGCGCGAATCCGGCCCAGGACGGTACCGACGGCACAGGCGTCACGCCGCCGGCGGGCGCAGTCGGCATCCGGGGATGGCTGTCGGGGATCTACAAGGCTCTCACGGGCACGCTCACCGTCAATCAGGCGGGCTCCACCGGCACCGACTACAGCGCCACCCCCTCGGCCGTCCCCGTCGCGGGCGACGTGCTCGTCGCCACGGTCCCGGCGACGGCGACTCGCGCCTTCGTTGAGGTGCAGAACCAGAGCGCCGGCGCGGTTCAGGTCGTGCGCGACGACGGGGCCGGCAACAACCAGACCACCATCCTGCTCGCGGCCGGCTCCGGGGCGGGCACGCAGGGCGGCGGCTGGTCGAGCGCGACTTTCAAGGGCCGGGTTCGGGTCTACGCGGCGACATCGACCGCGCAGGTCGCGGCCTATCAGGATTGATGGCGGTGCGGATGATCAAGCGCGTTCTCGCGGCGGCTCTGGCCTGCCTGATTTCGGCCAAAGCTGCGCTGGCATCGGGAGCCTCGCTGCCGCCGTATGTGCCGCCGGCGCAAATTCAGCCTTACCTCGGCGAGGTTGCGACGCGGGCTCAGTTTCCGGACAGCGTGTCCAATCCAGCGAGCTACACGCAGGAGATGGCTTGCACGACGCACGTCGCGCGTCAGGCCGGAACGAACCCGCAACCAGCCTTCGCCAACTTCTACGTCAAGCCCGGGTTCGGCGAAGTTGCAATCGCCGGTGTGGCCTCTGTAAGGGCTTCGATCCAGTATCCGATCGGGACCTATACCCAGCTCAAGTTCGGTGGGCAGGTGACGGGTTCCATCCCGTCCGGTGGCTTTCTCTTCACTGACCCGCCGACCGTCAATATCCCGAACGGGGCATCGTTCAAGCTCTGCCACTGGCAGAGCAACCCGACGGGCGGCATCCCATTTTCGGCCTATGCCGCCACCAACGCGACGCTCTCCATGGACGCGACGACCGTCGGCACGAGTGTCGCCGATCAGACCATGGGCGGCACCGTCGCCAACAGCATCAACACCGTCGAGAGCTACCCCATCGCGATCGTCGCGCAGACCGTGAAGCCCTCGGTCTGCATCTTTGCGGATAGCCGGGGCCAGGGCTACCACGACATCCGCAACGACTCGACGGGCGACGGTGGCGAGATCGCCCGGGCGATCGGACCGAAATACGCCTACATCAGCATGGCGATCCCGGGCGACACGATGGTCGGCACCCTGGCGGCCACGACGATCCGTGCCGCCTTCGGCCTGTATTGCACCGTGGTGATCGTCGAGGAC
>CAXTVD010000028.1:19110-20544 GCA_964247575.1 uncultured Lichenihabitans sp.
GCATCAACGATGCGGGGGAGGTCCGCACCTCGGCCCAGATGATCGCGAACCGGACGGCGGTCGCAGCGCTGTTCCCGAACGCAAAGGTCTTCGGCACGACGCTGCCGCCCGAGGTCACCTCGACCGACAGCTTCGCGACCCAAGGCAACCAGACCGCCACGAACTCGACCGTCGAGACCACGCGCCGCGCGTTCAACACCGCCGTGCGGGCCGGCATTGCGGGCGAGATGAATTTCATCGACGTGGCCGCTGCGCTGGATCCGACCGGAGCCGGAACGTGGCCGACCAGCGGAACGGCCAACTACGCCACGGATGACGGCATACACGAGACCAGTGTCGGCGCCGCCCTAATCCGCGACAGCCACGTGTTCGACAAGGTCGATTACGGAAGGTGACGAGCCAGCATTGATGTTGCGCGAGACCGTCGCCGCAAGCACTCGCCTGGTTTACCCCCCTCCATCCCCAGCCCTTCCGTCAAGGACCGCCATGAAGCTCTTTCCCCGCCTCATCGCCGGGCTGCTCGCGCTCGTCTTCGTGGCGACGGACGTCATGGCGGCCGGGGCGTCGCTGCCGCCGTACACGCCGCTCGTCGTCAAGCCCCAGGTCTGCGCGACGCGCGGCAAGCTCCCTGCAACCGAGGCGAACAACGGCCGGTTCCTGACCGAGGATCGCGCCCTCGTCCAGGCCGGGCGCTATGGCTGCGCTAACCCGCAGATGGTGGTCCCCGGCTTCTATGTGAACACGAACGGGTTGGGCGAGTTCGCGCTTCAGAACACGATCGCATGGAACCTCGCCGTCGAGCGGCTGACGCCGAACTACACCACGCCGCTCGCACCCGGAACGATGAGCGTCACGGTCACGCCCGGTGACTACTTCGTCTTCAGCGGGCCGCTGCCGATCATCCTGGGCGCCTATGAACAGGCGAAGGTTCAGGTCGGGCAGGTCACGGCCGGTGGGACGAACTACTACCTGAGCGCGACCGGCACGCCCGGGCCCGGCGATCTCACTTACAATGCGAGCGTGGCCCAGCCGACGCAGGTTCCGGCGATCGGCACCTGGGGGACGACGAACCGCTTCAGCAGCCCGAACGTCGCCACCTCCGCGCTGATCGGCTTGCCGACCAGGAACTCGGTCGCGGTCTGCCTGCTGGGCGACAGCATCGAGAACAGCCGGGACGACTTCGGCGGCGATGCGAACGGCTTCCACGGCTATGCGGAGCGCATGCTGGCGACGGCCGACGCCAACGGCAAGCCCTTTCCGTTCATCAACCTCTCTCAGTCGGGCGACAAGGTCGCGGACTTCGCAAGCGGGCTCTCACCGGCCCGGCTGTCGATGCTGCAGTTCTGCTCGCACGTCGTGGACAACAAGGGCACGAACGATCTCACTGAAGCAGGGATCACTCTGGCCACGATGCAGGCCCGCTACACCGTAGAG
>CAXTVD010000029.1:0-20476 GCA_964247575.1 uncultured Lichenihabitans sp.
CGCCATTCACGAGGAAGAGGGTCAGGGGGACCTTGTGCTTGCGGACGTAGTTGAGAAACGTGTCTTGCAAGTTCGGTGCGCGTTCAGCCGCCATGGTCGGTTCCGTTTCCTGGCGCCACTTTATTGTCTTCGCTTCGCATGGCCTTCGCCTGCGGAGGCTTGAAACGGGGCGCCTTGAGTCTCATTAAGGGCAGTCGAGCGGCAGGCCGCAAGAAAAAGTTGCGCCGATGCACAGCGGATCGCGCCGAACGGCTGCGTCCAGTCCGCGCTCCACCCGTTCCGATCAATCGATGCCGAGCGACTTCAGCTTGCGATGCAGAGCGGACCGCTCCATGCCGATGAACTCGGAGGTGCGCGAGATATTGCCGCCGAAGCGGCTGATCTGCGCGATCAGATACTCCCGCTCGAACACCTCGCGCGCCTCGCGCAGGGGCAGGCTCATCAGCTTTTCGCCCCCGGCCCCGTTGGGCGTGGCGGGAACGAGAGTTCCCACCTCCGAGGGAAGCATCTCGGCCGTGACTTCGGTGTCGGCATCGCCGGTCGCTAGGATCATTAGTCGCTCGACGTTGTTGCGGAGCTGGCGGATGTTGCCGGGCCAGTCGTGCGACTGCAGCACGGCCATGGCATCGGCGCCCACCTTGCGGCGAGGAAGTCCGCCCTGAGCCGAAATCTGGTCCATGAAGAAGGCGATCAGTTCGGGGATGTCCTCCCGGCGCTCCGATAACGACGGGACCCGAAGCGGCACGACCGAGAGGCGGTGGAAGAGATCCTCCCGGAAGGTGCCCTCGGCAATGCCCACGCCAAGGTCCCGGCTCGTGGAGGAGATGATCCGAACATCCACATGCACCCGCGTCGAGCCGCCCACGCGCTGGAAGTTCTGGTCGACCAGGACGCGGAGGATGCGCCCTTGCGTCTCGCGCGGCATGTCCGCGACCTCATCGAGGTAGAGGGTGCCGCCATGGGCTTCCTCGAGCGCCCCGACCTGCCGCTGCCTGCCCTCACCGCCCTCGGTGCCGAACAGCGCCACTTCCATCATGTCCGGCGTGATGGTCGCCGCGTTCAGGACCACGAAGGAGGCGCCCGCCCGCGCCGAAAGATCGTGCAGCATGCGAGCGGCCAATTCCTTGCCCGATCCCGGCGCGCCCGAGATCAGGATGCGGGAATTGGCAGGGGCGATCTTCTCGATCGCCTGCCGAAGCTGGTTGGTGACCGTGGACCGGCCGACGATCCGGTTCGGCGTCAGGCCACGCGTCTTGAGATCGGTGACCTCGCGCTTGAGGCGCGAGGTTTCGAGCGCGCGGTCGGCCACCAGGATCAGCCGGTCGGCCTTGAAGGGCTTCTCGATGAAGTCATAGGCCCCAACCTTGATGGCCGACACCGCCGTCTCGATGTTGCCGTGCCCCGAGATCATCACCACCGGCAGATTGGGATGCTGGTCCTTGATGATCTCGAGCAGCTGCAAGCCATCCAGGCGGGAGCCCTGCAGCCAGATATCGAGGAACACGAGATGTGGCCGGCGGGCCTGGATCAGCGCAAGCGCCTCGTCCGAACTGCGCGCCGTGCGCGTGCCGTGTCCCTCGTCGGACAGGATGCCCGCCACCAGTTCGCGGATGTCGCTTTCGTCATCGACGACGAGAATGTCCGTTGCCATGCAATCCTCAAGCTTTCTCGCTGATGGGCTCGGCCTCGACCTGCTCCGGAGCGGGAAGGACAGACGTTTGGGGAAAGGGGAAGAACAGACGGACCCGGGCACCGCGGCCATGCCGGCCGTCCATCGCCGCATCCAGAAGATCGATGCCGCCGCCATGGTCCTCGAAAATCTTGGCGACGATGGCGAGGCCGAGCCCCGTGCCGTCCGAGCGGGTGGTCATGTAGGGCTCGAGCAGCCGCTGGCGGTTCTCCGCCGGGAACCCCTTGCCGTTGTCGACGATGTCGATCACCGCCATGCCGCCGTCGCGCTGGAGCGAGACCTCCACCTGGCCGCGTCCGCGCTCCTCCTCCGGCACCGCGGCGATCCCCTCGGTCGCGTTCTTGGTGATGTTGGTCAGCGCCTGGGTGACAAGGCGCCGGTCGAAGCGCGCGATCATCGGCGCGTCGGGAAGGTGTGCCTCGAAGGTGATGTCGGGGTGGCCTTCGCGCATGAGGAAGAGCACCTGTTCGACGCAGGTGCGAAGGTCCTCCTCCTCCAGCATGGGCTTGGGCATGCGGGCGAAGGCGGAGAACTCGTCGACCATGCGCTTGATGTCGTCGACCTGGCGGATGATCGTGTCGGTGCACTGGTCGAAGACGTCGCGCCCTTCCGTGATCACCCGGCCGTAACGGCGCTTCAGCCGCTCCGCCGAGAGCTGGATCGGCGTCAACGGGTTCTTGATCTCGTGCGCGATCCGGCGGGCCACATCGGCCCAGGCCGATGTCCGCTGCGCCGTGATGAGGTCCGTGATGTCGTCGAGGGTGACGACGTGGGAGTACTCCTCCGAAGGCGAGACGTCGGTGGTGACGCGGACGTTCAGGGTGCGTTCCCGGGCTCCGCGCATCAGCACGATCTGCGACTGGTAGAGCCGCTGACGTCCCGCCCGCGCGTCCTCCAGCACCGAGCCGAGCTCCGGAACCAGCGAGGGCAGCGATGCGCCGATCAGCGCGTCCTCCTCGCCGGGCAGGGACAGCAGCTTCTGGACCGAGGCGTTGACAACCGTGATCTGGCCCTTGTCGCCGACGCCGATGACCGCCGCCGGCACGCCCGACAGGACGGCCTCGGTGAAGATCCGCCGCTCGTCGTTCATCCGGTTGGCGACCAGCAGCTTATTCTGCTGGGCGCGCAACTCGGAGGTCATCTTGTTGAAGGTGGAGCTCAGCCGGGCGAGGTCGCCTTCGGATCGCCGGACGGGCACCTGCACGTAGAGGTTGCCCGACGAGACCTGGTCCGTCGCGCGGATGAGGCGGCGGATCGGCGTGACGAGCTGGTTGGCGAAGGACAGGCCGAGCCAGATCGACGACAGTAGCAGGATCGCCGCAAGCAGGCCGTACATGATGATGAAGGCGACCTGGATGCTGCGCCGGTGTTTGTCGAACACGTCGTAGAGGTTGATGATCTCCTTGGCCTGGGTCGAGAACTCCACAGAGAACGGATCGACCGGCCGGGCGAGATAGAGGAACGTGTCCTCGAACGAGGGGAGTACCCGAAGCGACACGAAGGTGTTGCCGTTGTCGAGCACGAAGCACACGGGCTCGCGCTTGCGCGCCCCGTCGAAGTCGTTGGGATCGGGCTTGACGACCTGCGGCGGCTTGCCGGTGTCCACCCGCTCCACGACCGACCCGTCGCTCTTCATCATGACCGCGGTCGTGAAGCCGAGGAAATGCACCCGCGAGTTGAAGTAGTTCTGGAAGAAGGGCCGGTCGGTGTAGCCGACCTTGGCCCGGTCGAGGTCGGAGGCGGTGAGGTCGCTTTCCCGCAGCATCGAGTTGCACTGCGCCTCGCGGTACAGCCTCGCCGCATCCGCCGTGTGCGAGATGAAGCCGCGCACATCCTGCATGAAGGCGGGGTAGAGACCGCGCTCCAGCGTCACCGAGCCGACCACGGCCATGACGATGGCGGGGATGGCGGCCGTGATCGAGAACAGGCCCACGATGTAGAGGTGCAATCGGGCCCCGGCGGTCCGGGATCGCAGGTTGATGAGGAGGCGGACGGCTTCGGTGATGACGAGCGCGAGCAGCACCAGGATGATCAGGGCGTCGATGCTGAACAGATCGACGACCACCGCATCTGTCGGGATGATCGGGGTATAGCCGGTGAAGACGACGAAGGTGACGAGCGCCGCAAGAAGACCGAGCGTCACGGCGATGGGACCGACTTTGACGGTGAACCGTCGGCGGCCGCCCTCCGTCAGCGTTGCTGTCGATCCGCCGACTGCCTGCTCCACTCGATCGCCTCTCGGACCAGCCTGCACCTGAACGAGACCGACCGATCCTTCTCGCTCTTGCCGGCGTCACCCTCGGGCAGCGCCGTTGCAAGAATATCTCAGTGTTGCCTGAATGTGACGATTTCAGGGCGCATCGCGTGGAGCGCGGCCGTGCGCAACAGATCCGGCCGCCCGTGACGGCAACGACACAGATGCGGTCAGCGCGGGACGCGCATCAGGCGGATATCGAGCTCCCGGACCTTCTTGCGAAGAGTGTTCCGGTTGAGGCCCAGCAGTTCGGCAGCCTTGATCTGATTGCCCCGGGTCGCGGCCAGCGCCGCCGAGATCAGCGGGATCTCGAGCTCGCGCAGCACGCGGTGATACAGGCCGGGGGGCGGCAGACCGTCGCCATGCTGGCTGAACACGTCGTTGAGATGGCGCTCGACCGATCCCATCAGGCCGTTCTCGTCGGAGGGCGCCGAGGCCGCCGCCCGGCCAGCGCTCGCGCCGGCAGGTGGATTGTCGGCGCCGAGCGAGGTCAGCGGCGGCTCGCCGGCCAGTTCCGCATCGATCAGCTGGCCCCCGATCACCTCCTGCGGGTAGAGCGCCGCGAGGCGACGCACGAGATTCTCGAGTTCGCGGATATTGCCCGGCCAGCGATAGCGCTTGAGCCGCTCCTGTGCCGCAACGTCAAGGTGCTTGAGCGGCAGCCCCTCGGAGGCGGCGAGCTTGAAGAAGTGGCGCGCGAGGTCGGCAATGTCCTCGGTCCGCTCCCGCAGGGGCGGCAGCCGCATCGGCACCACGTTCAGCCGGAAGAACAGGTCTTCGCGGAACAGGCCCTGCTGGATGAGGATGCGCAGGTCCTTGTTGGTCGCCGCGATGATGCGGACATTGGTCTTGATGGGCGTGCGTCCGCCCACCGTCGTATACTCGGCCTGCTGCAGCACGCGCAGGAGCCGCGTCTGCGCCTCCATCGGCATGTCGCCGATCTCATCGAGGAAGAGCGTGCCGCCCTCGGCCTGTTCGAAGCGACCGGCTGATCGGGTGTTGGCGCCGGTGAAGGCGCCCTTCTCATGCCCGAACAGCTCGCTCTCGATCAGGTCGCGCGGAATCGCCGCCATGTTGATCGCCACGAAGGGCCCGCTCTTGCGCTTGCCGTAGTCGTGCAGCGCGCGAGCGACCAGTTCCTTGCCGGTTCCCGATTCGCCCGTGATCATGACGGTCAGGTCGGTCGACATGAGCCGGGCCAGAGCGCGGTAGATCTCCTGCATCGCGGGCGACCGCCCGACCAACGGCATGTTGTCGAGATCCTCGACGGCCGGTGGCGGCCCCTTCTGGCGCGGCTCGCTCATGGCGCGCCCGACGATGGCGACCAGTTCCTTGAGGTCGAAGGGCTTGGGCAGGTAGTCGTAGGCGCCCCGCTCGGAGGCCTTGATGGCCGTCATGAAGGTGTTCTGGGCGCTCATGACGATGATGGGCAGGTCCGGACGCAGCTTCTTGATGCGGGGCAGCAGCTCGAAGGCGTTTTCGTCCGGCATGACGACGTCGGTGATGACAAGGTCGCCGTCGCCCGCCTGAACCCACCGCCACAGCGAGGCCGCCGTTCCCGTCGTCCGCACGTCGTAGCCGGCACGCGACAGCGCCTGGCTCACAACCGTGCGGATTGCCGTATCGTCGTCCGCAACGAGGATATGGCCGATCGTCATGCTGTCTACCTCTTGGAAAAGATCGCCGCTATCCCTGCGATCCACGGCCGTCGGTGGCCGCATACATCGGCATCAGGATCCGGAACGTCGTTCGCCGCGCGTGCGACTCGCATTCGACGATGCCGCCATGGTCGCCTACGATCTTGGCGACCATAGCAAGTCCAAGGCCAGTGCCTGACACTTTGGTCGTCACGAACGGGTCGAAAAGCAGCGAGGCGATGTCGGGCGGAACGCCCGGTCCGTTGTCCCGGACGCAGAACTCCAGGGGCAGGCTGACCGGACGCCGCGAGCCCGGCGTCTTCAGCCGCACCCCGGGTCGGAACGCCGTGGTGAGCTCGATGCAGCCGTCGATGGCGTCCCCGAGCGACTCGGCGGCGTTCTTCACGAGGTTGAGGAACACCTGGACGAGTTGGTCGCGATTGCCCAGTACATGCGGAAGCGAGGGGTCGTACTGTTCCTGGAACCGGATGTGACGGGCGAAGCCGGCTTGCGCCACGCGTTTCACGTGGTCGAGCACCGCGTGGATGTTGACGCTTTCGCGCTCCGTCGGACGCATGTCGGAGAAGGCCTCCATGCGGTCGACGAGCTTCACGATCCGATCGGTCTCGTCGCAGATCAGGCGGGTCAGCGAGCGGTCCTCGTCGCTGACCGAGCTCTCGAGCAACTGTGCCGCACCGCGGATGCCCGAGAGCGGGTTCTTGATCTCGTGCGCGAGCATGGACGCCAGGGCGGACACCGAGCGGGCCGCCCCGCGATGCGTGAGCTGCCTGTCCATTTTATCGGCAATTGTCCGTTCCTGCAGCAGAACGACGACGCCCTGCCGCTGCTCCGGCAAGGGCGCGACATAGATGTCCACGATCCGGTCCGGCCCGAGCCTGGGGCTGCCGAGGTCGACCCGGTACTCCTTTACGGCTGACCCGTCGTCGAGCACCTGATCGATCAGGGCCAACAGCGGCGAGCCGAAGGGGACGAGATCGGGCACCTTGTAGCGCGTGATCATCGCGAGGCTCATCTCGAAGAAGGCCTCGGCCGCCGCATTGGCGTCGGTGATGCCGCCCTCCGGCGAGATGGCCAGAACCGGCAGCGGCAGCCCGTTCAGGACCAGCGCGGCCGTGGCGGCGAGATCGGACGCGCTCGCCGCAGGCTCGCCGATCGTTTGAGTGTCGATCGAAGCGGGATCCGTCATGCCGCCCGATCCCTGGCGAGGATGTCCTGTTCCGCGAAGACCTCGTAGAGCAGAGACGGGATGCTTTGTGGGTCGGTCGCGGTCACCAGCCTGCGCCTGAGATCGGCGGCCCGGACCGGGTCCGGAACGGCCCGTTCCGCGGCGGCCCCGAGGTGCTTGCGGGCGTGCCGCAGGCCCTTTTCCGATCCGAGCGCGAACAGGATGGTATCGAGGTGCTGGAGCATCGCATCGAGCCGCTCGCGCCGGGGCGGCGGAGGCGGCATGCGACCGCTCCGCAGAAACTGGGCGATCTGCCCGACGAGCCACGGCTGGCCGAGCGCGGCCCGCCCGATCATCACCGCGTCTGCCCCCGATTGCTTGAGCATCGCGGTCGCGTCGGCAGCCGACCGGCAGTCGCCATTGACCACGACCGGGATGGAGACGGCCGCCTTCACGGCTCGCACGGCCTCCCAATCGGCCGTGCCGTCGTAGAACTGGCTCCGCGTCCGGCCGTGGACCGTCACGAGACGAACGCCCAGCCGCTCGGCACGGCGCGCGAGAGCCGGCGCATTGATCGTGCCCTCGTCCCAGCCGAGCCGCATCTTCAAGGTCACGGGTACCGCCACGGCGGCGACCGTCGCCGCGATCAGTCGTTCGGCCTGATCGAGGTCGCGCATCAGGGCGGATCCGGCATAGCCGCCTGTCACCCGCTTGGCGGGACAGCCCATGTTGATGTCGATGATCGCCGCCCCCTGCCCCGCCGCCTGGCGGGCGGCCTCGGCCAGGCTCATGGGATCGCAGCCCGCGATCTGGACGACCGCGATGCCGGTTCCCTCTCCCTCGGCTCGGGCAACCGCGCCGCGTTCGCCGCGGGCATAGGCGGAGGCGGAGACCATCTCGCCCACGGTGAGCGAAGCGCCGAACCGCCAGGCGGCGCGGCGCATGCCCACATCGGTGATCCCGGCCATCGGCGCGAGGATCGCCCGGCCGCGCAGCACGATCGGACCGATGGTGAGGGAGCTCGCCGGCCCCGCAGCGCCCGCTTGAGGCGAGCTGTCGGGCAGCCCCGAACGACACTCTCCCAGTGCTTCCGAAGAGAGGCCCACGTTCACGTCCAACCCACCTCGAGGAGCTAAAGGCCCAATCGCTGAGCATTTGTTACCCTGCACAGCTTTTAGTCAATCGGGGCCGCCGCGCCAACCTGTCTCAGAAGCTTTCCCGCCGCGGAAGTCCTCTCATTTGACGCAATCCCCGATTCGCGACACAGGAGCGTGACCCCGAAGAAGAGCAGTTGTGCGTCATGTCCTCACCGCCACACGTCCTCGTTGTCGCTGCAGGCCGGGGATCGCGCGCCGGGGCGGGCCTGCCCAAGCAGTTCCGCACGCTGGCGGGGCAACCCCTCCTCACCCGGACCTTGCAGGCCCTGCTGTCCGCCGACCCCGCCCTTCTCGTCACGCCGGTCATCCACCCCGACGATGAGGATCTTTACCGGGCCGCGGCAGCGGGGGTCCGGCCGGACGACCGGGCACGGCTGTGCAAGCCGGCTCATGGCGGAGCCACGCGGCAGGACAGCGTGCGTCTCGGCCTGGAATCGCTTGTTGCCGATGACCGGACCCAGCCGGAGGTCGTATTGATCCATGACGGGGCCCGTCCTTTTGCGACCCGGGAGCTCATCGGCCGTGCCGTCGCCTGCGCGCAGGCGCATGGCGCAGCCATTCCCGGTCTCCCGGTCACCGATACGATCAAGGAGATCGGGCCGGACGGCGCCATCGCGGGAACGCCGGACCGGAGCCGGTTGCGCGCCGTTCAGACGCCCCAAGCCTTCGACTTCGGACTGGTCCTGGCCGCCCACCGGCTCGCCCGCGACCGCGGACGCATCGACCTCACGGACGATGCCGCCGTCGCGGAGTTCGCAGGCCACGCGGTCTACGTCTTCCCGGGTGATCCGGAGAACGTGAAGATCACCACGGCGGCCGATTTCATGGCCGCCGAGGCGCGTTGCCTCGCCTCCCTCCCGGACATCCGGACCGGGCATGGCTACGATGTGCATTCCTTCGAGCCGGGCGACCACGTCTGGCTTGGCGGGGTCCGCATATCCCACGACAAAAAACTCAACGGCCATTCGGATGCCGACGTGGTGCTGCACGCCCTCACCGACGCGGTGCTCGGGGCGATCGGCGACGGCGACATCGGCGTCCACTTCCCTCCCTCGCAGGAGCAGTGGCGGGGTGCCTCATCGGACCTCTTCCTGCGCGACGCGGTCGACCGCGTCCGGCGCCGGGGTGGCATGATCGCGCATCTCGATGCGACGATCGTCTGCGAGGCCCCCAAGATCGGTCCCCACCGCGAAGCCATGCGGGCGCGCATCGCCGCGATTGCCGGGATCACCTTGGACCGGGTCGGGATCAAGGCGACCACCTCCGAGCTGCTCGGGTTCGTGGGACGCCGGGAGGGCATGGCGGCCTGGGCCCTGGCGACCGTGCGCCTTCCCGTTGGCCCCGTCCCATGACGGGGCGGCCCCGATGACCCCCGATCTGCTGCGACGGGCCGAGCGACTCGTCGGGGCCTGCACGGCCCGCAATGTTGTCCTGGCGACGGCTGAGTCCTGCACGGGCGGGCTCGTGGCCGCTCTCCTGACGGAGGTCGCCGGCTCCTCCGCCGTGTTCGACCGCGGCTTCGTGACCTACTCCAACGCAGCCAAGCAGGAGATGCTCGGTGTTCCGCCTCTCCTCATTGCGGAGCATGGGGCGGTGTCGGCGCCTTGCGCCCGCGCGATGGCGACGGGGGCGCTGGGCCATTCGGGCGCGACCTTCGCCGTCAGCATCACGGGCATCGCCGGGCCGGGCGGCGGAAGCGCAGACAAGCCAGTGGGCCTCGTGCACTTCGCCTGCGCCGGGCGGAGCGGCGCGCTCGTCCATCTCGAGCGTCGTTTCGGCGCCCTGGATCGCCATGCGATCCGGTCCGCCGCGGTGGCTCAGGCCATGCAGCTCTTCGAAGAAGCGATCGGGCTGGACTGATCCGCCTCAGGCCGGGTTCAGCCGTGACCTTGACGAGTATTTCTGGTTCGCGCGTTGCTCGAAGGCTTCGGCGAAACGGCGGAATGCCGCATCGAAGACCGACCCCATCAGGGCGCCGAAAAGACGGCTCTTGAACTCGTAGTCGATGAAGAAGTCCACGACCGAGGAGGCCGGATCCGTCGGCGGGTCGACATCCCGGAACGACCAGGAATTCTCCATCCGACGGAAGGGGCCGTCGACGTACTCGACCGTGATGAAGAGCTTGGCCGGGTCGAGGGTCACGCGGCTGACGAAGGTCTCGCGGATCGCCTTGTAGCCGATGCGCATGTCGGCGAGCAGCTGTTCGCGTCCATCCGGAAGCGTCGTGCGGCGGCGCACCTTGAGCTCCTGGCAGAGAGGCAGGAACGCCGGATAGCCTTCCACGTCCGCCACAAGATCGAACATGTTCTGCGCCGCGTGGCGAACGCGTCGACTCGTCGTGAAAGTAGGCATGGCACTCGGTCGATCAGTGAAGCGGCCCCGCATGGACCGTTCGGTGAGGCCCCGTCCATAGGCTGCCCCTCGGCGCGGTCAAGCGGCACCTCGGGTGAGCACGGGATCAGACTTCATTAACCATGTCTCTTTAGTAATGAACGGGACGAATCCCGCTGCGACACCTGTTGCGGCCCCTAGCAGTCGATGGCCATGCGACGATCCTTACCAGTTCTGGTCCTGACCTGCGCAGCCCTGCTTGCGGGCTGCGCCCCATCCTACCGCACGGACCTGTTCCGTGCGCAGGCCAACGCGCCCTACACCCTGGCGAGCGGCGACCGCGTTCGCGTCATCGTCTTCGGACAGGACGCCATCTCGAACTCCTACGCGGTGAGCGGGTCGGGTCACATTTCGCTCCCCCTCAGCGGCGACATCGCCGTCGGCGGACTGACCACCAGCGAGACGGAACGGGCGATCGAGGCCCGGCTGAAGGCCGGCTATCTTCGGGATCCGCACGTTTCGGTCGAGGTCGAGGCCTTCCGCCCCTTCTTTGTCCTGGGGGAAGTCACCGCCGCCGGGCAGTATCCCTACGTCAACGGCATGACGGCACAGAAGGCGGTCGCCATCGCCGGCGGGTTCACCCCCCGCGGCTACAAGGGCGCCGTCGAGATCACGCGGATCGTCAACGGGACGCCGGTCACCGGTCCCGTCCCGCTCACCTATCCGATCCGTCCCGGCGATACGGTGACCGTCGACGAACGAATCTTTTAGGGTTCAACCGGCATAAGGGTCTCGCGAGGAGTGCGAGGCCGTCATGCCGGAGCCGGGTGGAAATACCGAGCGTAGTCTACGGATCCTCCACGTCTTCCGCTCGCCGGTCGGCGGTCTGTTCCGTCACGTCCTGGACCTCGCCGGTGAGCAGGCGCGGCAGGGCCATGCGGTCGGCTTCATCCTGGATTCGGCGACCGGGGGCGAACGCGCCACGCGTCTGCTGGCCGATCTCGCACCCCGCCTGACACTCGGCACCGTCCGCTTTCCCATGCGGCGCGACCCGCATCCGGCGGACGTCATCGGCCTCGCCCGGGTCGCCCGCATCGTGGCCCTGACTAGGCCGGACGTCATCCACGGGCACGGCTCAAAAGGCGCCTTATACGCGCGGCTCGCGGGCAGCCTGCCTTTCGGGGCGCGCGGTGCCGCCCGGGTCTACACGCCCCACGGCGGCAGCCTGCATTTCAGGCCGGGCAGCCTGAAAGGTGCGCTGGTGCTGGGAACAGAGCGCCTGCTCACGTCGCGATCCGACCTGATCCTGTTCGAAAGTGCCTTCGCCGCCGAGCGCTTCAGGACCGTCGTCGGCGGGCCGACGGGGCTGACGCGGATCGTCCTCAACGGCCTCGCACCCGCCGAGTTCGCCCCGGTCCAGGAGAGCGAGGAGGCTGCGGACTTTCTGTTCGTCGGCGAACTTCGAATGCTGAAGGGCGTCGATGTTCTGCTGAAGGCGCTCGCCGGCCTGCCGGCCTTCGAAGGCCGCCGCCCCACGGCCGCGCTGGTCGGATCGGGGCCGGACCGCCAGGCTTTCGAGGATCTCGCCCTTGCGCTCGGGCTCGAGGGCCAGGTGCAGTTCAAAGGCGCGCTGCCGGCGCGCGAGGCTTTCGGCCTGGGCCGGACCCTGGTTGTGCCCTCCCGCGCCGAATCGCTCCCCTATATCGTGTTGGAGGCGGCCGCCGCACGCCGTCCCCTGATTGCCACGCGCGTCGGCGGCATTCCCGAAATCCTCGGCCGGTTCGACGACCGCCTCGTGCCTGGCGAGGACGTCAACGCGCTCCGCGAGGCCATGGCGGCCGCTCTCGCTCGGACCCCGGACGAGCGGATGCGGATGGCGGCGGAGCTTGCCGTTCACGTCCAGGCGACGTTCTCGGTCGGTCGCATGGTCGAGGGAGTCATGGGCGGCTACCGCGAGGCGCTCGCGGCCGGGGCGCGGGGCGACCGCCCTGCCCTGCGCCAGCCTTTTCTGCGCGCGCAACGCTCCGGCTCCTAGGAAAGCTGCCATGAAATCGGCTGCCACTGCGTTCCGGCCCGACGACCTGCGCAAGGTCAAGACGGATGTCGAAGCGGCTGCGCGCGACAAGCGCGCAGCGTCGCCCCAACTCACCGCGCTGGCCGAGGCGATGGGCGGCTTCGACGCCCGCCCGCCCTACTCGCCGGTCGTGCTCGCGGGCGTGATCCGGACGAGCGAGTTCCTGCTGCTCTGTGCGGTGGGTTTCCTGGTCCACAGGCTCTACGTCGCCCCGCAGGTCGGCTACCAGCTCTGCTATTTCATCGCGATCCCGGCGATCTCGCTGCTGTCGGTCCTCGGCTTCCAGACGGTCAAGAGCTATTCGATCGGGGCGTTTCAGATGCCCGTCACGCGCGGTGCCAAGCTCGCCGCCATCTGGAGCCTCGTCCTGCTGGCCGCGCTTGCAGCGGTGTTCTTCCTCAAGCTCGAGGGCACCTTCTCCCGGGTCTGGCTGCTCGGCTGGTTCAGCTTCGGCCTGGGTGCCTTGCTCGCCGAGCGGGCCGTCGTCGCCATGGTCACCCGCCAGATGAGCCGCAGCGGTCGCCTCGAGCGGCGAACCGTGATCGTCGGCGGCGGGCAACCCGCCCATTCCCTGCTGACCGTTCTCGGCGCGCAGGACCATACGGGATTGCGGATCTGCGGCATCTTCGATGATCGTGACGATAGCCGATCGCCGGATGTGGTCGCCAACTACCCCAAGCTCGGCAATGTCGACGACCTTGTCGAGTTCGCGCGGCACACCCGCATCGATCTCGTCATCTTCACCCTGCCGATCACCGCCGAGACGCGGCTGCTCGAGATGCTGCGCAAGCTCTGGGTCCTGCCGATCGACATCCGGCTGGCGGCCCACACCAACAAGCTGCGGTTCCGCCCGCGCTCCTACTCCTATATCGGCAGTGTCCCCGTCCTCGATGTCTTCGACAAGCCCATCGCCGACTGGGACGTCGTGTCGAAGGCGATCTTCGACCGGGTCGTCGGCGCCCTCGCGCTCGTCCTGCTCTCGCCGGTCCTGCTCCTGACGGCGCTTGCCGTGAAGCTCGACAGCAAGGGTCCGGTCTTTTTCAAGCAGAAGCGCTACGGATTCAACAACGAGCTCGTGGAAGTCTACAAGTTCCGCTCGATGTTTGCCGACCAGCTCGACCCCATGGTCCTCAAGCAGGTCACGCGAGGTGATCCCCGCGTCACGCGCGTCGGACGGTTCATCCGCCGCACCTCGCTCGACGAACTGCCGCAACTCTTCAACGTGGTCTTCAAGGGCAATCTTTCGCTGGTCGGCCCGCGTCCGCATGCCCTCCACGCCAAGGCGGCCGATCGGGATTACGACGATGTTGTCGACGGCTATTTCGCCCGCCATCGCGTCCGGCCCGGCATCACCGGCTGGGCACAGGTCAATGGCTGGCGGGGCGAGACGGATACGCCCGAGAAGATCCAGCGGCGCGTCGAGCACGACCTCGCCTATATCGAGAACTGGTCGCTCTTCTTCGACATGTACATCCTGATGATCACGCCGTTCGCCCTGACACGGACCGAAAATGCCTACTGACGCCGTGGCCCGATCGGGGTTTGGCGATCGGGGCCGAGCGCCCGGACCCGCCAGCGGGCGGCCGGCGCCCTTCGTGATCGGCATCAGCTACGACCGGATCCTGAACCTCAGCCTCTATGCGTGCGTCGCGAGCGGCGCCATCGCGTTCATCGAGCCCTCGCCCTATGACGTGCTCTCGCTCGGGCTCATGGCGCTCTGGTTCCTCGGCGGCTTTACCATTCATCGCTTCGTGGTGCCCTTCGTCGCGCTGATCGTGCTCTACAACCTCGGCGGTTTTCTCGCGCTGCTGCCCTATCTGGACGAGCCCGATCCGACGGCGTTCATGGAGCAGTCGCTCTACCTCACCTTCGCCGCCATCTTCTTCGCCCTGTTCTTTGCCCAGAACACGCTGGAGCGGACGGAGACCTGCCTCAAAGCCTTCGCCTTCAGCACGGTCGTGGCCGCAGCCTGCGCCGTGATGGGCTATTTCGACATCGGGGGAACGGAGTCGCTCTTCACCCTTTGGGGGCGCGCCTCCGGCACCTTCAAGGACCCGAACGTGCTGGGGTCGTACCTCATCCTCGGCGCGCTCTATTTCATCCAGACGTTGATCCTGGGCCGCACGCGCCATGTCCTGACGATGCTGGTCAGCCTGCTTCTGGTCACGGCGGCGATCTTCCTGTCCTTTTCGCGCGGCTCCTGGGCGGCCTTCGTCGTGGCCTCGCTCCTGACGATCGGCCTCTCCTTCGTCACGACGGCGAGCCGGCGGGTCCGACGCCGCATCGTGCTGATGACGCTGATCGCCGTTGCGGTGACCCTCGTCGGCCTCGTCGTTCTTCTGTCGATCGAGAGCGTGCGCGACCTCTTTGTGCAGCGCTTCGCCCTCACGCAGGACTACGATACCGGTGAAACGGGCCGGTTCGGCAATCAGTGGCGCGCCATCCCGATGCTCATGGAGCGCATCAACGGCTTCGGTCCGGTGCGCTTCCGCCTCTTCTTCGACCTCGACTCGCACAACTCCTACCTCGGCGCCTTCTCCTCCTACGGGTGGCTCGGAGGCGGGTCCTTCTTCCTTCTCGTCGGCTTGACCGTCTTCATTGGCTTCCGGCTGGTCTTGACGCCCTCGCCCGTTCAGCGCGTCTCCCAGGTGGTCTGGCCGGCCTTGTTCGTTGTTCTGGCGCAGGGGATGCAGATCGACATTGACCACTGGCGGCACCTCTACCTCATGCTCGGCCTGTTCTGGGGGCTGGAAACAGCCCGGAGAAGGGGGCCCGAGCGCATCGCGGCGCCCCGGCGAGGCATTGTTCGCGCCCTCCGCCAGCCATTCGCGTTTGCGCCTGCTCCGATCGCGCAGAAAGCCTGACCGAACAGCCCGTTTGCGCCGGGGCTTGAGTCGAAATCAATCTACGCCAGTCGCTCGTTTGAAACTCCAGTTGCGGGTCTCCGTAATTCAGTTGTCTCCCCATTGGGGGCAATGAAACGGAGGACGAACATGTTTTCGAACAAATCCCGCGCCCTGATCGCCGGCATCATTCTTTCGGCCAGCGTCGCTGCGCCGGTCTATGCCGCCGTCAAGAGGGTCGGTGGCGCCCCGATGTACCCGACCAAGAACATCGTCGAGAACGCCGTTAATTCGAAGGTCCACACGACCCTCGTTGCAGCCGTCAAGGCCGCCGGTCTGGTCGACACCCTCGAGGGTCCCGGACCCTTTACGGTGTTCGCGCCGACCAACAAGGCTTTCGGCAAGCTTCCCAAGGGCACCGTGGAGAGCCTCGTTCAGCCTGAGAACAAGGACAAGCTGACGGCGATCCTGACCTATCACGTCGTGCCGGGCACGATGACGGCGGCCGACCTCAAGGCCGCTGTGAAGGCCGGCGGCGGCAAGGCCGAGCTCAAGACCGTCCAGGGCGAGTCCCTGACCGTGACCGAGCATGGCAAGGGGCTGGACATCACCGACGCGAAGGGCGATGTGGCTCACGTCACCACCGCGGACGTGATCCAGTCGAATGGCGTCATCCACGTCATCGACACCGTTCTGATCCCCGGCTGAGGCCAGGGCCGGCGCGAGCGGATCCTCCTTGGAGCTGTTCGCGCCTATGATCTCCCCTCGCAGGATCGTCGACTTTTTCCCTTCTGCGGGGGGTTGTTCGGGGCTTGCGGGGTCGCCGTTTCGGCGGCGGCCGCGCATACGGGTGGAAGTTCATCGGCGTCGATCGCCGGCACGTTCCTCATCCTTCACGCGGCGGCGCTGATTGGTCTGGCCGGGCTGGGACACTTCAGGATGACGGTCCGCGTGGCGGTCACCGGCTCGTTGATCGCTCTCGGAACGGTCCTGTTCTCCAGCGACCTGGCGCTGGCGGGCCTGCTGGACCGGCGTCCTTGGCCGCAGGCTGCGCCGCTCGGCGGTCTGCTCCTGATCGCGGGATGGGCGGCACTGCCGCTCGGGGCCGCCATCGAGGCGTTAAGGAGTCGCGGCGCCAGCAAAGGATAGTGCGAGAGTTGGACCGGCGTTGCGGATCGGCTAGACCCTTCCTATGCCTAGCGCCTGAAGCGTAGGCCTGGGGAGTGGGCATGCTCGGGTCTTCTCGTGAACTCGCGGAGGTCGTGGTCCGCGTTGGGCAGCAGGATCGCGAGGCGTTCGGGCAGCTCTACCAATCCACTCATCGCAAGCTCTACGGGATCATCCTGGGAATCGTGAAGAGCCGCAGTCACGCGGACGAAATGCTGCAGGAGGTCTACGTGAAAGTCTGGCAGAGGGCGGCGGATTTCGATCCGAGCAGGTCCTCCCCCATCACGTGGCTGGCGGTCATCGCCCGCAACCGGGCGCTGGATGAGGTGCGGCGAAGCAATATCGGCGCCATGGACGACATCGACGATCACGATGACCTGCCGGCGCTGTCCGAAGACCCGCTGGCGGATCGGGATCGCAGCGAGCGCTATAAAGCCGTGATCGCCTGCTTGAACCGACTGGATACGGAGCGACGCGACCTGGTTCTCCTGGCTTACTACAGGGGCATGAGCCGGGATGCGCTGGCCCGCCGTTTCAATCGCCCAACCGCCACAATCAAGACGTGGCTCCATCGCAGCCTCGCTCAACTCAGGACGTGTCTTGCGACATGACCCTCGATGACGACGACGATCTCCTGGCCGCCGAATACGCGCTCGGGACCCTGGACGCACGGGAACGGGCGGATGCGGCGGTTCGCCGGGCCAGCGACGCCGGCTTCGATCGCGCGGTAACGGACTGGGAGATCCGCCTGGGTCCCCTGAGCGACGCAAGCCGGGACGCCGATCCGTCCCCGCTCCTCTGGCGCGCCATTCTGGCGCGCGTCGATGCCCTCAGCCGGACGGCCGCAGATGTCATCGACACGGGCCGCCTCGCTCGTCTGCAACGCGAGGTCGTGCGGTGGCGCGCCGTCACGGCCTTCTCAACGGCGCTGGCCGCCGCGCTGGCCTTGTGGATCGCGGTGGGACAGGGCTCAGACAGCAGGACCGCCCAACCCGAGTTGATCGCCTTCCTTCAGGCCAGCGGCGATGAGCCCGCCTATGTCATCCGGGCCGACCTGAAGGGCGAGACCATCGCGGTCCGTCCCGTTTCGGCGAAGGCTCCCGAGGGCAAGTCCTACGAGTTATGGATCATCGACCCGACCCTCGGCGCGCCTCGCTCGCTCGGCGTTCTGGATGCCGCGGTGTCCACCCGCCGTCTGCCTGCCGGCATCCCTGGCAATGTGGTCTCACGGGCGACCTACGCGGTCACGACCGAGCCGTTCGGCGGGTCTCCGAACGGCGTTCCGGCGGGTTCGCCGGTGTTTCTGGGCCACCTCGTCAGCGCGCCCCGTTGAACTTGAATATCCCGTGCCACATCCGATATGCGCAGCAGCGAATGCGGTTGAAGGGTCCCTGACGATGAGTTCGAACGAGGCCGGTCGAAGCCAAGACGCTGGCCCAGACGTGCCGTCGCCGCCGGCGAACACGTTGAAGGACGATATGCTGCGGACGATCCCGAGCCTTCGCGCTTTCGCGTTTTCCTTGTGCGGAAATGCGGATCGCGCCGACGATCTCGTGCAAGAGACGCTCATGAAGGCCTGGATCAACCAGAACTCGTTCACCCAGGGGACGAGCATGTCCGCCTGGCTGTTCACGATCCTGCGGAATGTCTTCTACTCCGAGTACCGGAAGCGTCGGCGTGAAGTGGAGGATGCGGAAGGCACGATGGCGGCCCGCCTGATTTCCGTACCCGAGCAGAACGGGCACATGGACCTTCAGGACCTGCGCTCGGCCCTCCAGAAGCTCCCGGCCGAGCAGCGCGAAGCGCTCATTCTCGTCGGCGGCTCGGGTTTCGCCTACGAGGAGGCAGCCCAGATCTGCGGCTGCGCCCTCGGAACCTTGAAGTCCCGCGTGAACCGGGCCCGCACGGCCATTGCTGCCCTTCTCGCGCTCGAGACCACCAGCGATGTTGGCCGCCCGGAGTGGAACGCGACCGGTGAACTCGGCGCGGTCATGCTTTGGGAGCGGAACTGACCGGAGGGGTCCGGTTGGTCACGCAGGCGTTTCCCGACTCGGGAGCGAACTGAGCAACAGGCTTGGAGGCGATCCGGCCGATGAGGCCCCGCATGCCTTCGGGTCCTCGTCTTGACCCTTCCCTGCGATTGCACCTGATCATCTTCGGCCGGGAGCTTACCCCTCCTGTGCGGAGGGCTTGAGCGAACCGGCTCCGACGCTCCCGATAGACGAACGAAAAAGCCCGGCACTCTCGTGCCGGGCTTTGCCTTGATTGATCAGGACCGACTTAGAAGTCGCGCTCCAGGCGGAGACGTGCCTGGAAGGAGTCGGGCTCGCGCGCCACGCCATTCGGCAGGGCGGTCGGCGCAGCGCCGATCTCGTGACCAAGGGTCTGGTAGATCTTGGAGTAGAGGACTTCGAGGCCGATATCGAGGTTGTGGACCGGGGTGAAGATGAACTGGTTGCCGACCCGGAATTCCGAACCGTCGCCCAGACCACCGCGCGTCCAGTCGATGTTCCTCACGATGCTGCCATAGCCGATCTCTTCGTAGGACCCGAAGATCACGTCATGGAACTGAGGCGTGAAGTAGTGGTGCAGGGCGGCCATGACCGAGAAGCCCTCGCCGAGCTGCAGGCGGTAGCCGTTCGTGCCCGGGATACCAACCGCAACGGCGTCGACGTCGAGGTGCTGGAAGCCGCCGATGTTCGAGCCGTAGAAGCCGGAGTTCAGGTTCACACCCGAGTCCTGGTAGAGGTAGGCACCCTGCTGGTAGGCGCCTTCGAGGAAGAGCTCGTCGCCGGCGGCCAGCATGGGCAGCTTGACGTCGATACCGGCCTGGACCGCGAAGCCCGACTGGTCGTCCTTGGAGAAGGCGGTGGTCCCGGCCGTCCCGAGGTTGGAAACGGTGTTCACGTCGTGGTAGGCGCCCGACAGCTGGATCGCGCCCCAGGCCTGGTCGTAACGGAGCTGCACGACGGCGTCGGGGAAGCGGGTCCCGGCATAGCCAGCCGACGCGCCGTAGAGCGTGCCGATGAGCGGGCCGGAATTGGCGGTCGCGCCGATAGAGCCGTTGCCGTAGGCGATCTCGCCAATGCCGTCACGACGAGCGCCGTTCGGATCTTCGACCGAGATGGTGGCCGAGAAGCCGCCGCCGAAGGTCGCGGTGTAGGCGAGGACCTGGGTCGATTCGTCGGAGTTCGCAATGCCTTCGAAGTTGTAGTCGTCGGCATAGAGATCGAAGAACGACTGGACGCGGCCTGCCGTGATGCCGGCAAAGGTGATGAAGCCCTTGTCGAGTTAGGTGATCATTCCGGCGCCACCGAGAACCGACGCGGAGCCGCCCGTGGAGGGCGAGAAGGTCGCGTTGGAGTTGTAGTTGCCGCCGTAACGGTCGGACTGGTACCGGACGAAGCCGCGCAGCTGGCCGTAGGCGGTCTGCGTGCGGGCGTCGACCTCGATGCGGCCACGGACAAAGAAGCCGCTGGAGGACCGGATACGGCCGGGGAGGAACGACCCCGGAGCGGTATTGCGCGCACCGCCGAGAAGGCCGGAATTGAAGGAGTTGGGGTAGAACGTCTTCGTCGGCTCGACGAAGCCATATTCAACACGGGCGAACCCACCAACCTTCAAGCAGGTGTCGGTGCCCGGGATGTAGAAGAAGCCGGCGCCGGTCCAGTCGCAGACGCGAACGTATTCGACAGGAGCAGCCTTGCGGAACGGCAGATCAGCAGCTTGGGCACCAGCAGCAGCGGCCAACCCGGCCGCTGTTCCAAGAAGAAGACTCTTCACGAGCTTCATAGTAAAACCTCCAGTTTAATGACCCAACGAGACTAGATTTGCTTCTGACCCGAAGCTCTCTTCTGACCGGACCGCCAGAAGGAGAGCCTAATTCGAACCTTGGCTTCCCTATATCCCCTTCTCAACCAGGGCTTCCCTCACATTCACCGGCTGATCGCCGCTTCGTTCGTAAGAGACTCGTTCCGGCGTCGGCGTGGGTTCCCCCTTGCGCATTTCGAACATAACCTCAGGGCGGCCGCGGACAAACGTGGGAATGGCTGGAAAGGACCCTCGATCCGGGTTTCGCAACCGATTGTGACATTCCAGCAACGAATTTCCTCCCCAAGGTGGCGCGGTTCCTTCGGG
>CAXTVD010000030.1:0-20196 GCA_964247575.1 uncultured Lichenihabitans sp.
GGGGCGTGTCCCCCGGCGCGGAACTCGGCAAGCCCCTACCGACGCTCAGCGACTGGTCGCCTGCGCGACGCGGGTTCGATGAACGGCGTGACGACCGCCGCAAGATGGTCGCCGAGGCTGAGCTCGAGCGCGGCAAGCCCGGCGCGAAGCTGTTCCGCCCAGGCGCTCCCCTCCGCCGACGCCCAGTCCGCCCGCGCCGCTGCGAGCGCCGCCGCATGGCTCGCCGTCAGCACCCGGCACCGCTCGTAGCCGTCCGCCTGGGCCAGTTCGCGCCCCTCGTCGAAACCCTGCTGTCGGGCCTCTGCCATCTGGGACGCCACCGACGCGGACTCGGCGGCGGGGTCCTCCGCGGGCGAAGGGTCGTCGCGCACGACGTCCTCCGGGCGTGGCACGGGCGTGAACTCGGCGAGATAGCCGATGATGGGCCGGGTCAAGCCGCGACCCTCTGGTGGACCCACTGCTTGAGGATCGCCGCGGCCTGCTTCTCATCGAACTCGATCATCTGTTCGAGGCGCTTCTGGGGGGAGCGGCGCGGCTTGCTCATCAGATCCTCGATCAGGTTGGCCTCCTCCCAGTTCTCGGCGGGTTCGGAACCGGCGCTGGCGTTCTCGATCGCCACGGGCGGCGCACCGCCGCCGTCCTGCAGGAGCAGCGTCGAGGATTCGAGCGCCGGGGGCTCCCCCGCGGGCTGCGAGAGCACCTTCAGCACCGGCCGGACGACGAGGAAGACGAGCAGCAGCGTGATCGCGAGAGCCGCTCCGGCATTGATGAGGGTGCCGGACTGGCGCATGATCTGGTCGCCGATGCCGGGGCCGGCGACCGCGTCGAGGTCGTGCCCGCCCTCCACGAAGTCGACGGCCATCACCTTCAGGGTGTCGCCCCGCGCCTTGTCGTAGCCGGCGGCCGAGGCGACGAGCTGCTCGATGTCGGCGAGCTTCTTGGCGGCGGCATCGGCATTGGTCTTGTCCGCGCCCGTTCCCGCCAGCGCCGTCCGGTTGAGAACGACGGCGATCGACAGCCGCTCGATCGCGTAGCCCGCGCTGGTGGTGGAGACCGTCTTGGTCGAGATCTCGTAGTTGTTGAGTTCCTCGCGCTTGTCGTTCTGCTCGCTCGACTGTTTGCCGTCGCTCGGCGCGGGCTTGGCTTGCGGCAGGTTCTGGCTGACGCTGGTGGGGGGAGAGGAGACCGCGTTCTGCGAGCTCTGCTGCTCCTTGACCGTGCGGGTCGAGCGCTCGACGCGGCCGTCCGGGTTGTAGATGGTCTCGGCGGTCTGCCGGGCATCCATGTTCAGCTTGGCCGACACGCTGATCTCGAGGTTGCCGGCGCCGAGCGAGGGGACGAGCGTCTTGCGGATGTCGTCCTGGATGGTGCGGGCCACCATCTTCTCGGTCGACAGCATCTTGCCGGGCGCGCCATCCGCCGAGTCGTCGCCCGACGCCAGGATGGTGCCGTCGGTCGACAGCACGGTCACCTGGTCGACCGTCATCCCAGGCACCGCGGCGGCAACGAGGTGGCGGATGGCCTGGGCGGCGTGCGTGTCGTCGAGGGTCTCGGCCCGGAGCAGGACGGAGGCGGAGGCCGGCTGCTTGGCCCGCCGGAACGAGCCTTCGTCGGGCAGGACGATGTGAACCCGGGCGGCCTTGACGCCCGACATCGACTGGATGGTGCGGGCGAGTTCGCCTTCGAGCGCCCGGACGCGGGTGACGTCCTGCATGAAGGAGGTGAGCCCGAGCGAGCCCATCTTGTCGTAGAGTTCATAGCCGGCGTTGCTGGAGTGCGGCAGGCCCTTCTCGGCCAGCAGCATGCGGGCCTGGGCGGTCTGGCCGTAGCGGACGCTCACGGAGGTGCCGTCCGCGCTCACGTCAAAGCCGATGTCGGCGTCGCGCAGGGCGGCCCCGATGCTGCTCACGTCCTGCCGGTCGAGCCCGGCATAGAGGGTCTCCATGGACGGGCGGCTGAGATAGTAGCCTGCCACGCCGGTGGCGGCGAAGACCGCGACCGCGACGATCCCCATGATCGCCAGCCTGCGCGCCCCCATCTGGATGAGATTGGCGAGTAGCCGCTGCAGCTGTTCGGTGACGTTCATGCCGGAGGGAGCACCTGTCGTTCGCGGGCCGGCTCACGAGCCCCCCGCGGACGCCACTCTGGCGGGGCAAGCTTGTGCGAAGGTCGCGCGAACGGCAAAGGCCGCGCCCGGGGGCGCGGCCTTTCCTTTCAGCTCGGAAGAAGGGTGATCTTACTGGAACAGCTTCAGGATCAGCTGGGCGTTCTGGTTGGCGATCGACAGCGACTGCACGCCGAGCTGCTGCTGCGTCTGCAGGGCGTTGAGCCGGGTCGAGGCCGCGTTCATGTCCGCATCGACCAGCGAGCCGACGCCGCTCGTGATGGCATCCGACAGGGCGGACACGAAGGTCGTCTGGTTGCTGATCTGCGACTGCACTGCGCCGAGCTTGGCGCCGACGGTCGTGATGTTGGTGATCGCGGCGTCGATGCCCTGGGCGATCGCCGTGAGGTCGGCCGCCGACGTCGCCGTTCCCACGACCTTGGTGACGTCGAAGGACAGGATGCTACCCGCGGCATAGGTGCCGCTGGCGCCCTCGGCCGCGGTTCCGGTGGTCACCGTTCCTGAGGTGCCGGGCGTCGCGCCGGTCGTGTAGGCCGTCCCGGAGTTCATCAGGGCCGCATTGGCCGACAGACCTGTGATCGCCTGGCCGAGGTAGCTGCTCGTGGAGCCGGTGAGCTGCGTGCCGGCGGTGCTGGTGTCGATGCCGATGAAGCCGACATTCGCGGACGTGCCGCCGCCCGTCGCCGCCGCCCGGGTGAAGGAGGCCGCGACCTGAGCGGAGGAGCCGGAGCTGCCGTCGAGCAGGTTGACGCCGTTGAACGAGGCGGACGAGATGATGTTCAGCAAGCTCTGCTGCTGGGCCGTGATGTCGCTCTGCACCTGGGCCGCGTTGACGCCCGGGGTCTGCGCCGTCACGAGGTCGGCCTTCAGCTTGTTCATGATGGTGATTGTCGCGTTGACCGCGGCGCTCGCCGCACTCACCACCGAACCACCCAGGTTGAGAGCGTCCGTGACGGCGGACAGCGCGCTCGTATCGCTCTTCATGGTGGTCGAGATCGACCAGTAGGCGGCGTTGTCGGAAGCGCTCTGGATGCGCAGACCCGTGGAGATCTGGCTCTGCGTGGCGTTCAGCGCCGCCTGCGTCGCGTTGAGGCTCTGCAGAGCCGTCATCGCCGAGTTGTTAGTGAGAATGCTGCTCATAGCTGGTGTTCCCGAGTGTTCGAAAGAATGTTGAGCGGACATCCCGGGTTGCGACCGGTACGCAGGAGCGGCGTAATGCCTTCGGACCACCCGCTGACCGCGGCGTCCAATCTTGCGTGAAAGGGACCTTAGGCCGGGCGCCTTACCGCCGGGTAAAGGCCGACGCTCAGCTGTACGAGCGGATGAGGCTGCCCACGAGCATGTTCCAGCCATCGATCAGGATGAAGAACAAGATCTTCATCGGCAGCGAGATGACGGCTGGCGGCAGCATCATCATGCCCATGGACATGGTGAGCGTGGCCACGACCATGTCGATCACCAGGAACGGCAGGACGATCAGGAAGCCGATCTCGAAGCCGCGCCGGATCTCCGAGATCATGAAGGCCGGGATCAGCACGCGCAGGTCGAGCGACGTCTTGGGAGCCGTCGCGGCATGCTGCTCCTTCGAGAGGTCGTCGAAGAGCTTGAGGTCTTTGTCGCGAACCTGGGCCAGCATGAACTCCCGGAAGGGATCGGTGATTTTGCCGAAGGCCTCGCCTTCGGTGATCTTGCTGTCGAGCAACGGCTGCAGGCCCCCCGTCCAGGCCCGGTCGAACGTGGGGGCCATCACGTAGAAGGTCATGAACAGCGACAGGCTGATCAGGATCAGATTGGCCGGCGTCGTCTGCAGACCGAGACCGGAGCGCAGGAAGGAAAAGGCGATGGCAAACCGGGTGAAGCTCGTCACCATGACGAGCAGGCCCGGCGCGATCGACAGGACCGTGAGCAATCCGACGAGCTGGACGATGCGTCCGCTGGCGGTGCTGCCGGGCTGTGGGATCAGCCCCCCGAGATCGACGGTCTGTGCCGCGGCGGCGGTCGCCGACAGGACCAGCAGGACCAGAGCGAGCGCGAACCATCTCATTGGACCACCAGCATTTCGATCATCAGTTCATGGATATGCCCGTCCGAGCGGATGCTCGCGCGCTCGTTGAGGTCCTCGCGCAGATGCTGCAGCCCGCTCGCGCCCTGCAGTTGCGCGAGGGTCAGGGTCCGGACGAAGGCCAGCATGTCGTCGGTCACCTTGGCGGCGAGCACCTCGATCTGCGGCGCATCGGCCTTGTCGTAGACGATGGCGGTCTGCAGCCGCACCCAGGAGGCACCGTCTGGCGCGGCGAGGTTGGTGACGATCGGGATCAGCTCCTTGACCGCGGTGTCCGGCCCGATCTTCGCAGCGACTGTCGGAGCGGCCACCTTGGTGTCCGGGGTGAGCGAGGTCTTGACGGCTGCCACGATCTGCATCCCGATCAGGCCGCCGCCGCCACCCGCGATGAGCGTGAGCACCACGAGAGGCAGAAGAAGTCCCAGGAGGCCGCCTCCCTTCTTGGCGGGGGCCGCGTCGGCGGCGTTGGACTGGGCCATTGGCGTCGTCGAACCCTCATTGGCGTGGTGGCGTCACGACGCGGCACGCGTCGGCGGCCGGACAGTGATCCTCGGTCAGAACGGCTTCACGGCGTCGTAGACCTGCTGGCCCCAACCGGGCTGCTGGATCTCACTGCTGCGACCCCGGCCGCCATAGGAGATGCGGGCCTCGGCGATCTTCTCGTAGGAGATCGTATTGTCCTTGGAGATGTCGCGCGGCCGCACGATGCCGGCGACGTTGAGCAGGCGAAGCTCGTAGTTGACCCGCACCTCCTGCGAGCCGCTGACCACCAGGTTGCCGTCCGGCAGGACCCCGGTGACGACGGCTGCGACCGAGAGCTGGATCTTCTCCGAACGATCGATCGTGCCGGTGCCGGTCGCCTTGGAGGTCGAGGTCGAGTCGAGCTGGGAACTCGGCTTGATGGCCGCGCCGGGCACCTGGAGATTGTAGGTGAAGCCGTTCCCGATGGTGGAGTCGGTCTCCCGATTGGACGTGTTGTCGAGCGTCGCCTTGTCGTTGATCGAGATGTTGACCGTGAGCACGTCGCCCACCGTCATGGCGCGCGGATCACGGAACAGGCTGCCGCGGTTGACGTCGTAGAGCGAGGCGGGACCGCCCGCGCGGTAGGGCGGCGGGAAGTTGGCGACGCCCAGCGGATCGACGGCGGGCGTCAACCCGCTGCCGACCGGCGTGAGGTGGGGCTCGCGGCCGATCTCCCGCTGGTCGACAGCGCAGCCGGACAGAGCGGTGGCAAGGAGCATCAGCACGAGAGGAGCCCGCATCAGGATTTCTTGCCCATGGACACGGATGCCGTGATGGCCCCGACGAGCTTGGCCGCTCGTTCGGCGGGGATCTCGTTCAGGATCGTGCTGGCCTGCTTTTGCGAGAGCTGCGCCAGGATCGCCGAGGCCGTCTCGTCGTCGAGGGCCGCCAGTTGCTGGGCGGCGGCGTCGGGTTTCATATGGGCGTAGATGCCGACGACGGTGTCGCCCGCCCGCTTCATCACCTCGTCGCGATGGGCGAGCACCTCCTTGAAGGCCGCCTCGCGGTCCTCAAGGTCGGCGATGCGCTGCTTGAGCTTGGCGTCGAGATCGGTGAGCTGCTTGCGCTGCCAGGCGAAGCGGGCATCGGCGGCGGCGGCGGCGATGTTCTGGCAGTACTGCTGGGTCTCGTTGAGCGTGGCGGCGGGCTTGGCCGTTCCCGCGACGACCGGGATCACCGGGGCGGCCGGGCCGGCCTCCGCCGCAAGGCCCAGCCCCGGCCAGAAGGCCAGGAGGGCAACGAAGCGGGCGCGGGAAGACTGGATCATGAGGGCGTCCGAAGCGGGCTCTCTCGTGAGCCCGCCTCGACCCTGCCCGCCGCAGCTTGTGCCGGGCTGGCAGGACCCGCCGCTATTGCGTGACGAGTTCGGCCTGCAGCGCGCCGGCAGACTTGATGGCTTGCAGGATGGCGATGATGCCGCTGGGCTTGAGGCCGATCTGGTTCAAGCCCTTGACCAGCGTCTTGAGCGTCGTGCCCCCGATGATGCGGAACTGCCCACCCGACTCCTGCGAGTCGATGGCGGTGTTGGGCACCACGACGGTCTTGCCGTTCGACAAGGGTGCGGGCTGGCTCGCGACAGGCGTCTCCGTGATGCGGACGGTGAGGCTGCCGTGGGTGACAGCCACCGTCGAGATCTGGACGTCCTGGCCGATGACGACGGTCCCGGTACGCTCGTCGACGACGACCCGGGCCGGCGTATCGGGTTCGACCATCAGGTCGCCGATGGTGGCCATGAATCGCGTGACGCTCATGCCGGGCGGGCAGACGATCGAGACCCGGTGCAGGTCCTGTTCCTTGGCCGAGCGCATCCTGAAATGCCCGCGCGTGAAGTCGTTGATGGCGTCGGCGACCCGGATCGCGGTCTTGAAGTCCGGGTTCTTGAGCTCGAGCGTGAGCGCGCCGCCGAAGCCGGCATAATCGCCGGGGGGCGCCTCCACCTCGACGATGGCCCCGTTCGGGATCCGTCCGGCGGTCGGCACGCCCTGGCTGTAGCTTTCCGCCTGCCCCACAGCGCTCGATCCCGAAACGGAAACGGAGCCCTGGGCGACGGCATGGGTCAGGCCGTCGCCCCCCATCAGGGGCGTCATGATCAGCGTACCGCCGAGCAGCGAGGTCGAATCGCCGAGCGCCGAGACGGTGACGTCGATCGGCGAGCCGCGGCTGACGAGCGGCGGCAGGTTGGTCGTGACGATGACCGCAGCGACGTTGCGCGCCCGCAGCGGGACGTTGCGGACATTGATGCCCATGCGGTCGAGCATGGATTGCATGGACTGCTCGGTGAAGGGCGCGTTGCGCATGGTGTCGCCCGTGCCGAGCAGGCCGACGACAAGGCCGTAACCGACGAGCTGGTTATCGCGCATGCCCCCCAGCGAGGCGATATCCTTGATCCGCACGGCCGCCGGCGCAAAGCCGCACCAGAAGCACAGCAGGACAGCGAGGAGCCCGCGCCGCATCATCCGTTGCTCACCTTGATGCTGCCGTCGCTCTCGATCGTGCCGGAGATGGTCAGCCCGCTCTCCATGTTGCGGACGGGGATGACGTCGCCCACGGCGCCGGCCTGGAGCGCGGAGGCATAGGTCGAGATGGTGAGGCCGCCCTCGATGAAGACGACGCGCACCATGGCGCCGATCGTCACGATCTTGGGCTCCCCGACCGCGTTGGTGGAGATCGGCAGGCCAGGGAGCAGGGTCCGGCGGGCGGTCTTGCCGACGAGCCCCGAGCGGTCCAGCACGGTGCTCCGCCGCCCCGCGAAATCGCCCGGCATGTCGCGGTCCGTCAGCATGGCGTCGCGGATGATGTCGCCGGGATAGATGGTGACCGTCGGAACCGGCACCGCGTCCTCGGCCCGCGCCAACGAGCCGGCGCTGCAAAGGAGGGCGGCGGCGAGGACGGCGCGGGCGAGGCGCCGGGCGGTCGGGAGCGCACGGTGGGTCATGGTTCAGCGGATTCCCTTCGACACGGTCTCGCCCATCTGGTCGGCCGCCTGGATCACCTTGGAGTTCATCTCGTAGGCGCGCTGGGCAGAGATGAGGTCCGAGATCTCCTTCACCGGATCCACGTTCGAGGCCTCGAGATAGCCCTGGCTGACCGTGGCGAATCCCGGATCGCCCGGCACCCCGGTCACGGCCGTGCCGGACGCCGCCGTCTCCCGGTAAAGATTACTGCCAAGATGCTCGAGGCCGGTCTCGTTGGCGAAATTGGCGATGGTCAGCTGGCCGATCTGGAGCGGCGTCGTGGTACCCGCGACGGACGCGGAGACGATGCCGGACTGGCTCACGGTCACCGCCGTCGTATTCGGCGGCACGATGATGGAGGGATTGACGGTGTAGCCGTCGAGCGTGACGAGCTGGCCGGTGGCGTTGGTGTTGAAGGCTCCGTCCCGGGTGTAGACATTCTCGCTATTGGGGCCCGTGATCTGGAAATAGCCTCGCCCGCTGAGTGCGAGGTCGAAGGTGTTGCCCGTGTTGGTGAGCGTGCCCTGCGTCTGCAGGTTGCGGATCGCGGCCGTCCGGACCCCGAGGCCGAGTTGCGCGCCCTCGGGGATCAGGCTGGCGTTGCCGCGGTTCGAGATGCCCTGAAGGCGCTCGGCTTCGTAGAGCAGATCCGTGAACTCCGCCTTGCCGCGCTTGAAGCCCGTGGTGTTGATGTTGGCGATGTTGTTGGCGATGACCTCGACGTTGGTCTGTTGGGCTGACATGCCCGTTGCGGCGATGGCAAGCGCTCTCATCGTCTGACTGATCCCTGGCCCCAAGGGCGCCTGTCTGTCCCGAACGGAAGCGTCGCCGTCCATGGCCGTTGACCGGCCCCCGTCGTCGCTCCAGTGATCCGCGCCGTCGAACAAGACACCGCGCGTCTCACTATTGGAAACCTACAGCAACATTCCTTTTGATTGCGTTAAAGCTCCTCATATTCGAAACACAAGCTGAGAGAGAGTCACGTCAGCGATGGTAACAACAGTGTTCAACACGCCGAAGTCGGATCACGAGAGGAACTGTTCAGGGATCCCCAAGGCGAAGTCCGCCAGGGATATCAGATGCTCATCCGCGTGACTTCCTGGAAGGCGGCGACCGTCTTGTCGCGGATGGCGAGCGCCGTCTGGAGGGACTCCTGCGCGGACATGACGGACTGGACGACCGACTGCAGGTCGGCCTTCCCCTCGATGCCCTGGACGGAGAGCGTCTCGGCCGTCTTGACCGACTGCATGGCGTCGGACGCGACCTTGGCCATGACCTGGCCGAAGTCGCCGCCGGCGGCGGCCGCCGTTCCCGCCGACGCGGCCGCGGGAGCCTGCGGGGCCAAGGCGGAAAGAGCCGAGGTGATGAGCGGAATGGCGGCGATCATGAGGAGCCCTTCAGGAGATCGATGGTCATGGAGATGAGATCGCGCGATTGCTTGAGAACCTGGAGATCCGCCTCGTAGGAGCGGTTGGCCTCGCGCATGTCGCCAAGTTCGGTGATGACGTTGACGTTGGGCATCTTGACGACGCCGTTGCTGTCGGCCGCCGGGTTGCCGGGATCCTGCAGCGTGATGAAGTCGGTCGGGTCCGTCCCGATGTCCTTGACGGTGACGAGATTGGCCCCCGAAGCCCGGTCGAGTTCGCTGTCGAAGGTGATGGTCTTGCGGCGATACGGATCGGAGCCCGGGGTCGCCCCGGTCGACTGGGCGTTGGCGAGGTTCTCCGTCGTCACGCGGAGGCGTGCGGACTGGGCCGCCAGGCCCGACCCGGCCACCCGCAGCGCGGCTTGCAGGGCGTCGATCATCGGCTCACGACCGGACGCTCGCCATCAGGAGGCCGTGGAACGCCTTGACCAGATTGGTGTTCAGGGCAAAGCCGCGGTTCACGTCGCCGGCCTTGATCATCTCCTGTTCCAGGCTGACCGTATTGCCGGAGTCGCTGACCTCCCACGGCTGCTGTTCCTCGACGGCTGCCGCCTGCTGGTCGGCCGGCGTGACGTTGAGGTGGCTCGCGTTGGTCGACACCATCTGCAGCTGCGTATGGTCGAGCACCGAGGCGAACTCCTGCACGGCCTGCGCTTTGTAGCCCGGCGTGTTGGCGTTCGAGACGTTGTTGGCGATCACGCTCTGGCTCGTCGACAGCCACCGCGCCTGCTTGGCAGCGAGATCGAACAGGTGGATCGGGTCCAAGGGACAGCTCCGGTCAGCATCGTCGGCCGGAAACCTGCCGCCCAAACCTTGCACGGGGCTGTTGCCGGCCGACACGCGCTTCCGCCGCCATCCAACATGTCGCGGAGCGCGCCGGCTCCAAGCAGTCGGCCGCATTGCAGCACTGTCAAGGAAGTCTTAAGCGTGACCTTTGCTGACCTGTGCCGCTTCGGGAAATAATGCAATCTTGGTCGTGTCGATTATATAATGCATTGTTAAAGCACTGTACTATTCCCTAACCTCTTAGTTGTTGCAAGTTACTGGAAGATCCGAGCCACCCCACGCAAGAAGTGGGAGTGTTGTATTTGCGCTTCACCCGGCTTGTTGCAGGCCGGACGACTGGATCAACGCGGCGCTGCACCGGTCCTTAAACGAAAAATTAAGCATGAAAGACTTTGATACGTCCCAGGCGGTTCGTGGCGGACGGGTGCGAAGACCGGCGTCACGCGGATAGAGAGATGGGACGAAGAGCCATGCTGGTCTTGATCGACGATCGTGAACTCGTTTGCGTGGGTTATGCCGGCGGCTTCAAGAGCGAGGGGGTCTCCAGCACCGGCTTCCGTCCGTCCGACTTCCGCGAATGGGTGGCGACGGTAAGCGAGCAGGACCTCGGTGCGGTGGAGGCCTTCCTGATCGGCGAATGCGCCGAGCGCCAGACCTATCCGCGCGCCATCCGGGAGCGCTCGCGCGCGCCGATCATCGCCATCAACGAGACCCAGTCGCTCGACCAGACCCTCGATCTGTTCGCGGCCGGCTTCGACGACGTGGTGCGCAAGCCGATCCACGTCCGCGAGCTGATGGCCCGCGCCGATGCGATCCGCCGCCGCGCCCGGCCCAAGAGCGACGATATCATCGTCGGCGAGATCCGGGCCTTCTTCGACGGCCGCGACCCCGAGGTGCGCGGCACCGTCATGGCCCTGCCCCGCCGCGAGCGCCGCATCCTCGAATACCTCGTCAAGAACCGCGGGCGCCGGGTCAGCAAGTCGCAGATCTTCACGGCGATCTACGGCATCTTCGATGAGGACGTCGAGGAGAACGTCGTCGAAAGCCACGTCAGCAAGCTGCGCAAGAAGCTGCGCGCCCGGCTGGGCTACGACCCCATCGAGTCCAAGCGCTATCTCGGCTACTGCTTCGAGGACCGCGCCTTCAGCCCCCTCGACCACGAGGCGGAGCGGAGCGGGATCGGCTGCGACACGGATCTGGCGGCCTGACTTCCACGGCGCGATCGAACGGCCGGGCTCCCGGCGGTTCCCCCGCACCCCTCGCAACGGCGCCCCGCTGCCTCGTGGAACAGGGCCTCGCCGCGCTCAGTACGTCGTCGGCAGCCCGTCGAGAAAGGCATGCGCCTCGGCCTGGATCGCGTCGCGCCGTGCGGGACCGAAGCGCTCCAGCGTGCGGTAGGGCATGTCGAGCCGCCTGTTGCCGCGCAGCCGCTCGGCATTGTCGATCAGGAACGCCCAGTAGAGATAGTTGAAGGGACAGGCTCCCGGCCCCGTCTTGATGCCGGGATCATACGCACAGCGGCTGCAGTAGTCCGACATCCGGTCGATATAGGTGCCGCCCGCAATATAGGGCTTGGACCCCATCAGGCCGCCATCGGCGAACAGGATCATGCCGTGGACGTTGGGCAGTTCGACCCACTCATAGGCATCGACATAGACGGCCAGGTACCATTCCTCGACGGCGGCGGGCTCGATGCCGGCCAGCAGCGCGAAGTTGCCCGTGATCATCAGGCGCTGGATGTGGTGGGCATAGGCCTGCCGCCGCGTGTCGCCGATCGCTTGGCGCAGACAGTTCATGGCGGTGTCGCCCGTCCAGTAGAAGGCGGGCAGCTTGCGGGAAGCGTTCAGCGCGTTGGTGCGGGCATAGTCCGGCATCCTCAGCCAGTAGACGCCACGCACATATTCACGCCAGCCGAGAATCTGGCGGACGAAGCCCTCGACCGCATTGAGCGGCGCCGAACCGCTCTCGTAGGCCTCGACGGCCCGGGCGCACACTTCGCGCGGCTGCAGCAGGCCGCAATTGAGGTAGGGCGAGATCACCGCATGGAAGAGGAGCCCCTCGCCCTCGCGCATCGCGTCCTGGTAGTCGCCGAATCGGGGCAGACAATCGGCGATGAAATGGTCGAGCGCGCGAAGCGCATCGGCACGCGTCACCGCCCAGCCGAACGGTTCGAGGTCGCCGAAATTGTTGCCGAAGCGGCGGCGGACGAGGTCCATCACCTCCTGGGTCACGCCGTCGGGCTCGAATCGGAGCCGGTCCGGCGGGCTTAGCAGCGGCGGCAGTGGCTTGCGGTTCTCCGCATCGAAGTTCCAGCGCCCGCCGGTCGGTTCGCCCTCCTGCATCAGCAGGCCGGTCTCCTTGCGCATCTCGCGGTAGAAGAACTCCATCCGGAGGCTCTTGCGCCCCTCGGCCCAGGCGGCGAAGGCCCCGCGGGAGCAGAAGAAGCGCCGGTCATCGCGGACGTGGACGGGAAGGCCGAAGAAGGCCTGCCAATCCTCCATGGCTTCGCGCACCCGCCATTCACCGGGCTCGGTAACGATGACATGATCGGGACGATGGCGCGCGATGGCGCGTCCGAGTTCCCCGGTGAAACTGCCGGCATTGCCGGGCTCGCCGAAGGCGACATAGTCGACGCGCAGGCCCCGCTCACGCAGCTCGGACGCGAAGTGCCGCATCGCCGAGAACAGGAAGGCGATCTTCTGGGGGTGATGGGGCACATAGGTCGCTTCCTCCGCGACCTCGACCATCAGGATCACATCGTCCGGCTGGTGCCCGTCGAGCGAGGCGATGTCATGGGAGAGCTGGTCGCCGAGGATGAAGCGCAGCGCGGTCATGGGCCTGAACTCGAAGCGGAGCGGACCGGCTGGAACGCGGCCGGCCCGACCGAGCTTGGCCGAAAGTCAGAGCTTGCGTAATGCGACTTCTTCGATCCGGTGGCTCGCGCCCTTGGTCAGGATGAGGCTTGCGCGCTCGCGGGTCGGCAGCACGTTGTCGCGCAGGTTCTTGAGATTGATGCGGGTCCAGATGTCCCGTGCCACCGCCTGCGCCTCCTCGTCGCTGATCTCCGCATATTTGGTGAAATAGGAGCGCGGATCCCGAAAGGCGGTCTCGCGCAAGCGCATGAAGCGCGACACGTACCATTTCTCCAATAGGTCCTGATCGGCGTGGAGGTAGACCGAGAAGTCGAAGAAATCCGACACGAAGGGGACGCCCGACCCGTCCTTCGAGGGCCTGTTCGGAGCGAGTACGTTGAGGCCCTCGACGATCAGGATGTCGGGCCGGTCCACGGTGACGCCTTCGTCGGCCATCACGTCGTAGGACAGATGCGAGTAGACCGGCGCTTTGACATCGCGCTTGCCCGCTTTGACGTCGGATAGGAAATGCAGCAGCGCCGCCCCGTCGAAGCTCTCGGGGAAGCCCTTGCGATCCATCAGCCCCTGCTGGAGCAGCACGCGGTTGGGAAGCAGGAAGCCGTCGGTCGTGACGAGTTCCACCTTGGGCGTGTTCGGCCAGCGGGACAGCAGCGCCTGCATGACCCGGGAGGTGGTCGACTTGCCCACCGCCACCGAGCCGGCGACGCCGATGATGTAGGGCATCTTGCCCTCCTCCTCGGCGCCGAGGAACCGTTGCGTCGCCTTGAACAGCCCCTGGGTTGCCGCGACGTAGAGCGCCAGCAGCCGCGACAGCGGGAGATAGATCGCGATGACTTCGTCGATCGAGATGGGGTCGTTGGTCGACTGCAGCTTGCGCAGGTCGTCCACCGTGAGCGTGAGCGGGGTATCGGCCCGCAGCGCCGCCCACTGGTCACGGGTGAAGTGACGATGCGGTGCCGCCACCGTGGCGATCGACGTTTTCACCCGCTCATTCATGCGATGTCCTGAATCGCAGCACCGGATGCCCTCGGACGCGTCAATCGTGGCCGCGATTCAAGCCGTTTGGTGAGCATAAGGTTCACCAAAGCGTCACGGGATCAAGGACAATCGGATGTGGCGGCCGCCGGCTTAGAGCCGCCTCAGCGACACGGGGCTGACGCCCGACAGGCCGATGGCGACGGCGGCGGTACGGTTGAGATCGATCACCCGGCCGCGGATGAACGGGCCGCGGTCATTGATGCGGACCACCACGGCGCGGCCGTTGTCGCGGTTCGTCACGAGCACCCGGGTGCCGAAGGGAAGGCTGCGATGGGCCGCCGTCAGGCCGGCGCTGCGACCGTGGTACCAGGAGGCGAGGCCGCCACGTTCGCCGGCACCCGACGCGATCTCCGGAGCGTTTTCGAGGGCGGAGCGCCTCAGGCGGTGGAAACCATGGTGGCGAGCGACATGATGGTCGTGGTGGAACTGACGATGGTGGTCGTGGAACGGCACATGAACCTCGGCGTTCGAGCAGATGGACGGCACGGCAGGCAGCGTCAATAATCCGATCACCCTATGGATCGTACAGTAAAGCCACCTTCGTCGTTCATTGCGACAGGGTTGAAACAAAACTAATCTGTCATGTCAAAAGATGATTAGGACTTTGTTGCTGACCGACAACAGTCAATTGAACCAATCAGGCCGGAATTAGACCTGGATTGAAGATTGGTGACCGGATTGTGACGGTCGTGCAGAGGCGGGCGCGGGGCGGCAACGACCCGCGTCTTCAAGTCATCGGGCTGAGGATCAGCGTCCGCGCGAGGCCTTTTCCTGCAGCCCGGATTGCTTGGTGCGCCGGCTAAGCTCGGTCAGCACGTCCTCGAACGGGACGCCCGTGACCTGCAGCAATACGAGCAGGTGGTAGAGGACATCGGCCGCCTCGCCCACGATCTCTGGCTTGTGGCCATCGAGCGCCGCCACCACGGCTTCGATGGCCTCCTCGCCGAACTTGCGGGCGCAACGCGAAACCCCGTCGTCGAGCAGTTGGCGCGTATAGGACTGGTCGGCCGGCCCGTCCGCGCGGGCGGCGATCAGCGCCGCAAGATTGTCGAGCGAATATGCGCTCCCGAGCGCCGTCGGACTCATCGATCCATCCGCATGTTGAGGCCGGCCTCCGCCATGTGCCGCTTGGCCTGTCCGATCGTATAGGTGCCGAAATGGAAGATCGAGGCTGCCAGGACCGCATCGGCCCGTCCGGCACGGACGCCCTCGACCAGATGGTCGAGCGTGCCGACCCCGCCCGAGGCGATCACCGGCACGGGAACCGCGTCGGCCACGGCGCGGGTGAGGTCGATGTCGAAGCCGATCTTGGTGCCGTCGCGATCCATCGAGGTCAGCAGGATCTCGCCCGCGCCGAGTTCGGCGACCTCTCGCGCATAGGCCACGGCGTCGAGGCCCGTGGGCCGACGGCCGCCATGGGTGAAGACCTCCCAGCGCGCCGCCGCGCCCGGGCCCGAGACGCGCTTGGCGTCTACGGCGACCACGACGCACTGGCTGCCGAACTTCTCGGCCGCCTCGCGCACGAAGCTCCGGTTGTGGACGGCGGCCGTCATGATCGAGGCCTTGTCGGCGCCGGCCAGCAGGAGCGCCCGGATGTCCTCGACCGTGCGGACGCCACCGCCGACCGTAAGCGGCATGAAGCAGGCCGCTGCCGTCCGGCGCACCACGTCGAGCAGGATTCCCCGATCCTCATGGCTGGCGGTGATGTCGAGAAAGCAGAGTTCGTCCGCCCCCGCCGCATCGTAGGCGATCGCGCATTCCACGGGATCGCCGGCGTCGCGCAGGTCGACGAAGTTGACGCCCTTGACGACGCGGCCGTCCTTGACGTCGAGGCAGGGAATGATGCGGGACTTAAGCATGGGAGCGGCCTCGCGAACGGATCAGCGCGAGCGCCTCGGCCGGATCGAGCCGGCCGTCGTAGAGGGCGCGGCCGGACACGGCCCCGGCGATCCTCTCGCAGCCCGGCGCGAGCAGCCGCTCGATGTCGGCCAGGGAGGCGAGGCCGCCGGAGGCGATCACAGGAATGGAGAGACCGTCGGCGAGCGCCACCGTGCCCTCGATGTTGAGGCCCTGCAAGGCGCCGTCCCGCGAGATGTCGGTGTAGATGACGGCCGCGACCCCGGCGTCCTCGAAGCGTCGGCCGAGTTCGACCGCGGAGACCTGCGCCGTCATCGCCCACCCTTCGACGGCGACGATGCCGTCCCGCGCATCCACCCCCACCGCGATCTGATCGGGGAACAGCCGGGCCGCCTCGCGAACGAGCGCGGGGTCGCGCACCGCAGCCGTGCCGATGATGACCCGCCGCACGCCGCGCGACAGCCACGCCTCGATCGTGCGGAGGTCCCGGATGCCGCCGCCGAGCTGGATCGGCATCGCGACGCGGGCCAGGATCGCCTCCACGGCCGCGGCATTGACGGGCTTGCCGGCGAAGGCGCCATCGAGGTCGACGACGTGAAGGTACTCGAAGCCCTGCGCCTCGAACTGCGCCGCCTGGTCGGCCGGCTCGGTGTTGAAGACGGTGGCCTGCGCCATGTCGCCATGCACGAGGCGGACGCACTCGCCGCCCTTGAGATCGATCGCAGGAAACAGGATCACGGCCGCCACCTCAGGAAGTTGGCGATCAGCGCGAGTCCCAGCGCCTGGCTCTTCTCGGGATGGAACTGCGTGCCGGCCACGTTGTTCCTGGCGACCACGGCCGTGATCGGTCCGGCATAGTCGGTCGTGGCCAGCACGTCGGTCGGCGCGGTCGCATGGAGCTGGTAGGAGTGCACGAAATAGGCGTGCAGGCCGTCCTCGCCGGTCCGGATGCCGTCGAACAGCGGATGGGGTTGGGCGAGCCGCAGCGTGTTCCAGCCCATATGCGGGATCTTGAGGTGGGGATCGGCCGGCTCGATCGCGCGGACCTCGCCCGCAATCCAGCCGAGCCCGTCGGTGACGACGTGCTCGCGCCCACGCGTCGCCAGCAGCTGCATGCCTACGCAGATGCCGAGGAAGGGCTTGCCCCCGCGGTGCACGGCTTCGGTCAGGGCCTCGACCATGCCCGGCACGGCCCGCAACCCCCGCATGCAGTCCGCGAAGGCCCCCACCCCGGGCAGGACGATCCGGTCGGCCGTGCGCACGGCATCGGGATCGGCGGTGACGCGGATGGCGGTGTCGATCTCGCTCTCCCCGGCCGCGCGCTCGAACGCTTTCTGGGCGGAGTGGAGGTTGCCGGAGCCATAGTCGATGATGACCGTCGTCACGTCGGCTCAGACCTCGCTGTCGGGGAACAGTCCGATCACGCCGGTCGGCGCCGGGCGGCTCACGCGGGGGATGGCGTGGGAGGTCGCGGACGAGGTGGTGCGGCCGGCCTCGAACCGAAAGAACGCCGTCTCGCCCTCATCGAGGCTCCTGGCACTCACGACCCCGGCCGTATCGAGGCCGCGCCGGTGTAGCGCAAAGCGCCGGATGGAGCTGGCTTCCAGCCCCGTGAACAGCATGATCAGCAGGGCCAGCAGGATTTCGGCGAAGCGCGGCATCCGCAGCAGATGGTTCACCCAGCCGATCGCCAGGACGGCGACGAGCCAGAGGACGGCCGCGAGAAGCGCCCGGTGCCGCAGAAGATAGAGCGGTCCATACAGGAACGCGCCGAGACTGAAGCCGTCGCGCACGAAGGCCGTGCGCTCGGCGCGCAGGCCGGGATCGCTCAGCTCGCGCGGAACGTGAACCGTATAGATCGCCATGGGCCGTCGATCTCCCCTCGCGCGGTCAGCCCGCCAGCGACCCCTTGGTGGACGGGACGCGATCGGCCTGCCGCTCGTCGAACCCGACGGCGACGCGGAGCGCGCGCGCCAGCGCCTTGAAGCAGGATTCGGCGATATGGTGGTTGTTGTCGCCATACAGCGTCTCGACGTGCAGCGTCGCATGCGCCTGCATGGCAAAGGCGGTAAAGAACTCGCGGACGAGCTCGGTGTCGAAGTCCCCGATCTTGCCGTGCGAGAACCGGGTGCGGAACACGAGGAAGGGCCGGCCGGAAAAGTCCAGGGCGGCGCGCGTCAGCACCTCGTCCATCGGCAGATGGACGTCGGCGTAGCGCGTGATGCCGCGCTTGTCGCCGAGCGCCTCCCGCACCGCCTGCCCGAGCGCGATCCCGACATCCTCGACCGTATGGTGCATGTCGATATGCAGGTCGCCCTTGGCCCGCACCGTCAGGTCCACAAGCGAATGGCGGGCAACCTGGTCGAGCATGTGGTCGAAGAAGCCGACGCCCGTCGAGATGTCACCCTGACCGGTGCCGTCGAGATCGACGGCGACCTCGATCTCGGTCTCCCCCGTTTGACGCCTGACGCTGGCGCGGCGCATGTCGACTCTCCAAGGGATGCGGCGTTCACCCCGGGGCTTCTAACAAGGCTCTTCGATCTTGACCACAGCGCCATCCTGGACGATGGCGGGCTTGACCCGCCCGAACGGGTCGCCTTAAGCCCGCGATATGCCAGGGGCAGCGGGGGCGGGTGGAGCATGATGAGAGAGGACCCATGAGCGGGGACAGCACGGCCGCCACCTTCACGACGCGCCTGACGGCCGTCGCCGACGCGATCGAGGCCACGCTCGATGGTCTGCTCGGCGAGGCGGCGCTGCCCGGCGAGGTCACGCGGCCCGCGCGGTTGCGGGAGGCCATGCGCTATGCCTCGCTCGGCGGCGGCAAGCGACTGCGACCCTTCCTGCTGGTGGAGACGGCGGCCCTTTTCGGGCTGGACGGCGAGGGGCCGCTGCGGGCCGGCGCGGCACTGGAGATGATCCACTGCTACTCGCTCGTGCACGACGACCTGCCCGCCATGGACGACGATGCGCTGCGCCGGGGCCGTCCGACGGCCCATATCGCCTTCGACGAAGCGACGGCGATCCTGGCCGGCGACGGGCTGCTGACCTATGCCTTCGACGTGATGGCGGATCGGCCGACCCACCCCGATCCGGCCGTCCGGGCGGACCTCGTCCTCACCCTGGCGCGTGCCGCGGGCCTCGGCGGCATGGTCGGCGGCCAGGCGCTCGACCTCGAAGCCGAGCGGGCGACCGAACCCCATAGCGCTCAGGCCGTCATGCAGCTCCAGAGCATGAAGACGGGCGCCCTGCTGCTCTACGCGGTGGATGCCGGCGCGATCATGGGCGAGGCGTCCGCCCAACAGCGGGCGGCGCTCGCCCGCTACGGCCGGGCCCTCGGCGCGGCGTTCCAGGTTGCGGACGACATCCTCGACACCGAAAGCGACGCCGCGACCCTCGGCAAGGCGGCCGGCAAGGATGCGGGACGCAACAAGGCGACGCTGGTCGCCGCGCTCGGGCTCGACGCCGCCAAGACCCGGCGCGACGCCCTGGTCGCCGAAGCGCTGAGAGCGCTGGACGATGTCGGCATCGGCAACCGCACCGACGTGCTGGCCGAAGCCGCCCGCTTCACGGCAGCCCGGAAGAACTGAGCGAGCACGGTCAAGATCGCGGTCTTCGCGTGCTGGTTTCGGACGCGGGCTATGTCGTTCCGCGAGCGGCAGGGCCCGCCTGCGGCGTGGTCACGCGACACTTGTCGCGACGGAAAATCCACATCTCCCGAGCCTGGAAGCCACGCTTCGCCGCCGCATTGCACATGATCCACTGCAATGTCGTCGGCTGCAGGCGAAGCTGCGAGTGAACGCCGCGATGAACGCTGGCGTACCCAGCTTTGCTGGCAAAGCGAGTCAACGCGGCGCCTGCGAAAGCCTTGGATGGGCCCGTGGCTCCGAGCGGTTAATTCCGATCGTCTCAGGGCCGTCGCGCAACGGAGCTTGGCCGTGCTGTCCTTCGCCGAGCCGGCCGGCTCCGCGGCTCAGCTTTCCGGCACGTTCCGCTCGAGCTCCTCGAGCCAGGCCCGGGCATTGCCGTCGGACGGCGCACGCCAGTCGCCGCGCGGGCTGAGCGAGCCGCCCGCGACCGCCTTGGGACCGTTCGGCATGGCCGAACGCTTGAACTGCGCGAAGCCGAAAAAGCGCCCCACGAAGACCGTGAGCCAGCGCCGGATGTGGAGCAGGTCATAGGCGCGCCGCCGGTCGGCGGGGAAGCCCGGCGGCCAGGAGCCGGCCTCCGCCTTCTCCCATGCGCGCAGGGCGAGGAAGGCGATCTTCGAAGGACGGAAGCCGTAGCGCAGCGTGTAGAACAGGTTGAAATCCTGCAGCTCGTAGGGGCCGACCTTGGCCTCGGTGCTCTGCGGCGTCTGGCCGGCCTCTACCGGCACCAGTTCGGGCGAGATCTCGGTGGCGAGGATCGCGTCGAGCGTCGTCTTCACGTCCTCGCCGAACTGCCCGGAGGCGCCGACCCAACGGATGAGATGCTGGATCAGCGTCTTGGGGACGCCCGCATTGACGTTGTAATGGCTCATCTGGTCGCCGACGCCGTAGGTGCACCAGCCC
>CAXTVD010000031.1:0-546 GCA_964247575.1 uncultured Lichenihabitans sp.
AGGCCGGTGATCCCAGCGCCCAATATGGCGCCGATCCGAAGCTGCCGGAGCCACAGCAATATCTGCTGCCCCCGATGAAGGTCATGGCCTCCAGGGGCTGGAACGCGGGCGAGACGCCCAAGGTGCCCTCTGGCCTGCATGTCCAGGCTTATGGAACGGGCTTCCTGCACCCGCGTATCGTCTACCCCCTGCCTAATGGCGACGTGCTGGTGGTGGAGTCGAATGGCCCGAAGGCGCCGGTGTACCGGCCGAAGGACTACATCGAGGGCGCCGTCAAGGCGCTGGCGGGATCCGCAGCCCCCGGGGGCAATCGCATCAGTCTTCTGCGCGGCCAGAATGATGACGGGAGTCCGCAGGTCAGGACGGTGTTCATCGATCACCTGAATTCGCCCTACGGCGTTGCTCTGGTCGGGAGCGATCTCTACGTCGCCGACACCGACGCGATCCTCCGCTTTCCGTATGTCGCGGGCGAAACGCAGATCACAACTCCGGGGGTGAAGCTCACGGACCTTCCGGCGCAATCACCCAACCACCATTGGACCAAGT
>CAXTVD010000031.1:556-12478 GCA_964247575.1 uncultured Lichenihabitans sp.
CTCTATGTCGGCGTGGGCTCCAACAGCAACATCACCGAGAACGGCATCGGGGCGGAAGAAGGCCGCGCCGCCATCTGGGAGGTGGATCGGGCCACCGGGCTGAAGCGGATCTATGCGAGCGGCGTCCGCAATCCGACCGGCGTCGCCTTCGAGCCGACCAGCGGCAAGCTGTGGGCGATCGCCAACGAGCGCGATGAGATCGGGCCCGACCTGGTGCCGGACTACCTGACCTCCGTCCAGGAGAACGCCTTCTACGGCTGGCCCTACAGCTACTGGGGCCAGCATGTTGACATCCGCGTCCAGCCGCAGCGGCCGGACCTCGTGGCACAGGCGGTCCGGCCCGATTTCGGTCTTGGCTCGCACTTCGCGCCGCTCGGCATGGCGTTCACCCAGGAGACGAGCCTGCCCAGCCGGTACCGCAGCGGCGTCTTCATCGGCGAGCACGGCAGCTGGGACCGTGATCCCCCCGTCGGCTACAAGGTGGTCTATGTCCCGTTCCGCGACGGTCGCCCGAGCGGCCCGCCGGAGGACGTGGTGACCGGCTTCATCTCGGAGGATGCGAAGACCAAGGGTCGCCCGGTCGGGGTCGCGATCGACCGGACCGGAGCGCTGCTGATCGCGGATGACGTCGGCAACACGGTGTGGCGTGTGACGGCCGCGTCGCCTTCGGCTGCAGCCGCCACGGCGCCGTCGCCGTCAAAAGCCGACTAAAGAGCGATCTCGGCGCATCCAAGCTCCGCGCCGGGGTCTCTCATCCGGCCTGGGCGCCGAGGATCATCGGACAGGATGCCTCGGCGGCCCTTGAGGAGACCGACTCCGAGCACTTTCTGATCCAACTCTAGGCCTGACTTGTGATCGCTACTCGGAGCCCGCTAGGTGGGTGCTGAGTCTGTGCGACGCAGCCGTCAGCCGCCAGTCATGCTCATCGGCCGCGCGACGCGGGGAGCGGCGAGCAGGCGGTCGCTCACGAAATCGTGGCCTTTGGGCTTGCGGGCGATCGCCTCGTCGAGCGCCCGCATCAGCGGGCCGTCGTCCTCCGTCGCGCGCAACGGGGTGCGCATGTCGGCCGCATCGTTCTGGCCGAGGCACATATACAGCGTGCCCGTGCAGGTCACGCGGACGCGATTGCAGCTCTCGCAGAAGTTGTGCGTGAGCGGCGTGATGAAGCCGATCCGCCCGCCCGTCTCCCGAGCACGCATGTAGCGGGCCGGCCCGCCCGTCCGATGCCCGCTGGGCTCCAGCGTGAGGCTACGACGCAAAGCCGCCTGGACATCATCGAGCGAGATGAATCGATCGGGCTCGTCGCTGCGCTCCTCGCCGAGCGGCATGACTTCGATGAAGGTGATCTCCATGCCCTCGCCGTGCGCCCAGGCGACCAGCGACTCGAATTCGTCGTCGTTGAAACCCTTGAGGGCGACCGTGTTGATCTTCACCGACAGGCCGGCCCGTCGCGCGGCTGCGATGCCGTCGAGAACAATGTCGAGGTCGCCCCTCCGGGTGATCGCGCGGAACTTCGCGGTATCCAGGGTGTCGAGCGAGACGTTCACCCGTCGCACGCCACATGCGGCAAGAGCCGGGGCGAAGCGCGCGAGCTGCGAGCCATTGGTCGTGAGGGTCAGCTCTTCCAGCTTCCCCGATTTGAGATGCCGGGACAGCCGCTCGAACAGGCTGAGGATGTCGCGGCGGACCAGAGGCTCTCCGCCGGTGATCCGCAGCTTTCGCGTCCCCCGTGCGATGAAGGCCGAGCAGAGCCTGTCGAGCTCTTCCAGCGACAGCAGGTCGCGCCGGGGCAGAAACTGCATCTGCTCCGACATGCAATAGGTGCAGCGGAAATCGCAGCGGTCCGTGACCGAGACACGGATATAGGTGATGGCCCGACCGAAGGGATCGATCAGCGGGGGATCACCAAGGGCAGTCAGCGGAACCGACGTGTGCAGCATGGTGATGAGATAGGACGTCGCGGGTGGCTTGGAAAGTCAGCGGGCGCGATCACGCATAATCGGCCGCAACGGTCTGGTCGCGCTCGTCCGGGCTGAAGACGGTGTTGATGACGAGGGTGGCCACCACGGCCACGACGATATTGACGACGAGTGCGTCGACGGCAGCATAGGCCGGGATGGTGAAGCCGCCGACCGACAAGGCATAGTTGGCGTTCTTGAACCCGGTCAGCGAGGCCATCCAGGTCCCGATGCCGATCCCGCTGGCCCAGCCCAGCAGCAGCGCCCACGGATTGAACCAGCGTGTGAAAAGCCCGATGATGACGGCCGGCAAGGTCTGGCTCATCCACAAGCCGCCGAGCAGCTGGAGCTGGATCGCGTAGTCCAGCGGCAGGAAGAGGATGAAGAACAGCGCCCCGAACTTGACGAGCAGCGACACCCATTTGGCCATGCTCGCCTCGGCCTGGAGGGTGGCGTTCGGGCTGATGAACTCGATGTAGACGTTGCGTGTCCACAGGTTGGCCGCCGCGATCGACATGATGGCCGCCGGCACGAGGGCGCCGATGCCGACCGCCGCGAAAGCGAAGCCGGCGAACCAGTCGGGGAACATGGCGAGGAAGAGCGCGGGGATGGACGCGTTCGCCTTGTAGCGGGCAAAGAGGTCGGCATAGGCCGGGTTCTTGGCGACGCCGGCCGCTACGGCCATGAAGCCGAGAAGGGTGATCGCGGCGAGCACCAGCGAGTAGGCCGGCAGCAGGACCGAGTTGCGGCGGATGACGTCGCGGCTCGACGAACTCAGCACCGCCGTTACCGCGTGCGGGTAGAGGAACAGCGCCGCCGCCGATCCTAGCGCCAGGGTCGCGTAGACGGAGTAGAGCCCGCTCGAGCCGGCTGGTGGCACGGGGAGGATCAGCTTGGCCGGGTCGACCGCCTTGAAGATCGCGCCGAAGCCCCCGAGCCTGGCCGGGATGATCACCAGGACGCCGGCGATGGTGGCGTAGATCATCAGGTCCTTGACGACGGCGATCGCAGCCGGCGCCCGCAGTCCGGACTTGAATGTGAAGACGGCCAGGATCACGAAGGCGATGATGAGCGGAAGGTCGCCGAGCACCCCGCGGGTCTCGACACCCATGGCGCCGATCACGACCTGCAATCCGACGAGTTGGAGGGCGATGTACGGCATCGTGGCGACGAGGCCGGTCACCGCCACGGCCAGCGCCAGCCAGCGGTTGCCGAACCGTCCGCGCACGAAATCGGCCGCGGTGAGATAGCCATGGCGGCGGCACACCGACCAGAGGCGCGGGAAGACCACGAAGGTCATCGGGTAGATGATGGTCGTGTAGGGCACTGCGAAGAAGGCGATCGCGCCGGCACCGAACGCCAGAGCCGGGACGGCGATGAAGGTATAGGCGGTGTAGATGTCGCCGCCGATGAGGAACCAGGTGACCAGCGTGCCGAACCGGCCGCCCGCCAGACCCCATTCATGCAGGAGATCGAGGTCGCCCCGCCGCCAGTGCGCGGCCGCAAAGCCGAGCAGGGTGATGCCGCCGAAGAAGACGACGAAAACGGCGAGCGCAACCCAATTGACGGGCATCGGTTTCCAACTTTGCTTGTCGAAGCGGCGTGCGGCCCGGGGCGCTAGGGCGTGTGGGTCGCGAGATAGACGATGCCGACCAGCACCGAGCTGATGACCACCCAGGCCACCTGGTAGAGATAGAAGAAGGGAATGCCGAAGGCGGAGGGCTCGACGGCATTGTAGAAGGGTACCCAGAGCACGGCGACGTAGGGAAGCAGCAGCAGCAGGTGCCAGGCGGTCAGGCGGTTGGACGAGCCTCGTCCCACGTCGTCGTCAGCCCTTCCGGCGCATCCTCCTCGCTTGCTTCCCTGCCCTACCAAAGTCGACATCGGAACCACAAGCCGCCACGAAATGGCCGACCTCCTTTTCCGCACAGAACGAAGGATTGCATGCCATGAGTGACACCGAGCAACCCTGGCCGACGGAGCTTCGCGTGGCCGAGGCGGGCCAGATCCTGCGGGTCACCTTCGATGACGGAGCGCGCTTCGACCTGCCGGCCGAACTGCTTCGAGTCTCGAGCCCGAGCGCGGAGGTGCAGGGACACGCCCCCAGCGAACGCAAGGTGCTCGGGGGCAAGCGCAACGTCGCGATCTTCGCGGCCGAACCGGTGGGCCACTATGCGGTGAAGCTGAACTTCAGCGACGGCCACAGCACGGGCCTGTTCACCTGGGCCTACCTGCACGACCTCGGAACCCGGCGTGCCGCTGTCTGGGACGCCTATCTCGCGGATCTTGACGCCCGGGGCCTGTCGCGCGGCTGATCGAAACAGAAAAAGGGCCGGCGAACCGGCCCCCTGATCGTTTCGTCCAAGCGCCGGCGGGGTTCAGCGCAGCACGACCGCCTTGGCGCCGACCTGCACATGGTCGTAGAGGTCCGCGACATCCTCGTTGGTCATGCGGATGCAGCCGGAGGAGACGGCCTGGCCGATCGTGTCGGGCTCGTTCGAGCCATGGATGCGGTAGACCGTGCCGCCCAGATACATGGCGCGGGCGCCGAGCGGGTTGTCGAGGCCGCCGGCCATATGGCGGGGCAGATCGGGCCGCCGCTTGATCATCTCCGCCGGAGGCGTCCAATCCGGCCACTCGCGCTTGGCGACCACCGTCTTGGTGCCCGACCATTCAAAGCCGGGCCGGCCGACCCCCACGCCGTATTTGAGCGCCTGGTGATCGGGCAGCACGAAATACAGCCGACGCTCCTCGGTCGAGATCACGATCGTACCGGGGGCGTAATCGCCATCGAAACTGACCTGCTCGCGCTTGGGAGCGATCTCGAGGGGGCGACCATCCGGTGCGTAAGACGTCGGCGCGGGCGTGTAGGCGGGCACCGAAGGTGTTGCCATCGCGACGGCGCTGGACGCGGCGGGAGCCGCGGCTGTCCCGTTCATGCGGGCGATGGCGGCATCGCGCTGGAGCAGGTAGTCGTTGACGTTCTCGGCCGAAGCCGGACCGACCATCGTCGCGGCGATCAGACAACCTGCCGCCAGCCCGGCCAGTGCTGGTTTCGAAAACTTCATGGACGACCTCGTCGGGGATGGGCGTGATAATGGGACGCCACACGCTACGCCGGCGCTCCCTACCTTTTGGTTCCGACCGGGCCGCACGGGCAACGGCGTGAGGCGAAAATGTGGCCGAAAATACGCGAGTTTGGGCACGAGTGGCCATTCCGCCACAATCAGGCGACACGTCGAACGGGATCGCCGGAGGGCGCCCGTCGGGCGGCTCCGTGCGACCGCCTTGACTTGGTTTTGGTCGGGCCTTAGAGGCACAAGCTTCGTCGGGCGACCGGCGTCAGGCGTCCCCGACCGGTGCTCTTATGGCGAGGTCGACGACGAGAGTGGGCGATTAGCTCAGCGGGAGAGCGTCCCCTTCACACGGGGAAGGCCACAGGTTCGATCCCTGTATCGCCCACCACTTCAACCCTCCTGCAGATGCTCCCGCCCATGCGGTGACGTGAGGTCGATCGTAGGCCCGAGCGGCACGATGCCCGTGGGATTCACCCAACGTTGGCTGCCGTAATAGTGCCGCTTGATCTGGGCGAGGTCCACGGTTTCCGCGATGCCGGGCCACTGCGCCATATCGCGCAGCCACCCCGACAGGTTTGCGTAGTCGCGGATCTGCCGGAGACTGCACTTGAAGTGCGCGTAATAGACGCTGTCGAAACGCACGACGGTGGTGAACAGGCGGACGTCGGCCTCGGTCATGGCCGGCCCCAGCAGGAAGCGGCGCGTGGCGAGGCGCTCGTCGAGGTCCGCCAGCACCGCGAAGAGAGGGCGGACGGCGTCCTCATAGGCGTCCTGCGTGGTGGCAAAGCCTGCCTTGTAGACGCCGTTGTTCACCGCGCCGTACATCCGCTCATTCAGGACGTCGATCGCGGCAGCCTGCGCCGGCGGGTAGAGGTCGACGCCCGCATCGCCCCAGGCGTCGAAGGCCCGGTTGAGCATGCGGATGATTTCGCTCGACTCGTTGTTGACGATGGTGCGGGTCCACTTGTCCCACAGGACCGGGACGGTCACCGGCCCGGTATAGGCGGCATCCCCCGCCTGGTAGGCTTGATAGAGGAACTGGAAGCCGTTGACCGGATCGGAGGTGCCCTCGAAGGTCCAGCCGTTCTCCAGCATATCGGGGCTCACGACGGTCATCCCGATGACGTCCTTGAGCCTCTTGAGGGAGCGCAGCATGACGGTCCGGCACGCCCAGGGGCAGGCCAGCGAGACGTAGAGATGATAGCGGTCGGGTTCGGCCTGGAATCCCGAGCCGCCATCGGCCGTGACAGCATGTCGGAACGCGCTGTCCCGCCGTACGAACACGCCTTTGCGGGTCTCGCGGTCCACGTTCTGCCAGCGTCCCTCGATCAGCATGCCCATGGGTCACTCGCCTTGCCACCACTCGGTGCCGACCCTCTTACGCGTTCATGCCGCCTCGTGCCACGCGTTGCGTTGTTGCTTTGGCTGGGGAACAGGTTGATCGGCGGCAACAAAGGTGGACGGGAGCCTGCGATTGGGCGAGATTTCACCCGGAGGATCCCAACCGTGAAGCATACCGCACTCTTTGCCGTCGCCAGTCTGCTTGCCGCCACCGTCGCCCCGGCCTTCGCGGCGTCGAACGACGATGCGGTGCTGGCCGGCTTCTTCGCCATGTGGGACGACAACGCGCGTGTGACCCCGCAGGCTGTCGCGGCCCATTACGGCCAGCACGTCGTCTATTACGGGCGGAGCATGACGCCGAGCGAGGTGTATGCCGACAAGCGCGCCTTCGTGCGGCGGTGGCCCAACCGGCACTACGCCGTCGTGCCCGGCTCCGTGCGGAAGACCTGCAACGCGGCGTTCTCGCAATGCGACATCGAGGTTATCTTGGCCTGGCGAGCCTCGAGTGCGGAACGGAGCGCCGCCGCGGGGGGCCAGTCGCGCGTCCATCTCGTTCTCATCCGCGAGGACGGCGAGTTGAAGATCGTGCACGAGAGCGGTCGGCCGGTGCGGGGCTGAACGCCCCTACCCTGGGCACGATGTTGTGCCACCCCGTGCCATCTTGTAGCCTCGGCCGGAATTTGGATCAGCGAGCGCGTGAGAAGGCATAATGGATCAACGCGTCCCCTCTGTACAGGCCACTCGCCGAGCCGCCGTCGATCGGCTGAGCGAAAGCGTGGCCGCCTCCGTCGGTTCCGCTCGTCGCGTCGAGGCTCCGTTCTTTCACCTCGAGCTCGATCACGTGTTCCCGGAGGACACCTACGAGGCGATGCTCGCCATGATGCCGAGCGTGGCCGACTACAGGCCGATGCACGGTCGCGCCAAAGGCAATGACCTGGCGGACGGCACGCATACGAGGGTCAAGATCGACCTCTTCCCGGAGTACATCCGCCATCTGCCGGCCAAGAAGCTGGCCGTTTGGGACGTTGTGGGACGCGCGCTCTGCTCGGATACGGTCAAGAAGGCCTTCATGCGCCAACTCGCGCCCGGCCTCACCAAGCGGTTCGGAGCGGGTTTCACCGAGGTGGGCATGTTCCCCATCCCGATCCTGACGCGGGACATCCCCGGCTACAAGATTCCGCCGCACACCGACACCCACTGGAAGGGCATCACCGTCCAGCTCTATCTGCCGCGCGACGAGGCCCATACGAACATCGGAACGATCTTCCACGGCGTCGCAGCCGACGGAACCATGCCGAAGCACACCCAGATGCGGTTCGCCCCGAACACCGGCTACGCCTTTGCCGTCAGCGACGACACCTGGCATTCGGCCGACCCGGTCGGCCAGGACGTGACGACGCGCGACTCGATCCTGCTCACCTACTTCGTCGATCAGGGAGCGGCGCGCTTCCTGAAGAACCGGGTCAAGCGCCTCGGCAACTTCGTCAGCAACGAGTGGCGTCACCGGATGGGATAGACGTCGGCCCCGGTGAGCGCCGGTCCCGCCGTGTCCAACCATCGCATCACGGCGCGATGGCATGACGTCATGAAGGGGCGATCGGGCGAAGGCCCACACGGGTCGGTCCGCAAGCGACACTTCGAGAAGCGATCGCGGCAGAGATGACAGGACGCGTCGCACGCTTACCGACAGGGGGTCTCGATTGGCCGGCTCGCTCCTCGACGGCGGACAAATGGCCTGGACCCTCGGTGTACGCCGGTCGATCATCCTCCCTTGAGCATTCCCGTCCTGCTGCGCGCCCCAGGACGGCCCGGCCGCAAGGGGGCGGCCCTGGTCCCTTCGTGGGCTTTTCGGGAGGACGCGCCCGTTCCTGATCTCCCCGGCAAAAAGCGTGACGCATGACGTCGTCCGATGTCGCACCGGAGGAAAGCTACGCAACCCAGAGGAACCCGCGCCTCCGCCTCCTGATTCCGATGATCGTGGCGGTCGGCTTCCTCATGGAACAGCTCGACTCGACCATCATCACCACGGCAATACCAGACATGGCGCGCAGCCTTGCCGTCATGCCCGTGCAGATGAACCTGGCGGTGACCGCCTATGTTCTGGCGCTCGCCGTCTTCATTCCCGTGAGCGGCTGGTTCGCGGACCGTTACGGGGCCCGGCGGATCTTCGTGCTTGCTCTGCTGATCTTCACGGTCGGCTCGGCACTCTGCGGGATGGCCAGCAGCTTCGGCATGCTGGTGGCGACGCGGGCGCTCCAGGGCCTGGGCGGGGCGATGATGACGCCCGTCGGCCGCCTGATCCTGCTCCGCAGCTTTCCGCGGCGGGAGTTGGTGACGGCGATGACCTACATGACGCTGCCGGCCATCGCGGGGCCCGTCGCCGGCCCGCTGCTGGGCGGCCTTCTCACCACCTACGCATCCTGGCGCTGGATCTTCTATGTCAACCTGCCCTTCGGCCTTGCCGGGATCGCGCTTGCGATCCGCTACATCGAAGACGTGCGCGACCCGACAGTCGGCCGCTTCGATTTCGCCGGCTTCGCCCTGGTGGGTTGCGGCCTCGCCTTGCTCCAGTTCGGGATCGAGAATATCGGGCGACCGCTGCTTTCGGGATCGATGACCGCAGGGGCGCTCGGCGCTGCGGTGCTGTTGCTCGCCAGCTTCGCGGCCTATGCTCGCAGGAAGCGCGCGCCTGCCGTCGACCTCAGCCTGTTCCGGCAGCGGTCCTTCGCCGTCGGCACCCTGGCGGGGGGCCTTTGCCGGATCGCCATGAACGGGCCACCCTTCCTAATCCCGCTCATGCTCCAGGTCGCCTTCGGGCTGAGCCCGGTGGTCTCGGGCTCGCTGACGTTCCTCAGCAGCATCGGCGCGGTCTTCATCCGGACCATCGTCTCGCGGCTGCTCCGGTCGTTCGGCTTCCGCGCGGTGCTCGGGGGCAGCGCCGTGGCGTCGTCCGCCGTCCTGGCCGGTTTCGCCCTGATCGATCCGGGTACGCCACGGTGGCTCATCGCGGCCTTCGTCTTCGTCTTCGGCCTGGTCCGGTCGACGCAGTTCATGAGTTCGAACACGCTTTCCTATGCGGACACGCCCGGCGCGCAGCTCAGCCGGGCCACAAGCCTGGGCGGCATCCTGCAGCAGCTCACCGTCAGCTTCGGCGTGTCCCTGAGCGCCATGCTCCTCAGCCTCTTCAGCGCGCCCGGCCAAGCCCTCATGCCGTCGCATTTCCACGACGTCTTTCTCGCCCTGGCCCTCCTCCCGCTGCTATCGGCGCCGTGCTTCCTGCTGCTGCAAGGAGAGGACGGAGCGCAGGTCAGCGGATATCGGCACGAAAAAGCTTGATCGCCGGCAGGCGGGATCGCGCGGACCGTGCGATAGAGCTTTCCATGGCCGTGACGCGGCAAGCAGGGGACGATCGATGACCAGGACCGAGAACGACGCCGCGCAGACCAGCAGGGCCACCCAGCCGTTGCAGGAGCTCCGCGACATCCTCCAGGGTGCGCGGACGTCGGATGATGCCGAACGAATCCATGCGGCGCTGGTCGAGGTCGTGGATGGCCTGATCAGTCACGGCCAGCGCCAGGCGAGGGCGATCGACGATCTGCGCAGCGACATGGGCCACAAGCAGGGCATCGTCAGCGATATCCGGGGCGGCGAGCATCGGGAGCCATCCGACAAGACGGTCCTGATCGAGAGTGCGAATGACGAACTCGACCTCTGACCGGCCGGGGCTCGCCGGATCGGCGGCCCTCCCGGCGTTCCCGGCGCTCGCGCCGCCGTCGTTCACGATCCGCTAGGCAGCCCGCGTCACACTTCGCCTGCGTTCCGCCGGCAAGCTCCTCCGCGGCGCAGGTGTGGCGACAGGTTTCGATGTGATGCAGTCCATGATCCGACGCCGCTTGCGGCTCGCCCCGGCGGTCTTCGCCTTGCTTCTGCTGGCCGGTTGCGCGGGGGAACTCGATCAGGTGCGGACCGGGACCGTCTATCCGGCGACCCTCGAGCTCATCGCGCAGAACGACATGGACCGGGCCGCGCCCATCCTCATCCGGATCTACAAGGAGGACAGTGCGCTCGAAGTCTGGAAACAGGATCATGCCGGCCGCTACCGGCTACTCAAGACCTACGCGATCTGCCGCTATTCCGGAACGCTCGGCCCCAAGAAGGCCGAAGGCGACCACCAGGCGCCCGAAGGCTTCTACGAGGTCGGGCCCGGTCAGATGAACCCGCGGTCCCGCGAATATCTGGCCTTCAACATCGGCTATCCCAACGCCTATGACCGCTCCTTCGGGCGCACGGGCGATTCCCTCATGGTGCATGGCGGCTGCCGGTCGGTCGGCTGCTACGCCATGACGAACGAGCAGATCGAGGAGATCTATGGTCTCGCCTACGAGGCTTTCCAGGGCGGCCAACGCGACATTCAGCTCCAGGCGTTTCCGTTCCGGATGACAACGTCCAACATGGAGCGCCACAGGGACGACCCGAACTTGCCCTTCTGGACGATGCTGAAGAGCGGGAGCGATCTGTTCGAAGCGACGACGCTGCCGCCGCAGGTCGCCGTGTGCAATCAGCAATACGTCTTCGGTCCCGCCGGGGAAGGCGGGGAGCCGGGCGCGAACGCGCTCTGCGCGAGGGCCGCGTCATGAAACTGCCGCTCGACCGAAGCTCCGGATGCGGACGAACGGTGGTCCTTGCCCTACCTACAATCCCGGCCTCCCAGGCCTGAGGAGCACGGCGTGACGGACGAACCCAAGAAGAACCAGCCCAAACGAGAATGGACGGACGACCGGCACGCGCCCGTGGTCTTCTTCGACGCCGCGCCTGCCTGCGGGCTCTACAACGGCGTCGTCGGGATCACCTTGGCGGTCGATCTCGCCAGGACGATCGAGCCCGAAGAGATCACGGTCTCGCATACGGTGATCGCCTATCTGCGGACGAGCCTGACGGGTGCCATGGCGCTCCGGGAGAGTCTCGACAAGGCGATCCTGATGGCGATGCCTACGCCCAGCAGCACCAACTGAGGGCAGCGAGGATCGGCTTGCCCGAGCTTTTCGAGGCCAGGACGTGCGGCCGGCCCGGTCGCGACGCCGCCGCTTACCTGGAGCAAGGCCTATCTCATCAAGATGTCGTAGCCGGCAGCGGTCAGCCTGTAGCGATCGGTTCCGGCGCTTTCCACCCAGCCGTTCTCCATGGCTTGGTTCAGGCCCGCACTGACATCCCGGGCGGTCAACTGCTCGCGGACGAAGAGTGCGACGATCGCCTTCAGTCTGACGGCCTCCCCGGGAAGGGAACCCCACAGGCGGAAGACGGCCAGCACCAGTTCTGCCTCGCTCTCTGCGATCTGCATTCCAGACCACCGCCGATTCAAGTGCGCGTTCCGTCTCCGCAGCGGGACGGCGTGATCGGCCCCTTGGAGGAGACGACCCCCCGATCGATCAGGCGGAAGTGCCCCTGATGCAATCCCCTCGGATTGGGGGCTCGCCGCCTCCCACCGCTCTCGACCAGAGCGGCCCGCCGACGCCGATCCCACCGGGCTGGCGTCTCTGTCACGGCGT
>CAXTVD010000031.1:12488-13389 GCA_964247575.1 uncultured Lichenihabitans sp.
GGGCTCTGGTCACGCGCGCCGGCCCTGCCTGCCCGCATGCGTCCACTTGCCCGGACGGGGAACCTGACGGATGGTTGCGCTGCTTCCAGCCGCTCAAGATGCCGCGATCGGGCTGGCTGATGCGGTCGGGCCGCTTGGGGTCCTATGCGTTACATTGGAGGCGGCGTTGGCTAAGATCGAGAGGCGCTATCCACGCTCCGCCCTTTTGGATGACGAGATCCGGATCCCGACCGCCTTCTTGGGAGCATGGCGCGCCCGCGTCACGACGGTCTTCGCCTGGCAGGGCCCGTTCGCGCTCGGCGCACAGCTGATGGGTCCGAATCCGGCAGCCGACCTGACAATCGAACGGATCGGTGGCCTCCTTCCAGCGACGATCCCCACGTGAACGCGCCCTCGCCCAGGCCGGCTGACATCAGGCAGCGACGCCGTGACGCTTGAACAGCTTCGCGTCTTTGTCGCCGTCGCCGAGCGCCAGCATGTGACGCGCGCGGCCGAGTCGCTGAACCTTGCACAGTCGGCGGCCAGCGCCGCGATCGCTGCGCTTGAGGCGCGTCACGGCACCAGGCTGTTCAACCGCGTCGGGCGCGGCATCGAGCTGACCGAAGCCGGCGCCCTGTTCCTGGTGGATGCCCGAGCCGTCCTGGCCCGCGTGGCAGGAGCCGAGCGGACCCTCGACGATCTCGGCGGCTTGAAGCGGGGCACCCTTTCGGTCCAGGCGAGCCAGACGATCGCCAGCTACTGGCTGCCGCAGCATCTTGTGGCGTTCCACAGAGCCCATCCAGGGATCGCCATCAGGTTGTCGGTCGGCAACACCGCGCAGGTGGCCGCCGCGATCCATTCGGGCGCAGCCGAACTCGGCTTCGTCGAAGGCGAGATCGACGCGCCGGGACTGGAGCGTTCG
>CAXTVD010000031.1:13399-20022 GCA_964247575.1 uncultured Lichenihabitans sp.
TTCGTCGAGGGACTCGTGGACGATCCGAGCCTTACGGCCGAGCCCGTCGCCCGCGACCAGCTCGTGATCGTCGTCAGCCCCGATCACCCCTGGGCCGTTGCAGGCCGGATCCAGCCGACCGACCTCTCGACGGCCGAGTGGGTGCTGCGGGAAACGGGATCCGGAACCCGCTCGGTTTTCGAGGCGACGCTCGGCCGGTTCGGCATCGACCGGTTGACCTTGTCCATCGCTCTCGAGCTGCCGACCAACGAAGCCGTGCGCGCCGCCGTCGAGGCCGGCCTCGGCGCGACCGCCCTTTCGGCGTCGGTTGCCGCGCCGAGCCTCGAGGCGGGGCTGCTTGTCAGGGTGGATTGCCCGCTGCCGGACCGGGCGTTCGTCGTCCTGCGGCACGCCGAACGGTCCAGCAGCCGCGCCGCTGCGGCCCTGCTGGCGATCATCGCCGGACACACCAAGGGTCGTGCCGGCGATCCATCGCCGAACCCGATCGGTTCGAGCGCCCCATCGCGTTAGACGTCCCCTCCGCCATCCATCAACCTCGATCCGAACACGTGATGGGCACGGCGGCGAGGATGTGATGGCAGGACCTGCAGGGTTGAACCGGCCCGACCGACGGCGTTCTGCACGCCGAGGCGAAGAAGCTCCGAGCCGCCCGGCCGCAGGTCCGACACGAGCGGGCCGGGCATCGATCCGCCTGCTTCCCGGCTTCCTTCTCTGCCTTGCCGTCACTGTGTGCGCGACGCTGCTCCAGGCCGTCGAGGTCCGCCTCGCCGGCGAGCCGTATCTCGAAGCCCTGGTCCTTGCGATCATCCTGGGTGTGGTGATCCGAACCGTCTGGACGCCAGGACCGACGTGGGACAAGGGAATCAGCTTCAGTGCCAAGGTTCTCCTCGAAGTCGCGGTCGTTCTTCTCGGGGCTTCGGTGAGCGTCGCCACCGTCCTGGCGCTGGGGCCGACCCTGCTGATCGGCATCGCGGTGGTCGTCGGCATGGCGATCACGAGCAGCTACGTCATCTGCCGCGCTCTCGGCCTGCCACAGCGAATGGCGATCCTGGTGGCCTGCGGCAACTCGATCTGCGGCAACTCGGCGATCGCCGCGGTGGCGCCCGTGATCGGCGCCGATGGGGACGACATCGCTTCCTCGATCGCCTTCACGGCGGTCCTGGGCGTTCTGGTTGTGCTCGGCCTGCCCCTGCTCGTGCCGCTTCTCCGGATGTCGCTGACGCAGTACGGCGTCCTGGCCGGCCTCACCGTCTATGCGGTGCCCCAGGTGCTCGCGGCGACGCTGCCGATCGGCGCGCTGAGCAACCAGGTCGGCACCGTCATCAAGCTGGTCCGCGTCCTGATGCTGGGACCCGTGGTGCTCGGCCTGTCGCTAATCACCGGCCGCCTTCGCGACGAGCCCGACGAGTCTCCACCCCGTGTGACGGCCGGTGATCGCCCCAGGCGGGGCCGGCCGGCACTCCACGAACTCGTCCCATGGTTCATCGTCGGCTTCCTCCTCGTCGCCGCCGTCCGGTCCGTCGGGCTGATCCCGGAAGGCTTCCTGAAGCCTCTCGCGACCACGGCCAGCCTGCTGACGACCCTCTCCATGGCGGCGCTCGGCCTCGGCGTCGACGTCCGGGTGGTGGCGCGGGCCGGCCTTCGCGTCACGCTGGCCGTGACGGCGTCGCTCCTCGTCCTCGGCCTCATCAGTTTCGGCCTGATCCGGCTTGTCGCAATCGCGTGAGCGAGGCAACGCGAACGCGGCCGGAGCATTGGGACAGGCGTGATCGGAGTAGCTCGCGATGTTCGGCCGTTCCCCTTCCCACCCTGACCTCATCGTGCACCGGGCCAAGCCGCTCAATGCCGAGCCGCCGCTCGACCGCTTGCGCCGCAGCTTCGTGACCGGGACGGCGGATTTCTACATCCGCTCGCACGGCCCTCTTCCCACGATCGATGCCGAGACTCACAAGGTCCGTGTCACCGGCAAGGTCGAGCAGCCGCTCGCCCTGACGCTCGCCGACCTCAAGGACCGGTTCACGCCGCAAACGGTGCGGGCGGTGCTGCAATGCGCCGGCAACCGGCGCGCGGACCTGCAGAAGGTCGACAGGACGTCGGGGGATCCCTGGGCACCCGGCGCGATCGGCAACGCCGACTGGACGGGTGTGCCGTTGTCCAACGTCCTGCGCGCGGCCGGCGCCGAGGAGAGCGAAGCCCTCCACGTGGCCTTCGAGGCGCTCGACATCGCCGAGAACGAGGACGCCGAGGATGCTCCCTATGGCGTCTCGATACCCATCACCAAGGCGCTGTCGGACGAGGTCCTGCTGGCCTGGGCGATGAACGGAGAGCCGCTCACCGCCGAACACGGTGCACCATTGCGCATCGTGGTGCCGGGTTATGCCGGTGTGCGGAGCGCCAAGTGGATCGGCGAGATCCGCGTCCAGGACAGGCCGTCCGACGCCTTCCAGCAGGCGAAGGACTACCTCCTGTTTCCCCCCGATATGTGCAAGGCGACGCTGGACTGCTCCCGCGGCGTCCCGATCAACGAGATGCCGCTCAATGCGGCGATCTGCGAACCGGGTGCCGGAGCCGATCTCCCCGCCGGCTCCATTCGGGTGCAGGGCTACGCCATCGCCACCGATCGCGCGGTCACGCGGGTCGACGTCTCGATGAACGGCGGCCGGCATTGGCAGCAGGCGACCATCGAGGATCACGGCAACATGCGCTGGAGCTGGACGTTCTGGCACGCGATGCTGGACATCCCCGCGGGCGAGCACGAACTGGTCCTGCGCGCCTGGGATGCCGCCGGGCAGACGCAGCCTGCCCAGCCCGACGACACCTGGAACTTCAAGGGTTATCTCAGCGCGGCCTGGCACCGGGTGAGGGTCAGGGTGGCCTAGTCCCACAAGCTCGGTCGATGCCACGGCCGAGTCGCCGTATCCGAGCGCTATCGCTTGAGAGCTCGCCTGGTGGATGCGCGCACCCGGTTGGTCGTGCCGCAGCCGAGCGGCCGACCCTTTCTGCCGCTCCCTACTTCGCGAAAGCCGGGTTCTTTGCGATGAGGTCGCCCTGCTTGGGAGCAATCTTCCACAAATTGAAGGACTTGGCCGCCCAGCCCTTGGCGTTGAAGCGCGGCGAGTCCGTGATGTCGGAGTTCGTGAAGTACAGTGTGCCGTCCGGCCCCTGCGCGAAGGTGTCGGGCCAGCGCAGCCGCGGATCGGTGACCAGGAGCTTGCGAGGCCCCGCGCCATCCTGCATCTCGATCGCGTTCTTCTGCACGGCGGCGAAGAACAGGCGGCCGTTGGAGTCCGTCCACAGACCGTCGTTCGGCTCGCTGTCCGACACCTTCTCCACTTTCGCCTTCATCTGCTCGGGCGGCAGGGTCGGGTCCGCCAAAGCGGCGGTCGGCGCACGATACAGCGTCTTCCCGGTCAGCGGCTGCCAGTAGAGGTACTCGCCCTTCGGGTCGATGCTGATGCTGTCGGCGGCGAACTGCACCCCGCGCCCGTCGGGCTGGGTGAGCTCCCGGCCATCGACGACGACCTTCACCGACTTGTCGACCTGGGTCGACGTGTCCCCGTCGAGCACCCGCCGGCCCTTGCCGCTCTGCAGGTCGAGCACGACCAGGGCGCCCTGCGCGCCGGAATCGGTGATGAAGGCTGTCCTGCCATCGGGCGAGAAGCGGACGTCGTTCATGTAACTGCCCTGCGGCGCGACACTGCCGTCGAGCGGGTAGACCCTGGACACCTTGTTGGTCGCGAGATCGATCTTTACGAGCTTGGGGCCGCCCGACACGATGAACTCGGTGTTCGGCGCCGCCGGATCGATGACCCAGAGCGATCCATGGCCGTCCGCCGTCTCGGCCTGGACACAGACGAAATGCGTGGCGGGATCACGCGGTGCGGCGTTGCGGTACCCGTTCCATTCCTCGTCGGGATAGGGATGGAGCTTGCCGTCGCTGGTCAACTCGGCCAGGGACACCGGCGCATCCTCCGACCAGCGGGGGAAGCTGACGAAGATCCGCCCCGTTTCGCTGACCGCGACGCCCGTGACCTGATGATCGAAGCTGGCCACCCGCTCCACGGCGGCCGGTCCCGTGTCGCCGGTCAGCTTCGAGACGACCGCCTGGGCCTGATCCTGCAGCGGGACGGCTCGGGCAGGCGAACAGCCGAGCGCCGTCGACAGGAGAAGGAGGGAAAGCACCGAATTTCTCATGGATCACCGGACGACGTCGCCAAGAGACAGCTTGGCGTTCCGGCCCGGTAACTCGCCACGCTGGCCGGCGTTCCCGCGACCGGCGGCCGCCGGACCCAGCTTTCAGCCTTTCGCGCGCTGGCGGATCATGAAATTGTCGAAGGTGTACTCGCCGACCTGCCACCAGAGATACTCGTCGGACCGAAAGCTCAGCAGCGTCTCGAGCAGGGACTTGAAGCCCGCATTGCCGTCCGCGATCTCCCGCATGACGTCGTTGGTCGCCTTGTAGGCGGCCTCGAGGACGTCCTGCGGAAACGCCCGCAGTTGAGCGCCGGAGACGACCAGCCGCTTGAGCGCGGCCGGGTTCTGACGGTCATAGGCTGCCAGCATGTCGACGTCGGCCATCTGCGCCGCCGCCCGCAGCGCGGCCTGGAACGGCTTGGGTAGCGCCTCGTATTTGGCCTTGTTGAAGGCGACGTGGATGACCGAACCGCCCCGCCACCAGCCGGGATAGTAGTAGTTGGGCGCGACCTTGTAGAGGGCGGAACGGTCGTCGCTGCCGAGCTTCTCGTCGTCGTAGGGGCTGACCCAGGTTGCCGCATCCAACGCCCCGGTATCGAGCGCGGAGAACAGCTCGGCTTTGGGGGTACCCTGGGGCACCACCCCCAGACGCTGCCAGACCAACCCGCCGAGGCCGCCGATCCTGATCTTTAGACCCGTGACGTCGGCGGCGGATTTGAGCGGCTTGCGGAAGAAGCCGCCCATCTGCGCGCCCGTATTGCCGGCCGGAAAGGCTACGACATTGTAGGTGGCCAGGAAGGCGTTGAAGAGGGCATCGCCGCCACCCGCATGGGCGAAGGCCGCCTGTCCCCGGGCGTTCAGGCCGAACGGGAAAGCCGTTGCGAGAGCGAAGGTCGGGTCCTTCGCGAAGACATAGTCCATGGAGGTCTGGCAGGCCTCGACCGTGCCGGCCTGGACCGCGTCGAACGCCTGGAGGCCCGGAACGATCTCGCCCGCCGGCGAGACCGCGATGCGGAATTTGCCCCCGGTGAGGGACGACACCCAGCGGGCGAAGGTTTCGGCGCCGCCGTACATCAAATCGAGATTCCGGGGAAAGCTGGACGTGAGCCGCCACGTCACCTCCGCAACCCCGGGCGTGTCCTCGGGCGGCGGCAAAGCCGCGCCGGCATCGGTCGGCGCCTGATCCTGCGCCCGCAAGGCGGGACCCGCGGCCAGCGTCGTCACAAGACCCAGGCCGGCCGAAGCCACGAAGCCGCGCCGACCCATGCTCCCGCTCATGTCCCACTCCGCTGACCGCCCTCCAACGAGGCCGGCCTATCTATCCTATTCCATCACGATGGCGGGCGCGACGCGCGTCGTGCGTCGCTGCAGGGTCGTCACGATCGCCTCCGCGGCGGACAGATAGGCCGCCGCATGCGGACCGTCGGGGTCGGAGATCATGATGGGTCGGCCGGCATCGGATGTTTCCCGGATCGCGAGAGCGAGCGGGATCTCTCCGAGATACGGCACGCCGAGGCGGTCGGCGTCACGATGCGCCCCGCCATGGCCGAAGATGTCGGTCCGCTCGCCGCAGTGCGGGCAGATGAAGGTGCTCATGTTCTCGATGACGCCCAGGATGGGCACCTCGACCCGCCGGAACATCGCGATCCCGCGCCGCGCATCGATGAGCGCGAGATCCTGCGGGGTGGACACGATGACGGCGCCGGCAAGCGGAACCGACTGCGCCATCGTGAGCTGGGCGTCGCCGGTACCCGGCGGCATATCGACCACCATCATGTCGACCTCGCCCCAGGTCACCTCGCGCAACATTTGCGTGATCGCGGACATGACCATGGGTCCGCGCCAGATCATGGGCGTCTCCTCCTCGACGAGGAAGCCGATGGACATGACCTTGAGGCCGAACGCCTCAAGCGGTCGCATGATCTTGCCCTCGACGATCTCCGGCTTGCCCTTGAGATCGAACAGGCGCGGCATCGAGGGGCCGTAGATGTCGGCGTCGAGAACGGCCGTCCGCAGCCCGAGACGATGGAAGGCGAGAGCCAGGTTGCAGGCCGTCGTGGACTTGCCGACCCCGCCCTTGCCCGACGCGACGGCGATGATCGTCTTGACGCCCGGCACGATCGTTCCCGCTCGCGCGGCCTGGGCCTTGGGACCGGGTTGCGGAGCCGCCGGCTGAGGGCGCGGGATCGAGCCGGCCGGCTTCTGCGCGGTCAGGGTAACGAGGACAGAGGACACGCCGTCCAGCGCCGTCAAAAGCTGTTCGGCCCTCGCCCGCATGGGTTCGGCCGCGGCCGCCTGCCCACGGTCGACCTCAAGCGACACGTAGACGCGGTCATCCTGGATGCTGATGCCGCCCAGGGCTCCGGAGCGCGGCAGCGGCGTCTGTCCGTCCGGGCCAGGCATGGCCATGAGGGCCGTGAGCACGGCGG
>CAXTVD010000032.1:0-6428 GCA_964247575.1 uncultured Lichenihabitans sp.
GGACCGAACGGTAGGCCGACAGGCGGTTCCCTGGACTGACCTTGACCTAAGCTATTGAAGTCGGGCGAGCGACGAACAGGTAGCCGGGCATCATTCTGTCGGGTGGAGGCGGGGACGGGAGCCTGGGCGTCAAGGTTGCGCTGGCGTTGATCGTCGGAGCGGATCGATGCCGGCCTGCTGGACGTCAATCTCACCCGTGAGCTGAGCTGCCCCGTCGCCGACGCGCTGCTTGCCCGCAGCATTCCCGTCGTGTTGCTGTCGGGCTTCGTATCGCTCGATCTGCCGCGCCCCTACCGGCATCGCCGGCTGCTGTCGAAGCCGGTCCACTCCGGGAAGCTCCTAGAGTTCCTCCGCCAATTGTGACGGCAGCCCGGAATTCCCGCCTTGCAGCGTTGCCTGCATCTGCCTGACCCGCATCCCCGCTTCCGCGATCTTCGCCGCCAAGTCGGTCTGGAGCGTGCTGCTGTGCCTGAGCCGTTCCTCGATCCCCGCGAGAACAGTCGCCTGACGGCCACCTCGCGCGACGGGCGAAGGCCGAAGCACTTCGGAAAAGGGCAGTTCGAAGAGGAGCCGTCCGGAGCTGTCCCGAACGTCGAAACGGTAACGATGGGGGTCACGCTGTCTTCGCAGCATATCGAAGCTGATGTCGAGCACGGCACGGTGAACGTCGAGGAAGGCATCCTCTACGCTCGCGAATTCCACTCCCTCGCTATCGGGGCTGTTCTCGTCCGGTCCTGCGAGGTGGAAGAAGAACAGCGGCATAAAACCCTCAGTTCCTGGGTGCAGCGACGGAGGGAAAGTCGAGGTAATCGGGATCGAACCCGCCGCTCCGGGCCAGACCCTGCCAATCGAGGATCACGAGCCGGCCGTGCTGGAGGGTGATCAGCGATTCGCCTCGAAGCTGCTGCAGCATCCGGTTGGTGTGCACGACCGAGAGGCCCAGCGTGTCGGCCAGGGTATCCTGGGTCAGCGGAAACTCGCATTCATCGGCGCTGGCAAGCCCGACGCGTTGGAGTCGAACGAACACTTCGCAAAGGAAATGAGCCAAGCGCTGAAGCGCAGAGCGCCGGCCCATGCCGATCATCCATTCCTGCGCGATCGCGCCGTCCATGATCATATTGCGAAGCAGAGCCCTTTCCAGACCGGGATATTGAGCGAACAGACCCGATATGCTCGCACTGGCGATCTGCAGCACCTTTACCGGCGTGAGTGCGAAGAGACTGGCCCGCGAGATCCCCGCGAAGTGAGCCGTCAGGTTCATGAAGTCGCCAGGAACGTAGATGGCGACGTTCATCTGCCGCCCATCGTCGAGCATCCTGACGGCGCAGGCGAGACCAGAGACCAGGATTGACACGGCACGGGCCGGCTCGGCCTGTCGCTCGATGCAAGCCTTGCGCTCGTACAACCGGGAATCACCCATCTGTGCGATCAGGGCCGAACGCTCGTCGGGCCCCAGCGCGCTCAACCGCTCGAGTCTGGCCAGAGCACGCGAAACCTGCGCGAGCCGCTCGTCGCTCAACGCCTCAGCCGCCACACGGGTCCTGATGCGGTGTACGTTCATTCTGTCAGAGTTGCCGAGTTCGCTCGTGAGTCAACCCGGTTTGTGAGCTTGCGTTCCACTTCTTGCGGCGGGCATCTTGACTGTGCTCCGGCACGCTTTTCTAATTTTCCAGCCCCGCTCGCCGAAATGTCACCTTGGCGAGCGCGGTCCAGTCGAGAGCACCATCGCCGTGGGCGATCGCATCGATGAAGCCGTCGCGCAACAGGCTGGCAACGGGCATGGCGACGTTCGCCGCCTCGGCGGCCGCGAGCGCGAGGCGGACGTCTTTTGCCCCCAGGGTCAGCTTGAAGGCCGCCGGCAGGTAGGTGCCGTCGGCGATCAGGGCGCCATAGCCCGTGTGGACGCGCCCGCCGAACAATGTGCCGGCGAGAATGGCGTGCAGGTCGTGCGCATCGACGCCGTTGGCCCGGGCAAGCGCCATGGCCTCGGCCATGGTCTGCACGGAGGCGGCGATCATGTAGTTTCCGGCGAGCTTCACCACATTGGCGCGGAACGGCTCCTCGCCCAACGGCCACACCTTCTGTCCCATGGCCTCGAACAAGGGTCTTGCCCGCTCGATCGCCGCTGCGGGTCCGGCAGCCAGGATGTTGAGCTGGCCGGCCACGGCGACCTCCGTGCGCCCGAAGACGGGCGCAGCCAGGTAAGGCGAGCCGTGCGACGCGTGCAGGGCGGTCAGCTCCTTGGCGAGCGCCACCGATATGGTCGCCATGTTGATGTGCAGGACGCTCGTCGGGATCCGTTCGATCAGGCCGGGCTCGACGATCACCGAGCGATACGCCGCATCATCGGCGAGCATGCTGATCACGGCATCCCCTTCAAAAGCATCCGCCGCCGCCGGCACAACGGTGGCACCCGCCGCCCGCAGCGGCTCGGCGGCCGCCGGTGAGCGGTTCCACACCCGGAGGCGATGCCCGGCGCGGATGAGGTTCGACGCCATGGCGCTCCCCATCTGCCCGAGGCCGACAAAACCAACGTCCATGGACCGTCTCCGCCGCTCGTCCGGATTTCGCCTGCCAGCGGCCACGGCCGTGGCACGCCGACTGGCTCCCTAGATCGCGCAGCAGGCCTCGCCGACAAGGCGCAGTCTTTGCTAAGCGTGCCGCGGGAACGAGAAGGGGTCACGACCCATGCGCTACACGCTCGGATGCAGCCTGTCCTACACCATCAAGGTCGACACGCTGTTCATCTTCAACCTCGAAGTGGCGCAGCTGATGGCTCACGACATCCTCAGCGAGAGCCTGGTGCTGACGCCCGACGTCCCGCGGCGCATCTATGTCACGCCCGACGTGCGCAACCGCTATCTCGGCGTCAGCGTGCCCAAGGGCAGCTTCTCGCTCGAATACAACGCCGAGGTCGACCTTACCGTCTACCGGGCCGATCCCGCGACGGTGAACGAGACACCCGTCTCGGCGCTACCGCTCGACATCCTTCCGTTCCTGCTGCCAAGCCGCTTCGTGTCCTCCGACCGGCTGCGCATCTATGCGCTGCGGGAGTTCGGTCATCTGCCGATCGGGCACAGCCGGGTGAACGCGATCTGCAGCTGGATCCACGACCATCTCACCTACCAGCCGGGGTCGAGCGACGAGCAGACGACGGCGGACGAGTCGCTGCTCAAGCGCGCGGGCGTCTGCCGCGACTTTGCCCATCTGGGCATCGCCTTCTGCCGCGCGCTCGGCATCCCGGCCCGTTTCGTCTCCTGCTACGCGCACGGCCTGGTGCCGAGCGATTTTCACGCGGTGTTCGAGGCCTATCTCGATGGACGCTGGTGGATGTTCGACGCGACTCGCCAGGCCAATCTCGACGGCCTCGTGCGCATCGGGGTCGGGCGCGACGCCGCCGAGATCGCCTTCTCCACGCCCTACGGCCTTATGGAACCTACAGGCATGCAGATCCGCATCGAGCGCTCCGACGGTAGCCCGGAGCCGGCCGAGCGCACCGTCGACGCCATCGCCACGGAGCAACCGATGCCACATGGCGGCACGGCCTAGTCGCGCCGCCCGGCCTCCTTCAGTCCTCGATCAGGTCGAGCGCCGCATCGAGCGCCGCCCCGTCGACCGCAACCACCTCCGGCCCGGCGGTCCAGACGAGCACGACCTCCACCGTCTTGCCGGGATAGAGCGGCTGGACGGCCGCGCGGTAGAGGGCGAGCTGCGCGAGGTAGCTCGGCGGCGTGTCGGCCAGCGGGCGCGGCGTGCCCGTCTTGAAGTCGACGAGCACGACGGTGCCGTCGCGTTCCCCGATCCGATCGATCTGCCCGACGACCGGCAGCACCAGCCGACCGGGCCGCTCCACCGTCGCGGCGACGCCCACTTCCGCCCGGGAGCCCGGCCCGAAGACGACGTCGAGCCGCGGGTCGCCGATGATCGCCACGGCCTGATCGACGAGCTGGTGTCGTCGCTCCGAAGGCAAGGCGCGCCCGTGCCGTTCGAGGAAGCGCAGCCCGGCGTCGCGGCGCGCCGCAGCCGGCAGGTTCGGCATGTGCTGCAGCAGCCGGTGCATCAGGCGACCGGTCAGGACGGCTTGGCGGCGTTGGGAGGGGGAGCCGTTGTCGGCCTCCTCGCCGGGGCGATCGGGCCGATCGGCGGCCTGCAGGGCGGTCGAGGGGCGTACGGGCGCCGGTGCCGGCCTTTCGAAGGGCGCGGCGCGCAGGAGCCAGTCCGGCAGGGCCATCCCGCCGGTCGGGCCAGGCGGGGGCGCCGTGTCGGGTCCGGGGAGGGGCTCGCCGCGCCGCAGAACGGTGTCCTCCCCGCCCCAGGGCGCGGGCACGGTCTCGAGGTCCGGCGTGGCATCCCGGATCATGTCGTACCAGCAGCCGGCCGCCGGTCCCCGCGCGCCGTGGAAGCCCGCCACCACCAGCCGCTCCTCGGCCCGGGTCATGGCGACATAGAGGAGCCGCCGATGCTCGTCGAGCGCGGCATCCCGACCGGCCCTGCGCCGGGCCGCAAGAAGAGGGCTGTCACTATCCGCCCGCGGCGACCAGGCGAGCAGGGCCGGGCCCGCACCTTGCGCCTCGTCCAGGCGGAACAGCTTGGGGTCGTGCTTGCCCGTGGGGACGCCGCAGGTGTCGGGCAGGAAGACGATCTTGGCTTCCAGGCCCTTGGCCGCGTGCACGGTCATGACCCGGACGGCGTCGGAGGCCGCCTCCAGATCGCGCTTGATGCTGAGCTCCGTCCCTTCGAGCCGGGCGAGGAAGGCCAGCAGGGACGGCGCGCCATCGCGCTCGTGGGCGAGGGTCAGCGCCAGGAACTCGTCGAGGACGTCGCCCGCCTCGGGGCCGAGCCGCGTCAGCAGAGAGCGGCGGCCGCCGTCAGGGCCTAGCAGGCGCGTGTAGAAGGCGAAAGGCGTCAGGCGCGCCGCGCGGTCGCGCCAGATGCCGAGGCGCGCCGCCGCCGCCCGGTCGCGCGGCGCGTCGGAGGCCCGCAGCGCCGCATCCAGGCTGCCCGTGCGCTGCGGGGCGAGACGCAGAAGGTCGTCGTCATCGAAGCCCAGCAGCGGTGATTTCAGCAAGCAGGCCAGCGTCAGGTCGTCGTCCGGCAGCAGGGCGGCCCGTCCGGCCGCCACGAGGTCCATGGTGGCGATGTGATCCGTCAGATTGAGCCGGTCGGCCCCCGCGACCGGCACATGGCGCTCCTTGAGCGCCCGGATGACCGCGTCGAAGAAGGGCGAGCGCGTCCGCACGAGGATCAGGATGTCGCCGGGCCGGACGGGCCGCCGGCCACCCATCGGGCCGGCATCGACGCTCTCGCCAGAGCCGGGCTGGATGAGACGCCTGATCTCCTCCGCGACGCGGTTCGCGACGACCACGGCAGGGTCGTGCGCCTCTGGCGCATCGACCGGCAAGCGCCAATCGGCCGGGTCGGCCAGCGGCTCCGGCCCGACCTTCGGCCAGATCTCGAAGCGGCCCGGCACGGCGCGCTTCAGCGGCTCGTGCGGCATCGGCTTTTCGGTTCCGGCGGATAGCCCGCGTGCATTGTCGCCATGGGCGAACACGTCGTCCACGACCTTGAGCACCGTCTCGACCGAGCGGAACGACAGGACGAGGTCGACCTTCTCGAACGCCTGGCCCGCATGCCTCGACCGCGTCTCGTAGTCGTGCCGGGCGGCCTCGAACAGGGCCGGGCGCGCACCCTGGAAGGAGTAGATGGACTGCTTTTCGTCGCCGACGGCGAAGAAGGTGCGGTTGGCCGTGCTCTGGCCGGCGCCGGCGAAGAAGTCGCGGCTGATCGCGTTCAGGATCTCCCACTGGTCGGGCGAGGTGTCCTGCGCCTCGTCGACCAGGACGTGGTCGATACCGGAATCGAGCTTGTACAGCACCCAGGACGCGTCCGAGCGCGACAGGAGCATGCGGCTGCGCTCGATCAGATCGGCAAAGTCGAGCAGTCCCCGCCGCCGCTTGAGCGTCTCGTAACGGTCGAGCACGGCGCCGGCGACCGCCAGCAAAGCGAGCGTGCGTTCGACGGCGGCAGCGGCCCGCCTCCGGTCGAGCAGGCCGAAGAGGCGGTCGCGCTCGCCATCGAGCCGGCTGCACAAAGCGGGTTCCGCAGCCCGGACCGGCTTGGGAAGGTAGCTGTCGGACCGGGGCTCGAGCTTCTGGGTGAGGAACACCGCGAGATAGGCGTCCAGCCGCCCCGCCTCGGGAGCCGCGGCGGCGCGGATCAAGGCCTCCCCCGTGCTGCTGCCTCTCGGCGTGGAGGAGACGAGATGGCGGCCGACGCTGTCCCATTCGGAGAGCGGCAGCCCGTCCTCGACCATCGCGCGCTCGACCGCCGCGCGGCTCTGGCCGCCGGTGCCGAGCACGTTGTGCAGGGCCTCGGCGAGACCCTCAGAGCCGCCGGCCTCCGCCAGACTGGCCCGCAACGCCCCGTAG
>CAXTVD010000032.1:6438-19920 GCA_964247575.1 uncultured Lichenihabitans sp.
GCCCCGTAGTGACCTGCGAGTTCGCCGGTCAGGCTTGCGAAGCTGCTGGACGACAGACCGTCCGCGAGGGCGTCGAGGGCCCGGCCCTCCGGCGAGCCGGGCTCGGCCACGGCCTCGGCGAGGACCGCCTCCTGCGCGCGGGACAGGAGCTCCTGCTGCCGGATCTCCTCGATGACGGTGAAGCGCGCCGCGACATTGGCCTCGAAGGGGAAGGTGTGCAGAAGGCGCTCGCAGAAGGCGTGGATCGTCTGGATCTTCAGGCCGCCCGGCGTCTCCACGGTGCGGGCAAAGAGCCGCCGGGCCTGGGCCAGCTCTGCCGCGCCCGGCGAGGGCGCACCGGTATCGGCGATGGCCCGCGCCAGCGCCGCATCGTCCATCGTGACCCATTTCGCCAGGGTCTCGAAGACGCGGATGGCCATGTTGGCCGCCGCCGCCTTGGTGAAGGTGAGGCACAGGATGCGGCTCGGCGGCACGCCGTCGAGCAGCAGGCGGACGACCCGCCGGGTCAGCACGAAGGTCTTGCCCGACCCCGCATTCGCCGAGACCCAGGCGGAGCCCGCCGGATCGGCGGCCCGGCGCTGCCGCTCCAGCGTATCCGCCGGGATGGGACGCGTGGCCTCGCTCACTCTTCGTCCCCTCCGCCGCCGAGCGTCCATTCCTTGACGCGGGCGAGGTGATCGTAGTCGCCGTAGCGCGAGGCATATTGCGGGTAGGGGCGCGAGGGGTAGCCGGTGCCCGGATCGCGGAACGTGTTGAGCAGGTCGACCAGCCCGTCAAAATGCTCGGCGACCACTTCCGCGAAGCTCCGGTCTTTCCAGGCGAGCGGCATCGGGACGGCCTCCCCGGCTTCGAGCTTCACATAGGCGGCGGCCTCGACGAGCGCGCCGGTGCCAAGAGTGGTGAAACCGCCGCGCTCCACCATGGCCGCCTCGAGCGACAGCTGCGGGGCGAATCCGGCCCGCACGGTCTTGGCCGTCGGGACGACTCCCGTCTTGAAGTCGATGAGGGTCACGCGACCGTCGGCCGTGGATTCGATCCGGTCGGCGTAGGCGGTGAGCTTGAAGGTCGAGCCGTCGGCCAGCGTGATCGGCAGCGTCCCGCGCTCCTCGACGAGGATCGTCGGCGCATGGGCCCGCCGGCCGGTCTCCCAGGCGAGAAAACCGCGCGCCCATCCCTGGATGCGGGGCCAGACGAAGGTGCGGAACGCCACGTCGTGCTGCGCCGCTTCGAAGACGGTGTCGGTCATCTCAAAGAGGGTCTCGCCGGCCTGGGGCGGCAGCGCCGCCTCGAACAGGCGGGTGAACTCGCTGATCACGCCGTGGAACATCGTACCGTATTCGCGCGGCCCCATGACGGCGCCGATCGGCTCGGTGGCGGCGAGCTTGAGGATCCGCTCGGCATAGATGGCGTAGGGATCGCGCCGCAGCGTCTCGATGCGGGTGACGCTGAGCGATGTCGGGCGCCAGTCGACGGGCGGCTTGGGGCTGGGCCGGGCGATCAAGACGGTTCTGGTCGGCTGGTCGACGGCTCTGGCCAGATCGACGTATCGCCGTCCCCGCGCCTGACCGGCGGTCCAGTGTTCGCCGGCCAAGGCCTGCATCCGGAGAAGGAAGCGCGAGGGCACCATCGGGCTGCCCCCGCGCTTGCGCGACCGGCTCAGCACGACGCGCGCCTGACCCAGCAGCATGGACAGATCATGCGCGGTCTGCCCGATGCGCCGCTCGGGCGGGGCGAGACCCAGGCTCGCGCGCATCGGGCGGTTGAGGAAGGCGTCCGTGCGGTTCTGCGGCGGCCAGATCGTCTCGTCCAACCCGCCGAGCAGGACGAGGTCCGCAGCGATGAGCCGCGCTTCGAGGAGACCGAGGATCTTGAGCCGGGGATGGCTGCGGTCCGGGCCGCGCACCGTCGTCTCCGCCGCGAAGCGGTCGAACAGCGCGCCGTAGCCGGGGCAGTCCAGCGTGATGCCGGCCTCGGGCGCGTCCCTCAGGTCCAGAAAAAGGCCGGCCAGCACGTTGCCGTCGATGCCGCTGATCACGCCGGTGCCGTCCGGGCCGAGCGCGATGGCGTCGATCACCGCCTCGTGCGCGGCCAGCCAGTCGGGCAGGGGCGTCTCGGGACCCAACGCGTGGATGGGCTTCAGCGCCGCCGTGACCTGGGCGAGGAAGCCGGCGAGGCGCTCGAAGTCGGCGTTTTTCAGGCCGGCCAGCGCCCGCGGCGCATGGCGGTCCTGCCCAGCGGCGCGGGCCCGCTCGATCAGGCCCGCCGGATCGTGCAGGGCGCGCGGCGGCAGGACGCCGCGCAGGATCGCGATCTCGAGCGTGCGCGCCAGTGCGACCACCTCGGCGCGCGGCCGGCCGAACCGGGCGAGGGGATGGGCGAGGAGCGCCAGGACCTCGACAGGCGCGAGGTCGCCAAGGGCGCAGTCGAGGACAAGGCGGGCGAAGGCGCCGGCTGGGGTCGTGCCCAGCGGCTCGCCCCCCGACTCGTCGATCTCGATGCCCCAGCGGGCGAGGTCCTCGCGGACGCGGCGGCCAAGGGCCCGATCGGGTGTCACCAGCACCGCCGTCCCCGGCCCTTCCAGCGCTTCGCGAAGGGCGATCGCCAGCGCGAGGGCTTCCTCCCGTTCGTCGGCGGCCTCGATCACGGCGACGGCGTCCAGCGCCGCCGCAAGATCGCAAAACGGGGCTGCCGCGAAGAGGCGCCACTGGTCCGTCGTGTCGGCGGGCCGCAGCGCTTCGCCGACGAACCGCTCCCGCGCCAGGAGCGAGAAGGATACGCGGCCGAGCGACACGACCTCGGCCCGATCGACCTGCGCCGCCGCGAGCAGCCGCTGCAACTGTGATTGCGGGTGCGTGAAACCCGCTTCGACGTCCGCGCCCGCCACTGCCCGCCAGGTTACATCGTCGAGCGACAGATCGAGGCCCGGCAGCACGACGGCGCCGCGGGGTAGCCGGCTGATGCAGGCGATCAGCCGGGACACGGCGGGATTGGAGCCGGTCGAGCCCGCCACGACGACGGGGCCGGCCGCCCCGCCCCGTTCGAGACGGGCGATCTCGGCTTCGATCAGCGCCGTCCGGCGGGTGACGCCGTCGACCTCGCCGCGCTCCCTCAGGATCGCCGGCCAGTTCGTCATCACGATGCCGAGGAAATCGAGCGTGATGCGCCAGTAACGGTCGTAGCGGTCCGTGCCGAGCGGCATCACCCGCGACCAGTCGATGCCCTCGGCCGCGAGGTCGTCGCTGAGGGCGGCGAGGTCGGCCGAGAGGGCCCAGGCATCCGCCGCGGACGTCGCCACGAGCAACTCCTCGTGCGGATGCAGGGTGCGGCTGCCATCGGGCGCGACGCTGATGATGGCGCGGCGGACCTGCCGCGCCCATTGCAGGATGAGGCGCGTCAAGATCATGCGGCGGGCGGTATCACCGATCGCGTCCGGCAGGCCGGCCCCGAACGGGTCGTCGAGGCCCGATCCGTCGAACAGCAGCTCGGTTTCCATCGTGTCGAGGTCGCCGAGCGGGAGGATGCGCGGCAGCAGGATGGACGGCCCGCCGATCCGCTCGGCCAGGACGGCGGCAAGCGCGCGCGCCGAGCGCCGGGTCGGCACGAAGACGGTTGCCGCCGCGAGCCCGAGGGGGCCGTCGGCCGCCGAAAAGCCCGGCACGAGGACTCCGCCGAGCAGCGCTTCGGCGACCGTCGGAAGGAAGGGTGCGCCCGGCGGGATCGTGAAGACGTGCGGCGGTCGCGCCGCGCCGGCGGGCGGGCTCAAGCCGGAGCCTGCAGCAGGGCGGCCTCCGCCTCGGCGATGGCGCCCGGCGTGCCGACATGAAGCCAGGTGCCGTCGAGAAGCGTGCCCCGGAGCCGGCCCGCCGCGGCGGCCCGGAAGAAGAAGGGCGCGAGCCGGAACACCTCCTCCGCAACGCCGTCGAACAGTTCAGGCTTGATCAGCCCCACCCCGGCATAGACGAACGGCATCGCGTTGCCATCGGTCCGGCGGCTCAGGCGACCGGCGCCGTCCATCTCGAAATCGCCGGGCCAGTCGACGCCGACGCTGCCCTCCCGCCTCGCGACGAGCAGGGCCACGTCGGTCGACGCCGGGTCCCATGCGGCGCAGAGCCGGGCGAGGCCGGCGTCCCGTTCGATCCAGAGAGCGTCGGTGTTGCAGATAAGGAAGGGCTTGCGCCCGAGGATCGGCAGCGCCTTGCGGATGCCGCCGCCCTGGTCCAGCAGCCTGTCCCGCTCGTCGGAGATCACGATGCGGGGCCTGCCGCGCCCCGTGAGCCGGGCCTCGATCAGCTCCGGCAGATGGTGGACGTTGACGACGGCGGTCCCAACACCAAGCTCGGCCAGCCGGTCGAGCATGTGGTCGAGCATGGTCCGTCCGCCCACCTCAACCAGCGGCTTGGGCAGCGTGTCCGTGATCGGGCGCATGCGTGTGCCCAGGCCCGCGGCGAAGACCATGGCGCAGTCGGGAACGAAACTCATGGGTCGTCGCGCGCTCCGTAGCCTCCCCGCTCAACCCTCGCCGGAGCCGTGCAGAGCACGGGGCACATAGGCCTCGAACCACGCTCGCACGTCGACCAGGGCGGGATGCGCGAGCCCCTTGACGAGGTAGGACTCGATGCGCGGGAGGTAGGCCAGATACTGGGGCTTGCGGTCGCGCTTGTCGAGACGCGCGAAGATGCCGAGGATCTTGGTCGCGCGCTGGACCCCGAGAATCGCATAGGCGCGGACGAAGCCGTGCATGTCGAAGGAGCCCTGGGCCGTCCGCCGCAACTGCGCATAGGCGCCGAGCAGCTTGAGTTCGAGCGCGTCGGGCACCGTCACCCGTGCGTCCTGGAGGAGTGAGGCGAGGTCATAGGCCGGATGGCCGAGCACGCAGTCCTGGAAGTCGATCACCCCGACGCGGGCGAGGCCGTCTCGCTCCTCCAGCCAGATCAGGTTGGGCGAGTGGAAGTCGCGCAGGCACCAGGTCCGGGGCCCGGCCTGCAGGCTCTCGAACAGCCCGGCGAAGATCGCCATGAAGGCGGCGCGCGCGCTGGCCGAGATCGCCACCCGGGCGATCTGGGGAGCATACCAGTCGATGAGCAGTTCAACCTCGACCAGCAGCGCGTCGAGATCGTAGGGCGGGATGTCGTAGGCGGTCTCCGCGTCGAGCGGGACGCTCCCCCGCAGGGAGCGGCCATGCAGGGCGGCGAGCAGCTTCACCGCCTCAAGATAGCGATCCGGGATCGGGCCCTCAACATCCACGACGGGCCTGCTGCCGAGGTCCTCGACCACAGCGATGCCCGCCGCGGCATCGACCGCCAGGATCGCCGGGGCGGACACGCCCTCCTGTCGAAGGGCGCCGTCCATCGCCAGGAAGGGCCGGATGTCGGGGGCGAGCCGGGCGATCAGGTGGTAGGGCTTGCCGTATCGCATCAGCGGCGCGTCGGCGCGCGGCGGCGAGACCATCAGAAGCGCGGTCCGTCCGTCGGGGAGGCTCAGCCGCTCATAGGCCCTGGTCGAGGCGTCGCCGGTGAGGAACTGCCGCGTCGCCTCGGCGAAGCCCGCCTGACCGAGAACCTCCTCGATCACCTTCAACGATGCGAGGCGGGGCGCAAAGCCGCCGTGACCGGTGATCATGAGGTCGCGGCGCTCGAAACTGTCGTCCGGTCGCAGCTTGAACGAGAAATCGAGACGGTCGCGGGCCAGCTGGCCGCCGAGGCGGTCGGCCCACTCCACGATAAGGACGGCACTCTCGGCCGCCTCGTCCCACCCGAGTTCGGCCAGTTCGCTGCTGTCGGCGATGCGATAGAGGTCGGCGTGGACGACCGCGCAGTTCCGGCCTTCGTAAGTCTGCACCAGCGTGAAGGTCGGGCTTGGCACTTCAAGGCGCGGATTGCCGGCAAGGGACCGGATCAGGGCCCGGGCGAAGGTCGTCTTGCCCGAGCCGAGTTCGCCGGACAGGGTCACGAGGTCGCCGGGCTTCAGCCACCCCGCGACCCGCCCGGCGAGCGACAGGGTCGCGGCCTCGTCGGGCAGCGTGAGCAGCCACCGGGTTGCGGGATCGGTCACCGGCCGGGCCCTTTCGCCCGTTTCGCCCTCACGCGCCGCGCCGCGCAGCCCGGCCCGTGCGGCCGGGACGGCGGAGTCCTGCCTCGCCCGTTTTGCCAGGGTGCCGGGACGCCGGTGGGGGTCGACTGCGTGTTCCGCACCTACAGGCTCAATCGCTCGGGGTTCGTCGCTGCGGCAGCGACCTCGCCGCTGGCGGGGAAGATGCAGGTGACCGACGTCCCTTCGCCGGGCGCGGAGTCGATGAGGACCTGGCCGTGATGGAGTTCGACGAAGGCGCGCACGATCGACAGGCCGAGGCCGACGCCGCGATGGCGCGAGTTGCTGGTATCCGCATGGAAGCGGTCGAACACCCGGTCGAGGACTTCCGGCGGGATGCCGCGCCCCTGGTCGGTGACCTTGAAGACGATCTGGTCGCCCCGGCGGAGGGCGGCCAGCGTCACGCTCTGGCCCGGCGCCGAGAAGCCGATCGCGTTCGACAGGAGATTGTAGAGCACCTGCCGAACCCGCTTGCCGTCGGCCCTGAAGGCACCGATGCCGTCGAGGGCGACGAGCCTCAGGTCGATGCCCGCGTCGGCGAGCCGGTCCTGCACGCCGGCCGCGGCATCCTGCATGGTCTGGCCGATATCGACATCGCCGAGTTCGAGCTGCATGGCGTCCATGTCGATGGTCGCAAGATCAAGGATGTCGTTGATGATGGCGAGCAGGGCGGCCGACGACTTGGTGACGTAGCCCGCATATTCCTGCTGCTTGGCGTTCAGCGAGCCGACCGACCGGTCGCCCAGGAGCTGGACGAAGCCGATGATGTTGGTCAGCGGCGAGCGCAGCTCGTAGGACACGTGATGAACGAAGTCGTTGCGGATCTTCTCCGCATCGACCAGGGCCTTGTTGCGCTCCTTCAGCACGCGCTCGACGCTCACGCTGGCCGTGACGTTGGTGAAGGTGAGCAGCGTCGCGCCGTCGGGCAGGGGAACGGCCGCGTAGTCGAGGATCGTCCCGTCCGTCCGGTGCAGCCGGCGCTCGAAACCGCGCCGCTCCTCTTCCAGGCCGGCGACGATGGCCCGCAAGCCCGTCCAGTCCTGCGTATCGCCACAGAGCGGCATGCAGAACCGGGCGATGTCGTCGACATGGGGCCGCTCGTTCAGCATGGCGGTCTCGAGACGCCACAGACTGGCGAAGGCGGGATTGAAGAGCTTGAGGCGGCCGTCCGTGCCGAACACGGCCACCCCCTCCTTCAGGGTGTCGAGCGTCTCGCCCTGGACCCTGATGAGGGCGTTGTATTGCGCTTCGAGATGGTAGCGCTCGGTGATGTCGTCGAACAGGTAGGTGACGCCGCCGTTCGGATTGGGGTTGGTCACGGTGCGCAACGTGCGCCCGTCCGGCAGGTACCAGGGCTGCTCCATCGGCTCGGTCGCGTGATAGGCGGCCATGAGGCCGGACCGCCAGGCGCGGTAGTCGACCTGCTCGGGCAGGCGCCCATCCGCCCGGAGGCGGTCGAGGATCTCGCCGTCGAGAGGCTGGCTGTCGAGAAAGACGGCGTCGAGCGACCAGAGCGTCCGATAGGCCGCGTTGTGGAAGATGAGACGCTTGCTCCGGTCGAAGATGGCGACCGCGGTCGAGAGCTGGTCCAGCGTGCGGGCATGGGACGCTGTTTGCATCTGCAGTTCGGCCTTGGCGGCTTCAAGCTCGGACAGGTCGATCGCAATGCCGGCCGAGCAGCCCGGTTCGGAGACCTCGACGACGTGCAGGACGTGCCGTTCGCCCGCGACCACCGCTGCCGCCCGCGCAATCCAGGGCTGCCCGCTGCTCCGGGCGGCCTCGGCGGCGTGCCGGGCCGGCTGGTCCAGCAGCTCCTGCTTGCGGAGTACGGCATCGGCCGCGCTCTTGGCCTCGACCGCCGTGGCGAAAGCGGTGTTGACCCAGCCGAGGTCGCCCGATGCATCCCGCATCCAGGCGGGGTCGGGGATGACGTCCAGCATGGCGCGCAGGGCTTCGAGCTCGCTGGACACCTGCGCGTGCCGCTCGCGGACCCGGGTCAGCTCCAGCCTGTCGCCCGACACGTCGCGAATCCGCAGGATGGCTCGGCCGGCCACCGCGCGGCCCTCGATCTCGAGGTGGCGCCCGGCCACGGTCAGGACGGCGAGGCGGAAGCCTTCGCCGCGCGCCCGCAGGCGGTCCACGGCATGTTCGAGGGATTGCGCGGAGGCGGGCGGAAGCCAGGACCCGAAGCCGAGGATGCGCCGCGGCACCAGGGCATCGGCGATCAGCGTCAGATCACCCTCGATGTCGGGTTCGCCCGAGGCGGAGCGCCAGGCGATGACGATCTGCGGCTCGGCTGCGAGAAACACCTCGGCCCGGTCGATCCGGGCGCGGGCATCGGCGAGGTCGCCCGAAAGCTGCTGTTCGCGCTCCGTCCAGCGGCGCCGGGCCGCAAGGTGCAACAGGGCGGTGATGGTGGAGAACAGGACCAGCCCGACGACCAGCGACAGGCCGGCAAAAGCGCCCTGGTCGACGATCGAATCGAGGGTCTGACCGAGTTCGCCCGCACTCGCGTCGGCCCTCGTGCAGAGCGTCGCCAGCACGAGGAGCAGGCCCGCCTGGCGGCGTCGGTTGCGATCGTCCATGCGTGAACGCGGCCGCGCGTCCAGCGAGAACGGCCCGAGCCGGCGCCATTCCTTCCCCATGCCGTTGTCCCTTGCCCCCGCTTTCGCAATCCGGCCGTCCAGGCTCCGGCCCAAACCCACGCGCCGCACTCATTGCGATCCGATTCGTCCACACCGTACCCTCTGCCCCTTTCCGTGAGGAAGCGGTTAACACTTCGCAAAAACACCCCCGACGCGTTCCGGCGTCGAGGGTGCTCATCGTGCAACGGTGCTGGTTTGTTCTTTTTACCCGCGCAGGTTGCGCCCGCGCGGGTTCTCGTCCCCGGGTCCCGGGGCTCAGTAGCGATAGGTCTCGGGCTTGAACGGGCCGGTCGCGCCGAGGTTCAGATAGGTCGCCTGGGCGTCCGTCAGCTTGGTCAGCTTGGCGCCGACCTTGGCGAGGTGGAGGGCCGCGACCTTCTCGTCGAGGGTTTTGGGCAGCACGTAGACCTTCTTGTCGTACTCGCCCTGCTTGGTCCAGAGCTCGATCTGCGCCAGCGTCTGGTTGGTGAACGAGGCCGACATCACGAAGGACGGATGGCCGGTGGCGTTGCCGAGGTTCACCAGGCGACCCTCGGACAGCAGGATGATGCGCTTGCCGTCGACGAACTCGATCTCGTCGACCTGCGGCTTGACGTTGTGCCACCTGAAGTTGCGGAGGCCGGCGACCTGGATCTCGCTGTCGAAATGGCCGATGTTGCAGACGATCGCCCGGTCCTTCATGGCCCGCATGTGATCGACCGTGATCACGTCGACGTTGCCCGTCGCAGTGCAGAAGATGTCGGCGCGCGGCGCCGCCTCCTCCATCGTGACGACCTCGTAGCCCTCCATGGCAGCCTGCAGCGCGCAGATCGGATCGACCTCCGAAACCATCACGCGGCAGCCCGCATTGCGCAGGCTGGCCGCCGATCCCTTGCCGACGTCGCCGAAGCCCGCGATCATGGCGACCTTGCCGGCCATCATCACGTCCGTGCCGCGGCGGATGCCGTCGACCAGGCTCTCGCGGCAGCCATACAGGTTGTCGAACTTGGACTTGGTGACGCTGTCATTGACGTTGATGGCGGGGAAGAGGAGCTTGCCCTCCTTCTCCATGATGTAGAGGCGATGCACGCCCGTCGTGGTCTCCTCGGTCACGCCCTTGATGGTCTTGCCGACCCGGCCATACCAGCCGTGGTCGGACTTCAGGCGTGCCTTGATCGCGGCGAAGAGGACTTCCTCCTCCTCGTTGGTCGCGCCGTCGAGGAACTTGGTGTCGCCGCCCTCGGCGCGGATGCCGAGATGGATGAGCAGCGTCGCGTCGCCGCCGTCGTCGAGGATCATGTTGGGCGTGCCGCCATCGGCCCATTCGAAGATCCGGTGCGTGTAGTCCCAGTAGTCCTTCAGGCTCTCGCCCTTGATGGCGAAGACGGGCGTGCCGGTCGCCGCAATGGCCGCCGCCGCATGGTCCTGCGTCGAGTAGATGTTGCAGGACGCCCAGCGGATGTCGGCGCCGAGCGCCTTCAACGTCTCGATCAGCACGGCGGTCTGGATGGTCATGTGCAGCGAGCCGGCGATGCGCGCGCCCTTGAGCGGCTGCGTCGGGCCGAACTCGGCGCGCACCGCCATCAGGCCGGGCATCTCCGTCTCGGCGATCGCGATCTCCTTTCGCCCCCAGGCGGAGAGGTCGATGTCGGCAACCGCGTAATCGTGCGTCGTGGTGGAGGAGGCGAGAGTCATGGAAGGGTCCGTCCTGTTCGAAGTGAAGCCTCCCTACCAGGACAACCAACGCAGTGCAATAAACATATGTCGAAGTCTTTATATGCTGTTGTTGTGCAATCGGAGCGGGGAACGGAGCCCCCCTCGTGCCGCCTGCCGCAATCCAAAAGGATTTGCATTCCCGGTCCAAACTGGGTTCCATGACGGCCGCGCGGGGTGATCCATCTCGGAACGTGATGGGTCGCCTTGCTTTGCCGCCGATCGGGCTTGGCTGGAAAAAGGATCAGGGATGACTCGCGTTCGCGTGATTGGGATGGGTTTAACGGCCCTGCTGCTGGCCTCGACCGCCGCTTCGGCTAAGACCCTGGTCTATTGCGCCGAGGGATCCCCGGAGAACTTCACCCCGGCGCTCAACACCACAGGGACCAGCCTGGACGCGGCCCGTCCGGTGTTCGACCAGCTTGTCGAGTTCGAGCGGGGTTCGACCACCCTGAAGCCCGGTTTGGCGGAAAGCTGGACCATCAGCCCGGACGGCAAGACCATCACCTTCAAGCTGCGCACGGGCGTGAAGTTCGGCGCGGTCAAGGACTACAAGCCGACGCGCGATTTCAACGCCGACGACGTGCTGTTCTCCTTCGACCGCCAGAGCAACGAGAAGAACCCCTATTACAAGATCTCCGGCGGCAAGTTCGATTACTACAATGACATGGACATGCCCAAGCTGCTGTCCAAGATCGAGAAGACCGACGACCACACGATCGTCATGACCCTCAGCGAGCCCAACGTCGCCATCCTCGCCAACCTCGCGATGGATTTCGCGACGATCCAATCGGCCGAATATGCCGATTACCTCATGAAGAAGGGCAAGCCCGAGCAGTTCGACCAGGTGCCGGTGGGAACGGGGCCCTTCGTCTTCTCGTCGTATCAGAAGGATGCGGTCATTCGCTTCAAGGCGAACAAGGATTACTGGGGCGGCAAGCCCAAGCTCGACGACCTCGTTTACGCCATCACGCCCGACCCGACCGCTCGCTATTCCAAGCTGAAGACGGGCGAGTGCCAGGTGGTGCCCTTTCCGCGGCCGGCCGACGTGCCGGAGATGCAGAAGGACTCGTCGATTAACCTCCTGTCCCAGCCCGGCCTGAACATCGGCTATCTCAGCTTCAACGCGAGCAAGCCGCCCTTCGACAAGAAGGACGTCCGTCAGGCCGTCAGCATGGCCATCGACAAGGCGGCCATCATCAAGGACGTCTATCTCGGCGCGGGACAGCCGGCCAAGAACCTGATCCCCCCGACCATGTGGGCCTACAACAACGCGATCGTCGACTACCCCTTCGATCCCGAGAAGGCCAAGACGATGATGAAGGCGGCCGGCATCACGGGGCCGGTCGACATCGACTTGTGGTACATGCCGGTCCAGCGGCCCTATAACCCCGACGCCAAGCGGATCGCCGAGATGATGCAGTCCGACCTCGCCAAGGTCGGCGTCAACGCCAAGCTCGTGACCTACGAGTGGGGCGAGTACCGCAAGCGGATCCAGAACGGCGAGGCGACGGCCGCCCTGTTCGGCTGGACGGGCGACAACGGCGACCCCGACAACTTCTTCTTCTTTCTCGGCTGTCCCGGCGGCAAGCCGGCGGCGAGCAATGTCGGCAAGTGGTGCAGCAAGGACTTCGACGCGGACCTCGAAAAGGGCCGTCAGACCGCCGATCAGGCCGGCCGCACCAAGATTTACCAGGACATGCAGGTGATCCAGCACGACGAGGAGCCGGTGATGAACATCGCCCACTCCCTCGTCTACGAGCCGGTCAGCGCCAATGTGGTCGACTTCCGGATGAGCCCGCTCGGGCGCAACCAGTTCGATGGCGTGGACCTGAAGTAGGACGGGCCACCCTGCGTTGAGCGCCACTGTCCCTGGAAGGGGCGCCGCCTCGCTCCCCGGAACGGGGAGAGCGGCGCCCGCGCGACGACGGATCGGGCTGGGCCGGACCGGCGGCGTCGCCTCGGCCCGACGCCGGCTCCGTCCGGCCCTCCGCGCCACCGTTCCTGTCGCGGGGACGGAAGGTGCAAAGCGGGGCGGCGCCGCCTGGCCTGCGCTGAGCGGGCCCGGCCGATGATCCCCTTTCTTCTCAAGCGCATCGCGCTGACCGTCCCGACCTTCATCGCGCTGATCTTCATCACCTTCATGGCGATCCGGCTCGTGCCGGGCGATCCGGTCGAGGTGCGGGTCGGCGAGCATGGCATCACGGCCGAGCGGCTGGCCAGCATGCGGCACGAACTCGGGCTCGACCAGCCGGTCTGGAAGCAGTTCCTCGACTATGCCTGGGGCCTGCTGCACGGCGATTTCGGCACGTCGCTGTCGACCAGCACCAGCGTCTTCCGCGAGTTCCTCACCTTGTTCCCGGCGACGGTGGAGCTGTCGGTCTGCGCGATGCTGTTTGCGATCGTGCTCGGCATTCCCATGGGCGTCGTGGCCGCCGTCAAGCGCGGCACCTGGTACGACCAGCTCCTGATGGGCCTGTCGGTGACCGGCTATTCCATGCCGATCTTCTGGTGGGGCCTGCTGCTCATCATGCTGTTCGCCGAGCGCTGGCATCTCACGCCCGTCGCGGGCCGGATCGACCTGATCCGCTTCGACTACGATACCCCCACAGGATTCATGCTGATCGACAGCCTGCTGTCGGACGAGGACGGCGCCTTCCTCGACGCCCTGCATCACCTCGTGCTGCCGACGATCGTGCTCGGCACCATCCCGCTCGCCGTCATCGCCCGCATGACCCGCTCGTCGATGCTGGAGATCCTCGGGGAGGACTATGTCCGGACCGCCCGCGCGAAAGGCCTGTCGCCGTTCCGGGTGATCGGGGTCCATGCCCTGCGCAACGCGCTGATCCCGGTGACGACCGTCATCGGCCTGATGACCGGGACGCTGCTTGCGGGCGCGGTGCTGACCGAAACCATCTTCTCCTGGCCGGGCATCGGCCACTACCTCATCGAGGCCATCTCCCGGCGCGACTATCCCGCGCTCCAGGGCGGCATCATGCTGGTCTCGACCGTGGTGATCGTGGTCAACCTGCTGGTCGACCTGGCCTACGGCGTCATC
>CAXTVD010000033.1:0-262 GCA_964247575.1 uncultured Lichenihabitans sp.
TCCTCATTTACGTAATGCTGGGCTGGGGGCTGAACATCGTCGTCGGGCTGGCCGGGCTGCTCGCCCTCGGCTATGTCGCCTTCTATGCCGTCGGGGCCTATTCCTACGCCCTCCTGTCGACCAGCTTCGGCCTGTCGTTCTGGCTGTGCCTCCCCCTTGCCGGGATCCTCGCCGCCTTCTGGGGCATCATCCTGGGCTTACCCGTGCTTCCCCTGCGCGGCGACTACCTCGCGATCGTGACGCTCGCCTTCGGGGAGATCAT
>CAXTVD010000033.1:272-19875 GCA_964247575.1 uncultured Lichenihabitans sp.
CCGGGATCCCCAAGGTCACCTTCTTCGGCATCCCCTTCGATAGCAGCGACGGCGGCTTCACCGCGCTGCTCGGGCTCGACTACTCGCCGATCTACCGCACGATCTTCCTGTTCTACCTCGTCCTCTGTCTTGCCTTGCTGACCAACTTCGTGACCCTCCGGCTGCGGCGGCTCCCCGTGGGGCGGGCCTGGGAAGCGCTGCGGGAGGACGAGATCGCGTGCCGCTCGCTCGGCATCAACACCACCAACACCAAGCTCACGGCCTTTGCGCTCGGCGCGTTCTTCGGTGGCTTCGCCGGCTCCTTCTTCGCCGTCCGCCAGGCCTTCGTCAGCCCCGAGAGCTTCACCTTCATCGAGTCGGCGACGATCCTGGCGATCGTCGTCCTCGGCGGCATGGGCTCGCAGATCGGGGTCGCGATCGCGGCGGTGGTGATGATCGGCGGCACGGAGATCCTGCGCGAGCTGGACTTCCTCAAGCAGATCTTCGGGCCGAATTTCGACCCGACCCAGTATCGCATGCTCATCTTCGGTCTCGGCATGGTCGTCATGATGATCTGGAAGCCACGCGGCATCATCTCCACGCGCCAGCCTTCGATCTTCCTCAAGGAGCGCAAGGCCATCGCGGGATCCATGGTGAAAGAGGGGCACGGCTGATGCGCTGGCAGACCGATCCCCTGCTCGTCGTCGAACATCTCACGATGCGGTTCGGCGGCCTTGTCGCGATCAACAACCTGTCGTTCACCGTGGGGCGGGGCGACATCACCGCCCTGATCGGACCGAACGGGGCGGGCAAGACCACGGTCTTCAACTGCGTCACCGGCTTCTACAAGCCGACCGAAGGGCGCCTCGCCATCGCGCGACAGGGCATCGCCGCCGCCGCGGACGTCGCCACGCTGACCGCGAGCGCCGCCCGCCACACGCGGGCCGGGAAGGGCGACATCTTTCTTCTCGAGCGCATGCCGGACCACGAGATCTCCTGGAAGGCGCGGGTCGCACGCACCTTCCAAAACATCCGGCTGTTCACCGGCATGACGGTGCTCGAGAACCTGCTCGTCGCGCAGCACAATTCTTTGATGATCGCCTCGGGCTTCACCTTCCTCGGCGTGCTGGGGATTGGCGGCTATCGGGCGCGCGAGGCGGAGGCGGTGGAGAAGGCCAAGTTCTGGCTGGGGCAGATCGGCCTGCTCGGCCGGGCCGACGACCCGGCCGGCGATCTCCCCTATGGCGACCAGCGCCGCCTGGAGATCGCCCGGGCGATGTGCACCGAGCCGGTGCTGCTCTGCCTCGACGAGCCGGCTGCCGGTCTCAACCCGCGCGAGTCGGCCGAACTCAACGCCTTGTTGCGCCTCATCCGAAAGGACCACGCCACGTCGATCCTGCTCATCGAGCACGACATGTCGGTGGTCATGGAAATTTCCGACCACGTGGTCGTGCTCGACTACGGCACCAAGATCGCCGACGGGACGCCCGGAGCGGTGCGGGAAGACCCCAAGGTCATCGCCGCCTATCTCGGGGTCGAGGACGAGGAGGTCGCCGAGGTCGAGGCGGAGCTCGGCGTATGACGATGACGAGTGCGGCGCCCGTCACCCAGAGCCTGCCGCCCGCCGGAGCGGCCCTGCTGCGCGTGCGGGGGGTGAAAACCTATTATGGCAAGATCATCGCGCTGAAAGGCGTGGATCTCGATGTGAACGAAGGGGAGATCGTCACGCTGATCGGCGCGAACGGCGCCGGCAAATCCACATTGATGATGACCATCTTCGGCAATCCCCGCGCCCGCGAAGGCTCCATCACCTTCGATGGCCGCGACATCACGGGAATGGCGACCCATCACATCGCGCGGCTGTCGATCGCGCAGTCCCCGGAGGGGCGGCGCATCTTCGGGCGCATGACCGTCTACGAAAACCTGCAGATGGGCGCGTCCATCAACAAGTTCGCGCATTTCGACCAGGACCTCGAGCGGATGTTCGTCCTGTTTCCGCGCCTCAAGGAGCGCGTCAACCAGCGCGGCGGCACCATGTCGGGTGGCGAGCAGCAGATGCTGGCGATCGCCCGCGCGCTGATGAGCCGGCCGCGCCTGCTCATGCTGGACGAGCCCTCGCTCGGTCTCGCCCCGCTGATCGTCAAGCAGATCTTCGACGTCATCGAGGAACTCAACAGGACGGAGAAGCTGACGGTGTTTCTCGTGGAGCAGAATGCATTTCACGCCCTCAAGCTGGCCCATCGCGGGTACGTCATGGTCAACGGCGTCATCACCATGGCCGGCACGGGCAAGGAGCTGCTCGCCAAGCCCGAGGTGCGGGCCGCCTACCTCGAAGGGGGCCACTGACATGGCCGGTCTCCTGTGGGACGACATGCCCAACGGGCTGCTGCACTTCGTGTTCCTCATCGTCATCCTCGGGGGGGCGGGAGCCGTCGCGAGCGGGCGGGCGGTGGCGAGCACGTGGCGATCCTACCTCAGCGTGCCGCCCTACATGGTCGTCCTCGCGGCCGTCCTGCGCTTCTTGAACTACGCGCTGTTCGGCGGTGATCTGCTATCGGTGTCGGGCTTCATCATCGCGCTTGTGCTGACGTTGGTCGCCTCGGCCTACGGCTATCGCTCCTGCCGCGCGCAGCAGATGGCGATGCAGTATTCCTGGCTCTTTCAGAAGTCCGGCCCGCTGGGCTGGGTCGCAAAGCACGGTTGAGGACAAGGCAGCCAGCCCGCTGTTTGTGCTCGACAAGAGGCGAGAAGTTCAGCACTGTCCTCCCGCGCAATGCGGGGCGTCATCACCGTAACGGGTCCGGTTCCTGATCCGCTTGTCCAGTATTCCCGAGGGTTACTCAATGAAGCATCTTTGGTTGTCCGGGTTCGTCCTGGCGGCAGGTTTGGCCTTCACGGGCGCGGCCCAGGCTGACATCAAGCTTGGCGTCGTCGGCCCGATCACGGGCCCGAACGCGGCGTTCGGCGCCCAGCTCCAGAAGGGCACCGAGCAGGCGGTCGAAGACATCAACGCCAAGGGCGGCGTGATGGGCCAGAAGATCACCCTCGAAGTCGGTGACGACGTGTCCGACCCCAAGCAGGGCGTGTCGGTCGCCAACAAGTTCGTCGGCGACGGCGTCAAGTGGGTTGTCGGCCACTTCAACTCGGGCGTGACGATCCCCGCCTCCGACGTCTACCTCGACAACTCCATGCTGATGATCACGCCCTCGGCCACCAACCCCAAGCTGACGGAAGCCGGCAAGTGGGACGTGTTCCGCACCTGCGGCCGTGACGACCAGCAGGGTTCGGTCGCCGCCAAGTACATTGCCTCCATGATGAAGGGCAAGAAGATCGCCATCCTGCACGACAAGACCACCTACGGGAAAGGCCTTGCCGACGCGACGATGGAGAACCTCGGCAAGGACGGCGTCAAGCCGGTTCTGTACGAGGGCGTGAATGCCGGGGAGAAGGACTATTCGGCGATCGTGTCGAAGCTGAAGGCCTCCGGTGCCGATCTTGTCTATTGGGGTGGTCTGCACCCGGAAGCCGGTCTGATCATCCGGCAGATGCGCGACCAGGGCATGGGCACGGTCATGATGTCGGGTGACGGCATCACCGACAACGAGTTCGCCTCGATCGGCGGCGACGGTGTCATCGGCACCCTGATGACCTTCGGTCCCGATCCCCGCAAGAAGCCGACTGCGGCGGCCGTGGTGAAGGAGTTCACCGCCAAGTCCTTCGACCCGCAGGCCTACACGCTCTACAGCTACGCCGCCGTGCAGATCATGGCGGAGGCCGCCGAGGCCGTGAAGTCGACCGACCCCAAGAAGATGGCCGACTACATGCACTCCGGCAAGGCGTTCCATACCGTGCTGGGCGATCTCAGCTACGATAAGAAGGGCGATCTCACCAAGGCCGCATACGTGATGTATACGTGGAAGAAGGGCCCGGACGGCAAGATCACTTACTTCGAGAACAACTGATTTCGGCAGCATAGCCGCCCGGCTATGCTGTAGGCCACACGAACAGGAGGCCCGCGCTGTCGTCCGGCGCGGGCCTTTTTTGTCTCATCCCAGCCGGGCCAGACCCGGGAAAGTCTCGATCAGCCAGTAGGACAGGCTCTGCATCCCGCCGGTCAGGAAGGCGATGCCCGTCACGACGAGCAGGCCGCCCGCCACACGCTCCACGGTCTGGAACCGGCTGCGGAACGTCTTGAGGAAGCGGGTGAACGCGCCCACCGCGAAGGCGGCGGCCACAAACGGCACGCCCAGGCCCGCCGAATAGGCCGACAGCAGCAGCGCGCCGTGTGCGACGGTCGCCTCCGAGCCCGCCACGGCCAGGATCGCCGCCAGGATCGGCCCGATGCACGGGGTCCACCCGAAGGCGAAGGCGAGCCCCATTACATAGGCGCTCCACAGGCCGGGCGGACGGCTGACCTCGACCCGTGCCTCACGGTAGAGCAGCCCGAGCCGGAACACGCCGAGGAAATGCAGCCCCATCACGATGATGGCGAGGCCTGACAACACCGAGAGCAGCGTGCTGAATTGCCGGATCATCGTGCCGAGCACCGAGGCGGTGGCGCCCAGCGCGACGAAGACGGTCGTGAACCCCGCTACGAAGAGAAAGCTCGCGATCACCGCGTCGCGTCGCGTCCGCCCGTCCCCGGCCGTCGAGAGATCCTCCAGGGTTGCGCCCGTGAGATAGCACAGATAGGGGGGCACGAGCGGCAGCACGCAGGGGCTCAGGAAGGAGATGAGCCCGGCGGCGGCGGCGGCGGGAAGCGAGACATCGGTAGCCATGGCGGCTGTGCTAAGCCATGACGCCTGCCACCGGAAGAGCCGGATCGCCCCGCCATGCCCCGCAACCTGCTCACCGATGTCGCTGGCCTGGCCGTCGGGCACGCCCATGAGGCCGTGCTGGGCTCGGGCGTCACCGCCGTCGTGTTCGACCAGCCGGCCGTTGCCTCGATCGCGATCCACGGTGGCGCGCCCGGCGTGCGCGACACCGCCCTGCTCGAGCCGGAGATGACGGTGTCGCGGGTGGATGCCCTGGTCCTGTCGGGTGGCTCGGCCTTCGGGCTCGACGCCATGGGCGGGGCGCAAGGAGCGCTGCGCGAGCAGGGGCGCGGCTTCACGGTGGGGCCTGCGCGGGTGCCGCTCGTGCCCGGCGCCATCCTGTTCGACCTCGCCAATGGCGGCGACAAGGGCTGGGGCCGGATGCCGCCCTATTGGGACCTCGGCTACCGCGCCGTCAGGGTGGCGTCCGCCGAGTTCGGGCTCGGCAGCGCCGGAGCGGGGTTCGGGGCCACCACGGCCAATCTCAAAGGCGGGCTGGGGTCGGCGAGCGCCGTCACGGCCCATGGCTTGACGGTCGGCGCGCTGGTCGCAGTGAACGCGCTGGGGCAAGCCACGATCGGGGATGGCCCGCACTTCTGGGCTGCGCCCGTCGAGCAAGCCGGCGAGTTCGGCGGCCTGGGCTGGCCGTCGGCATGGCCGGCCGACGCCTTGGCGATCCGCATGAAAGGCGATGCGCCCGCCCACACGACCCTTGCGATCGTCGCGACCGATGCGACCCTCACCAAGGCGCAGGCCAAGCGGCTGGCGATCATGGCGCATGACGGCTTCGCCCGCGCCCTGCGCCCGACCCACGCCGCGCTCGATGGCGACGTGGTCTTTGCCGCGGCGACCGGACTGCTGAGCGGGGCACCGGATGAACGCATGCTCACCCATCTCGGCACCCTGGCCGCCGATTGCGTCGCCCGCGCCATCGCGCGCGGCGTCTACGAGGCCGTCGCGCTGCCGTTCGCGGGGGCGCTGCCGAGTTGGCGCGACCGGTTCGGCGGGACGGCGGCCGTCTCAACGGGGTAGGAGGGACAGCGTTGCGGCCCGCCCGGCTGCGACTCCTCCCGAGGATCTGCGACATGCCGCATCTGACGCTCTGCTGTTTTCCCGGTGCCTGCTCCCGGGCCACCATGATCGCGCTCGAGGAAGCCGGCGCGCCCTACGATACGCGGCTTGCCAATCTCGCGAAGGGCGAGCAGCGGTCGGCCGAGTACCTTGCCCTCAATCCCAAGGGCAAGGTCCCGGTTCTCATCGTGGACGGCCGGCCCCTGACCGAGAATGTCGCGATCCTCGGCTGGCTCGCCACGGCCTACCCGCAGGCCGGCCTGCTTCCGGAGGAGCCCCTTGCGCGGGCCGAGGCGCTCTCGACCGTGTCATGGCTGGCCTCCAGCGTGCTGACGACCATGATCCGGATCGCTCGTCCCGAGCGGGTCTCGGCGGAGGCAGGGGCCGCCGAAGGGATCAAGGCCAAGGCCCTCGAGGCAATCCGGGCCGATCTCGCCATCGCCGAACGACATATGGCGGGCCGCTCGTGGTGGCTCGACGCGTGGTCGGTGGCCGACGCCTACCTCTATTATATTTTCGATGCGGTCGCGACGCGCGGCATCGACCGGTCCGGCTTTCCCGGTCTCGTGGCGCATGCGGGCCGAATGGAGCAGCGCCCGTCGACGCAGCGGGTGCTCGCCTGGGAGCGGCAGGCCAGAGCCGGGCTCGCGGCCTGAGCAGGACCAGTCAGGCGAAGCGCTCGATCCGGTAGGGCGCGGGGTCGGTGAAGGGGGTCTGCCCCGTCATCATCTCGGCCACGAGCCGTCCGGTAACGGCCCCCAGCGTCAGGCCGTGGTGCTGGTGTCCGAAGTCGAACCACAGGCCCTTGTGGCGCGGGGCCGGACCGAGCACGGGGAGCATGTCGGGCAGGCAGGGGCGGGCGCCCATCCAGGGCTTCTCGTCCAGCGCTTCGGCGAGAGGGAACAGCCTGCGGGCCTTGGGCTCGGCGCGCTCCACCTGGACGGGGGTCGGCGGCGCGTCGCGCCGGGCGAACTCCGCCCCCGTGGTCAGGCGGATGCCGCGGGCCATCGGCGCCAGCAGGAAGCCGCCGTCGACGTCGAGGACCGGCCGGTTCAGCACGGCATTGCCCTTGGCCTTGAGGTGAAGGTGGTAGCCCCGCTTGATGCCGAGCGGGATGTCGTAGCCGAGCGGGCGGGTGATCGCGTCCGACCAGGGCCCGAGCGCGACGACGACGTCGCGCACGGTCACGGGTCCGCTGTCGGTCGCAAGGGTCCAGGAACCGTCCCCGCTCTGCGTCAGCGACCGGGCATCGCCGCGCAGGAAGCGCCCGCCCCGCTTTTCGAACAGGGCCGCATAGGCGCGGACCAGGGCGCCGGGATCGGAGATCGAACCGGGATCCTTGAAATGCAGGGCCCCGATCAGGCCTTCCCCGAGATGCGGTTCGCGTTCGGCGATGCCGGCCGGGTCGAGGGTGTCGATCGACAGGTCGTAGCCCCTCAGCGTCTCGGCGTCGGCCAATCCCTTCGCCAGGCTCGCCTCGTCCCGGAACGCCTTGATCCACCCGACGCGGCGCAGCAGATGCTCGACGCCGGCCTGCTCGATGAAGGACTCGTGTTCGCTCAGGCAGCGTTCGATCAGCGGCCGTGCCCCCGCAAAGGTGCGCGCGATCCCCTCCGGCGACGACTGGCGGAAGTAGCGCGCGAGCCAGGGCAGGACGGTCGGCAGTGCCGACAGGTGGTAGTGCGCCTCGGTCGACTGGTTGAGCGCATAGCGCAGCAGCGTGCCGAACCCGCGGGGAAACGAGTAGGGGAACAGCGAGGCGCGCTCGATCAGGCCGGCATTGCCGAAGCTGGTCTCGCCGGCGGCACTGCCGTGCCGGTCGATCAGCACCACGTCGCGGTCGCGCGCCTGCAGGTGCAGCGCCAGCGAGACGCCGACAACACCCGCCCCAAGCACGGCGACGTCCGCTTTCAAAGCCATGGTGTCCCGCTTTCCCGACAGCATTCCGACGCAACCCGCCCTGTCCTGTAACGGGCCAGGGCCGGATAAGTATGCTCCTGCAAGGACCCTGCTACCCCGGCCCTCTGCCTGACGTCGCCGTGGCCAGGGGTCGCTTCGGCGGGCCTGCGTGGGAACGACGGCTCGTCGGGACCGGCGGTGGCGGGAGACAGGGGCGGCCGCGCGCCGGGCGGGCTCGGGCTTGGCGTTCAGTCGAGGGGAATGAACTCGTTCACCAGCGCCGGCGGGCGGTTGGCCACCGTCTCGCGAAATGACCCGAACCAGCCCCAGCCGGTCGGTCGACCCGGCCTCTACGGCTTGGGCTGCCGATGCGCACGCAGAAGATCGAGCGGGTGTTGCGCCCCGGTCTCGCCGGCGGCAACGGCGCGCGTGTACCATTCGAGCGCAATCGAGTCATCCGCCGGCACCCCCGTGCCGTTTTCGTAAGCGACGCCGAGGTTCTTCATGGCCTGTCCGTTGCCGGCCTCGGCCGCGCGGCGGAACCAGCGGACGGCGGTGGCCGGGTCCTTCGGACCGCCGCGGCCGTAGAGGCTGTTGTAGCCCATATTGACCATGGCCTCCGGATCGCCGGCGTCGGCAGCCCGATTGTACCAGATCGTCGCCGCGGCGAGATCCTTGTCGGTGCCGCGGCCGGCCTCGACCATTATGCCGACCGCCGTCATGGCCCGGGCATTGCCGGCCTCGGCGCTGCGCCGGTACCAGGACAGGGCTATGCCGTCGTCCCGGCCGATCCCGCCCCCCGTCGCATAGGCCAGCCCCAGATTGACCATGGCGGCGGCGTTGCCGGCTTCCGCGCTCTTCCGGAACCACGAGACCGCCGTCGCCCTGTCCTGCGGCACGCCCCGGCCCCCGGCGTAGCACACGCCCAGATTGTTCATGGCGCGGGTGTCGCCGACCTCGGCACCCGTCTGGAACCAGTGCAGCGCTTTGGAGTCGTCGCGCGGCACGCCGCGGCCAGCGAGGTAGGCGGCGCCCAGATCGTTCATCGCATTGATGTTGCCGGAGTTGGCCTGGGCCAGAAGGGCCGCCGGGTCGAGCGCAGCCGGGGCGGCCGTGCTAAGGGCGGTCGATACGAGGAGGGCGAGGGCGGTCAGGATCCGGCGCATGGTGCGCATGCTGGGGCGGCTGCCTTGCACCGCGCTGGCGGCGGCGCGCGCGCGCCGCCGCCCGGCTTGACCGGCGCCCGACGCCGCTCCACGTTGGGCGACGGGCCGCGTGGCGCTCGCCCAGGCATCGGATGCGGTCGGGGGAGGATCGACATGCAGGACCCCTTCGTCCTCGGAACGGCAGCGGCTCTATGATCGTGCAGGCGAAGGGGAGCCTTTCGCGCGGGCTCTCCGCCTCGCGCGGCGTCCTGCGATGACGGCGCCGCGGGAAGAGGACGGGCCGCTCGTCCCCGAACTGGTGCTGGGCGACATCACGCGGCTGCGGGTCGATGCGATCGTCAACGCCGCAAACGGCAGCCTGCTTGGGGGTGGCGGCGTCGACGGGGCAATCCACCGGGCGGCCGGGCCGGGCCTGCTGGCCGAATGCCGGGCGCTCGGGGGCTGCGACACGGGCGACGCCAAGATCACGGGCGGCCACCATCTGCCCGCCCGTTACGTGATCCACACCGTCGGCCCGATCTGGCGCGGCGGCGCGGCGAACGAGGCGGCCCTGCTTCGTTCCTGCTACCGGCGCTGTCTCGAACTGGCGTGGCAGCACGAATTGACGACCGTGGCCTTCTCCGCTGTTTCGACGGGCGTCTACGGGTTTCCGGCTGGACTGGCGGCCGAACTCTCCCTAGCGATCGTCCGCGAGACGGCGCAGGCACCGGTCCGCCGCGTCCTGTTCTGCTGCTTCTCCCAGGCCGCCGTCGAGATCTATCGCGATGCCTACCGCGGGGTCGGCCTCGATCCCGGTCGCGTCCTGCCCGTCGCGGACTGGCGGTAGGTCCCGCTTTTCGCCCCGGCCGGCGGTCGCTGAAGCGGCAGGATGGTCCGGCATTGACGGCCGGCCCGGCCCGTTTCAAGGTCCCGCTCGACGATGATCCAGGCCCGACCCCCCCAAGCCCGACCGATCTGCATCCCTCCGACACGTGACGGGCGCGCTCGGGCGGTTGGTCCGCGGCGGGTGTTCCTCAGAGCCGGGCTCGACCTGGCCCTCGCGTCGCGGACGCTCGGCCTTGCCGGTCAGGACAGGGCCGCGTGAGCGACGTTGCGGCGGCGCTTGTTCCCGGCCGCGACTGCGGCTCCTGCACCATGTGCTGCAAGGTCTTTCGCATCCCTGAGGTCGACAAGGCACCGGGGCAGTGGTGCCGCCATGTGATCCAGGGCGGCGGCTGCGGCATTCATGCGACGCGGCCCGATGTGTGCCGGACCTTCTACTGCCACTACCTGCGCAACCCGAATCTCGGGCCGGAGTGGAAGCCCGACCGTGCGAAGTTCGTGCTCTACACGGAGATGGGGGGCCGGCGCATGGTGGTCGCCAGCGACGCCGGTGCGCCGCAGGCCTGGCGCAGGCAGCCCTACTACGCCCAGCTGAAGCGCTGGGCGGCGCTCGGGGTGGGGCGCGGCCATCAGGTGCTCGTCTTCAACGGCAAGCAGTGCACGGCGGTGCTGCCCGATCGCGACCACGTTCTGGGCGCCGTCGAAGTCGGCGACGAGGTGCTCTACCATCCCGGCCCGAACGGGGTGGCGGTGGAGTTGCGGCGGCGGGCCGGGGCCGCGTGAGCCCGCCGGCGCCGGCCGGTCACGGCAGAACGGTGCCGCTTGATGTCGAGGCCCGGCAATACGATGTTTGTTCGACGCCGCGTTGTCTGACCGTCGTCGATGGCTGGCGATCTTCGGGCACGACGAGCGTTCGACCTTTCCGCTGAAGAGATGCCCATGTCCGCCACCGACGACGATCTGCTCCTTGCGGCCGAACGGTGGAGGACGGCGGGACGGGGCGTCGCCATCGCAACCGTCGTCGAGACCTGGGGCTCGGCGCCGCGTCCCGTCGGTAGCCATCTCGTGATCGACGCCGACGGGGACTTCCTCGGCTCCGTGTCGGGCGGCTGCGTCGAAGGCGAGGTGGTCACCGAGGCGCTGGACGTGATCGCCGGCCGGACGCCCAAGATGCTGGAATTCGGCGTGGCCGACGAGACGGCCTGGCGCGCGGGCCTCTCCTGCGGCGGTCGCATCAAGGTCTATGTGGAGCCTGTCGACTGATGCGGCTGGACCTGCTTCGAGCCCTCAATGAGGAACGGACGGCCCGCCGCGCCGCCGTGCTGGTGACCGATCTGGCCGGGGGCGAGCAGCGCCTGGTGCGACAGGCTGACATGGCTGACGATCCGCTGGCCGAGGCGCTCGAGAGCCGGCTGCGATCGGGCAAGAGCGGGGCGGTCGAGCGGGACGGTCGCTCCTATTTCCTCACGGTCCAGGAGCCGCCGGTTCGGCTCGTCGTCATCGGGGCCGTCCATATCAGCCAGGCCCTCGCGCCGCTCGCCCGCATCGTGGGCGTCGACGTCACCGTGATCGACCCGCGTACCGCGTTCGCGACGGCCGAGCGCTTCGGCGACGTCCGCCTTCTCCCGGTCTGGCCCGAGGAGGCGTTCGCGGACGTGCCGCTCGATCGGTTCACCGCGCTGGCGGCCCTGACCCACGATCCCAAGATCGACGACACGGCCCTGGCCGCCGCCCTCCGGGCCGGCTGCTTCTACATCGGCGCGCTGGGCTCGCGTAAAACCCATGCGGCGCGCCTCGGTCGTCTCGGCGCGCTGGGCTTCTCCGAGGCCGAGCTCGCCCGGATCCATGCCCCGATCGGGCTCGATATCGGCGCGGTCAGTCCCGCGGAGATCGCGGTGTCCGTCCTCGGCGAGGTCATCGCCGACCTGCGGCGCAAGCCGCTGCGCACGGTGTCCGGGCAGGCGCCGGCGTGAAATTCGGTCCGGTTCCCGTCGCCGGCAGCGCCGGCGCCGTCGCCGTGCACGGCTTCCAGTACGGACCGATCACCGTGCGCAAAGGCGAAGTCGTGACGGCGGACCTTGCGCTCGCCCTTGCCGAAGCCGGCGTGCGCACCATCGTCGCGGCGCAATTGGAGCCGGGCGACATCGGCGAGAACGAGGCCGCGCATCTGCTGGCCGACGTGGTCTGCGGGCCGAACATCCGCACCGACCAGGCCTTTACGGGCCGCTGCAACCTGTTCGCCTGCACGGCCGGTGTGCTGACGGTGGATGTCGACGCGGTCGACGCGATCAACGCGCCGGAGGAGGCCATCACCTTCGCCACGCTTCCGCCCTTCAAAGCGGTGGTCGCGGGAGAGATGGTCGCGACCGTGAAGATCATCCCCTTCGCCGTGCCGGGCGACGCCCTCCGCACGGTAACCGGTCGCGTGGTGCGACCGCCGCTGGCGGTCGCACCGTTCAGGCCCATGCGGGTGGGCGTCGTCTCGACGTTGCTGCCGAGCCTCAAGGACAGCGTGGTCGGCAAGACCCTTCGGGTGACCGAAAAGCGGCTCGCGATGGCGGGGGCATCGATCACGGCCGAGGATCGGGTCGCCCATACGGAGGAGGCGGTTGCCCGGGCGCTTCGTCGACAGGTCGCCTCCTGCGACCTGATGATCGTCTTCGGGGCGTCGGCCATCACCGACCGGCGGGATGTGATCCCGGCGGGGCTGATCGCGGCCGGTGGACTCATCGAGCATCTCGGCATGCCCGTCGATCCCGGCAATCTGCTGCTGCTGGGCTCGCTCGAGGGAAAGCCCGTGCTCGGTGCGCCGGGCTGTGCACGCAGCCCCAAGGAAAACGGCTTCGACTGGGTGCTGCAGCGCCTGCTGGCGGGCTTGGCCGTCTCCGCGGTCGACATCCGACGGCTGGGCAGCGGTGGCCTCCTGATGGAGATCGTGTCACGGCCGCAACCGCGCTCAGGCGAGCCTCCGACCCATGCGGACGAGGCGTGACGGCGACCGCCGCTTTGGTCCTCGCCGCTGGGGCCTCGACCCGCTACCGCAACGCCGGGGGCCGCTGCGAAACCAAGCTGGTCGACATCTTCCGGGGCGAACCGATGGTGCGGCACGCCGTCCGGGCCGCCCTCGGGGCGTCCTGTACGCCGGTTCTGGTGGTCACGGGCCATGCGTACGAAGCCGTCGAGGCGGCCCTTGCCGGACTGCCGGTCCGGTTCCTCCACAATCCGGGTTTCGCGACCGGGCTGGCCTCGTCTCTGCGCGTCGGCCTGGAGGCGCTGGGCGCGGCCGAGGCGGCCGTGGTGCTCCTCGGCGACATGCCGCTCGTGGAGAGCGGGACGGTCCGGCGGCTGATCAAGGGCGCTGCGGACGACCCGCTGGCGCAGGCGGTCGTTCCTGTGGCCGGTGGCGTTCGCGGCAATCCGGTGCTGCTCCGGCGCTCCCTGTTCGGGGCAGCGGCGCGCCTGACGGGCGACGAAGGTGCCCGCCGGCTGCTTCGCGATCCGGCCCTGGCCGTCGCGGAGGTGGCGATGGAGGAGGCGGGCGTCCGGGTCGACGTCGACGAGCCCGGCGGCTTCGAGCCATGACGCCGCAGTTGCGCCTGCCTCGTCTGGTGTAACCGCCGCCAACCATTAAGATACAAAACACCGGAGAGGGCGAAGTGCACTCACTCCGCCGCATCCGTGCTTCCCTTCCCGCGACGGGGTCCGCATGAGCGACATCACGACGACGACGCGTCCTGTGGTCAAGGTGAAGACCGAACGGCCGCGCCTCCACAAGGTCATCCTCATCAACGACGACTACACGCCGCGCGAGTTCGTGGTCACCGTGCTCAAGGTCGAGTTCCGTCTGGGACCGGAACAATCCTACCGTGTGATGATGACCGCGCACCGGAAAGGCTCCTGCGTCATCGCGGTCTTCCCCAAGGACGTCGCCGAAACCAAGGCGGCCCGCGCGACCGAGGCGGGACGGGCCAAGGGCTACCCGCTCCAGTTCACCAGCGAACCGGAAGAGTAGCGCCTCACATGAACTTCATCGCCCGAAGGCTCGCATGGCCGCTGCGACCGATGATGAAATGGTCCTGCACGGTGATGCCCATCGGCTTGGCGATGGCGATGATCTCCTGGGTCAGGCGGATGTCGGCCGTCGAGGGCGACGGATCGCCCGAAGGGTGGTTGTGGACGAGCACGAGCGCCGTCGCGCCCACCTCCAGCGCGCGGCGGATCACTTCGCGGGGATAGACGGGCGTGTGGTCGACCGTGCCGACCCCCTGCACCTCGTCGTGGATGAGGCCGTTGCGCTTGTCGAGGAAGAGGATGCGGAACTCCTCCCGTTCGGCGAAGGCCATGGCGGTCCGGCAATAGGCCAGGACCTCCTTCCAGCTCGACATGGACTTGCGCTGGCGGACGGCGCCCTTTGTGAGGCGCAGGGCCGCCGCCTCGATCACCTTCAAGTCGTGCACCACGGCTTCGCCGACCCCGTCGACTTCGGTCAGGCGTTCGGGCCGGGCCGCGATCACTTCGGCGAAGCTGCCGAATCGCGCGATCAGCGCCTTGGCGATGGGCTTGACGTCGCGCCGGGGCAGAGCGCGGAACAGGACGAGTTCGAGAAACTCGTAATCCGCCATTCCGACGCCATGGCTTTCCTCAAAGCGCTGCCGGAGCCGGGCGCGATGGCCGACATAGTGGGGCGCCTCGCTGTCCCCGGCCTCCGCCATGGACCCGCCGTCCGTCAGACGTAGGGCGGGTGGTGCCGCCCGGCCGGCGACAGGGTGAAGATCTCCACGCCCGTTTCCGTCACCCCGACGCTATGCTCGAACTGCGCGGACAAGGAGCGGTCGCGGGTGACCGCGGTCCATCCGTCGCCCAGCACCTTCACGCTCGGCTTGCCGAGGTTGAGCATCGGCTCGATGGTGAAGAACATGCCGGGCTTCAGCACGACCCCTTCGCCGGGCTGGCCGTAGTGGAGGATGTTGGGCTCGTCATGGAACAGGCGACCGAGGCCGTGGCCGCAGAACTCGCGCACCACCGCGCAGCGCTCGCCTTCCGCATAGGTCTGGATGGCGGCGCCGATGTCGCCCGTCGTCGCGCCTGGCCGGACCGCCGCGATGCCCCGCATGAGCGCCTGGTAGGTGACCTCCAGCAGGCGCTCGGCTTTGCGGGACACCTCGCCCACCGTGTACATGCGGCTGGAGTCGCCGTGCCAGCCGTCGAGGATGTAGGTCGCGTCGATGTTGACGATATCGCCCTCCCGCAGAGGCTTGTCGTCTGGAATCCCGTGACACACCACGTGGTTGATCGAGGTGCAGATCGACTTGGTGAAGCCGCGGTAATCCAGCGAAGCGGGGTAGGCGCCATGCGCCATGCCGAACTCGAAGGCCAGCTTGTCCAACGCGTTGGTCGTGACGCCGGGGCGTACATGATCGGCCAGCAGGTCCAGCGCCTCGGCCGCCAGCCGTCCCGCCTTTCGCATTCCCTCGAAGGCTGCCGGTGCATGCAGCTTGATCTGGCCATTCTTCCGGCTCGGGGCCGTCACCGCATCGACGAACGTCATAGCCTGCCTTCAACCCCAACCCGAAAGCGCAATCCATGCGGGCCCATCCGGCCGGCATCGGCTAAATTCGCCTCGGCGGTCGCCACAATCAAGGCTCCTGCGCCGTGTCGGTCGCGGTCCGGCCGCTTTTTCTCGGGGACGGGGGCGCCGGACTGGTTTGGCGGCGCGCTTTTGCCGTAAGACACGGTCCGGCCTCGACAACGGGCGCGCCCCTGCGCCGCGCCGCCTCGGATCAAGAAAGAAAAGCGTCGCCTTGCCAGACCAGCCGTCCACCTTCGGCACCTTCCGACCGCGTGGACCGGTGGCCTGGCTTGTGTCGATCACCCGGGCGGCGCCGACGCACTGGCTGGGGCGGCGCTGCGCCTATCTCTTTCGCGCGCTCGGCATCACGCTGCTGCGCGGCCGGCCGCTCGACATCGAGGCGAACGGGGCGCGCATGCGGCTCTATCCCGCGCACAACAATGCCGAGAAGAAGCTGGCCTTCACGCCGCACTACTTCGACGCCGACGAGCGCGCCTTTCTGCAGACCGTCATCGGCGCCGACACCGTCTTCGTCGACATCGGGGCCGATATCGGCGGCTACGCCCTGTTCGTCGCCGCCCATGCGGGTCCCCGGGCGCGCATTCTCGCGATCGAGCCGCAGCCCGACATCTTCGAGCGCCTGATCTACAACATCCGCGAGAACGGCTTTTCCTCCATCAAGGCCCTGGCCTGCGCCGTCTCGGACGTCGACGGGGCCATCACGCTCTTCGTGAACCCCACGAACCGGGGCGAAACCTCGATGCGGATGGTCGACGCGCACCGAAAGCCGCGCCAGCTCACGGTCCAGGCCAGGACCCTGGCCGGCCTGCTCGCCGACGAGCGGATGACCCGTATCGACGTGATGAAGCTCGACGTCGAGGGAGCGGAGGACCTGATCCTCGAGCCCTTCTTCCGCGACGTCTCCCCCTCGCTCTGGCCGGCGGTCCTGATCGTCGAAGACTCGCCGGCCCGCTGGGGGATCGACCTCGGCGCCCTCCTGGCGGCCTGCGGCTACGCCGCCGTCCGCCGTACGGAAGCCAACCTGATCTACAGTCGCGGGTAGCGACCGCGCCCTTGTCGAGGGACGGTGCCATGCGGTATCCCGGCCCGCAGGAGCTGCAATCCATGACCACCGAATCCGACGCCGTCACCGCCGCCATCCTCGTGATCGGTGATGAGATCCTGTCCGGCCGGACCAAGGACACCAATACGGGCTACATCGCCGATTACCTCACCGCGATGGGCATCGACCTGCGCGAGGTCCGGGTCGTACCGGACGTGGAGGCGGAGATCGTCGCCGCCCTCGATGCGCTCCGCAGCCGCTACGGCTACGTCTTCACGACGGGCGGCATCGGCCCGACCCACGACGACATCACGGCGGACGCGGTCGCCAAGGCGTTCCGCGTGTCGATCGCCGAGGATCCCCGCGCCATCGCCATGCTCCTCGAGCGGATCAAGCCCGAGGACCTCAACGCCGCCCGTCGCCGCATGGCCCGCATTCCCGAAGGGGCCGACCTGATCGAGAACGCCGTCTCCAAGGCGCCCGGCTTCATGATCGGCAATGTCATCGTCATGGCCGGCGTGCCCGCCGTGATGCGAACCATGCTCGACTTCGTCGCGCCGCGGCTGCGATCCGGCGCCAAGATGATCATCGAGACGCTGGATGCGCAGGGCCTGCCCGAGGGCGCCTACGCCGCCGGGCTCGGCGCTGTCGCGGGGACCTATCCCACGGCCTCGATCGGCTCGTATCCGTCCTTCCGGGACGGCACCTTCCACAACCAGATCGTCGTGCGCGGCAAGGACGCCTCGACCGTGGCCGAGGCTCGCGCGGCGGTGCAGGCGCTGGTCGACCGGCTGCTCGCCGAGCGGGCCGCCGCCGCCGCGGGCGGATCGACCCCGAGCGGAGCGCCGGCATGAGCGAGGCCGCGTCCGACAAGGCCTTTCCGGTCTCCTGGGACCAGTTCCATCGCGACTGCCGCGCGCTCGCCTGGCGTCTGAGCGGCACGCGGGACTTCAAGGCCATGGTCTGCATCACGCGGGGCGGGTTGGTGCCGGCCGCCATCGTCGCCCGCGAACTCGGGCTGCGCCTGATCGAGACGGTGTGTATCGCGAGCTACCACGATTACCAGACCCAGGGCGGGCTCGAGGTCATCAAGGGATTGTCCCCCGCCGTGACCGCCCTGGAGGACGAGGGCGCGAGCGTCCTGGTGATCGATGACCTGGTCGACACCGGCAAGACGGCGCTGATGGTCCGCTCCATGCTGCCGAAGGCGCATATCGCGACCGTCTACGCCAAGCCGCTGGGCCGTCCGGTGGTCGATACCTTCGTGACCGAGGTGTCGCAGGACACCTGGATCTATTTTCCCTGGGATCTCGGCCTCAGCTTCCAGCCGCCGATCGCCCGCACCAGCGCGGGCTGAGAGGCGCCCTGCGGCCGGCCATGACGGACCGTTCGGGATTTGCTAGGCAGGGGTGCCGCCGGGCGGACGTGGCGAAACCGGTAGACGCAAGAGACTTAAAATCTCTCGGGGGCGACCCCGTGCGGGTTCGAGCCCCGCCGTCCGCACCATCATCGTCCAGTGACTTGATTGGAAGCCGTAAGTTTCGGCTTTTCACGCCTTCAGAAACAACATCCAGCCGGTCAGCGTAGATAAAGCGGCCAGCAAGTCTTCAAGGCCGTTGCCGGCGCGGATGCCGACGGCAATAGTCAATGCGACTGGAATCTCGCATGCGGACGCCCTGCTTCGCGGGCGTTGACGCCCCGTCGCAAGCGCGGCATGGTCCCGATACAATTCAGGGTTGCGCGAAGCGGCTTGCCAAGCGGCGACCCTTACGGAGCCCCGCCTCAGTGAAGATCCTGCACATCCATATCCCGAAGAATGCCGGCAGCTTCGTCGGTGCCAACCTCGCAGCCAACTACGAGCCGTCCCAGTGTTTCATCGTCGACGAAGCCGAGGTGACGCTGGAGCACTTCCTGGCCGACGCCGACCGCATCACATCCCGGTACGCCTTCGTCGGCGGCCACATTCCGTTCCGCCTGGTGGAGCCGTTCGCCGACAGGTTCGACCTCATCGTCTCGGCCTATCGCGATCCCTGGGAGCGCGCGCTGTCCAGCTTTCGCTACGCCGTCGATGTCGGCAGCTTCGATGAGGGGATCCCTCTGGACCACGACGACGCAATCGTGAAGTTCAAGTCTTACATCCAGAGATATTATTGTGAAAACGTCGCCACGCGGAACATCCAGTGTGGTTACCTCGGCTATGCCAATCTGCCCGCTGCCGCGCTTCACTACATCGACAAGTACAAGATCCAGATGCTTTCGAACGAGCATGTGGTCGAGGACCTGCAGGCGCTGTTCGCAAGGATCGATTTCACGTTCGACGGCGCGTTGCACCCGAACAGGTCGAGCACGGGCGACTTCGATCTTGCCAGGGGAGAGACACCCGAACTCGATGCCAAGATCGTCGGCTGGTTCGACGGGGATTTCGAGCTGTTCGAGCATCTGAACCGGTTGCGGCTCCCGTCCGCGACGACCGCGCCCAAGAGCATGCCTGCGTTCGACAGCGTCATCGGAGCGCTCGTGAAGGCGCGCCGGACCGATGTCGGTCTGCAGCCGGAACACCTTGCCGGCCTGATCGGCACGAGCCTCCGCCAGCTCGAGCGATACGAGGATGGCAGCAATCGCATCAGCGTCGGGCGCCTGGTCGAGATCGCCGCCGCCCTGCAGGTTCATCCGTCCTTCTTCTTCGAGAGCATCTCGAGCCCGCCCTAGGGCGGGAAGGAGGGCCGCCCGCTCTCGACACGCGTGCCGGCGATACCATCTTCCGCCTCGCACAGGTTCGATATACAACCTTCGGTTGCAGCGCCGATCGACGGCGTGATGTCACCGCATGGATCGAGGTTGTCGATGAACGCGATGTCGCCGCCCCCGCATGACGGCAAGCAGGTTCTCGCCGTGTTCCGGATCTGGGGATCGCTACCCGGCGAGATGGTTCCGCACCAGGCGTTCTCATCCATCTTTGCCCGCGACGAGTGGCGCGGCTGGGATCTGGACGCGGAACTCGCGATCGCGTCGGGGCAGGGCTGGATCGAGCAGCGCGCGGGCGCCTACCGTCTCACGTCGCTCGGCTTCGAACAGATCGACTTCTTCTTCGGGGCAGCCAATCCCGCTCGACGCCGACCGAACGCTGAGAAAAGCATAGCCAACTGAGACTGTGACCATCGGACTTCCGGCGCCAAAGGTCCCAGGTCCTCGTCTCGTTGCGAGCCCGCTGTCGTCGAGG
>CAXTVD010000034.1:0-19796 GCA_964247575.1 uncultured Lichenihabitans sp.
GGGCTTGATCTACCAACCGAGCTTTCTGGTCTACAAGGACATAGAAGCCGGCAGGCTGATGCCGATCGAGCTGGAAAAATCCATGCCTGAACTGCCGGGTATCTTCGCCATCTATCCAGCTAATCGGAAGCCATCCGCCAAAATCCGCGCGGTCGTCGATTTCCTCGTGGAGCGCTTCAAGGGGACGCCTCCATGGGACCGCGGACTCCCGGTGTTCTGATGAGCATCGCGCTGCGTTTCAGGGCGCGCCGGAGCGCTCGACTTGCCCTCAAAGCCCGAGGCGAGCCTGTCCAGCCTGATGCGTGCGGCCTGCCCGTCGCGCGTTCCTGACGGATTTGGCGACCGCTCGCCGGGACGCCGAGGAGGAGTCGGTCGCGCTGGATCTTCTCACCAAGCAGGAAACCCTGCTGTTCTCGATCATCGCACACGACCTCCGCAACCCGTGCCAGGGCTTTGTGAGCTGTTCGACATCCTTGAGCCAGGCGGTCGCTTCCAAGAACGCCGAGGCGATCGCAGGCTTCGATCTGGCCGCCACGCAAGCCCATGCGTTGATGGAGGGTCTGTTCGCCTGGGCGAGCCAGCAGGAGGTACTCCTCACCATCGTGCGAAACTCGGTCGGGAACGCCACCAAGTTCACGCCGGCAGGTGGCGAGGTCTCCATGATGACGATCGAGGTTGGAGATCTCGTCGAGATCACCATTGCCGACACCGGGGTCCGCATGCCGCCGGAGAAACTGGACAGCCCAACCTCCGCTACGGTCCGAAGAAGCAACGGTTTCTCTTGAAGAATAATTTGTTCTTGATAGTTTTTGCAACGGGAGCTAGCTTCGCGTCGGCGCTAGCGGGAGCCGGGCATGTGCGGGATCGTTGGACTGTTTATCAAGGACAGGGAACTGGAGCCCGAACTCGGCCGATTGCTGTCCGGTATGCTCACCACCATGGGTGACCGAGGACCGGACAGCGCGGGATTTGCGGTCTACGGCGCGCCCCGGGACGGCACCGTGAAGATCACGGTGCAATCCGAAGTCCCGGACAGGGCCTTCGCGGACTTGCAAGCCGAGCTGGGCCCGGCGATCGGGGCCGACGTGACCCTGTCGAGGAAGAGCACGCACGCCGTCCTGAGCGTTCCAGCCGAGAAGGTTGAAGCCGCGAGCGCGGAGATCCGTGCCAAACACCCGCAGGTGCGCATCATGGGCTCCGGCGAGGCGATCGAGATCTACAAGGAGGTCGGCCATCCCACCGATGTCGCCAGGCGGTTCGGACTGGACGGAATGGCCGGTTCGCACGGCATCGGACACACCCGGATGGCGACCGAGTCGGCCGTCACCACCCTCGGCGCGCATCCGTTTTCGACCGGCGCGGACCAGTGCCTCGTCCACAACGGGTCTCTATCGAACCACAACAACCTGCGACGAGGGATGCTGCGGGAGGGCATGACCTTCGAAACCGAAAACGACTCGGAGGTGGCCGCCGCCTACCTCACCGCGCAGATGAAAAAGGGCCTGACCCTGGGAGAGGCGCTGGGAAAGAGCCTCGCCGACCTGGACGGCTTCTATACTTTCGTGGTCGGCACCAAGGAGGGCTTCGGCGTTCTGCGCGACCCGATCGCCTGCAAGCCCGCCGTCCTCGCCGAAACCGACCGGTACGTCGCCTTCGGCTCGGAATACCGGGCCCTGGTCGGCCTTCCGGGTATCGAAGCGGCCAGCGTGTGGGAGCCCGAACCCGCCACCGTCTATTTCTGGGGGCGTTGATCCATGCCGGCCATCGACCTCGCCACGAGCGAACTGCGCCAGCTCAACCAGGCCCTGCACGAGCAGGGACCCGGCACGAACGAGACCCTGTGGGAGATCGTAAACCCCCGCGGCAGCCACGCTGTCGCGGTCGGTGTGAACGCGCCCATCGCGATCGAGGTTAGGGGCAGCGTGGGCTACTACTGCGCCGGCATGAACCGCGAGGCGACCATCACCGTGCACGGCTCGGCCGGCCCGGGGGTCGCGGAGAACATGATGTCGGGCGAGGTCCGCGTGAAGGGCGACGCCAGCCAATATGCCGGCGCCACCGGCAGGGGCGGCCTTCTCGTGATCGAGGGCAACGCGGCGTCCCGCTGCGGCATCTCGATGAAGGGCATCGACATCGTCGTGCGTGGTTCGATCGGCCACATGTCGGCCTTCATGGCCCAGGCCGGGACGCTCGTCGTCTGCGGGGACGCGGGCGACGCGCTAGGCGACTCGATCTACGAAGCCAGGCTCTTCGTGCGCGGCGCGGTGAAGAGCCTGGGAGCCGATTGCGTCGAGAAGGAAATGCGCCCGGAGCACCTCCGGCTGCTCGCGACCCTTCTCGAACGGGCCGGCATCGACGATGTCCGGCCGCCCGACTTCAAGCGCTACGGCTCCGCCCGCAAGCTCTACAACTTCAGCGTCGATCACGCGGACGCCTACGGCTAGCGGTCCGCGTCGAAGCCGCTCCTCCCGCACGTCGTCCACCCCCGACCGTCCCCGTACGCCCGAAGGGCCAGACCGATGTCCTACGACAATCCCCCGACCCTCCCGCGCAAGTCGGCGACGTTCGACGACTACACGCTATCGGAGATCCGTCGCGCAGCGACCACGGGCATCTACGACATCCGGGGAGGCGGCTCGAAACGCAAGCTGCCCCATTTCGACGACCTGCTGTTCCTGGGCGCCTCGATCTCCCGCTATCCGCTCGAAGGCTACCGCGAGCGTTGCGGCACGGAGGTCGTCCTGGGCTCCCGCTTCGCCAAGAAGCCGCTCGAACTCAAGATCCCCATCACGATCGCGGGCATGAGCTTCGGCTCGCTGTCGGCCAATGCCAAGGAGGCGCTCGGGCGGGGCGCCTCGGCCGCCGGGACCTCGACGACGACGGGCGACGGCGGCATGTCGACCGAGGAGCGCGGCCAGTCGCGAACGCTGGTCTACCAGTACTTGCCCTCGCGCTACGGCATGAACCCGGAAGACCTGCTGAAGGCCGACGCGATCGAGATCGTGGTGGGGCAGGGCGCCAAGCCCGGCGGCGGCGGCATGCTGCTCGGCCAGAAGATCACCGATCGGGTCGCGAACATGCGGACCTTGCCCAAGGGCATCGACCAGCGCTCGGCCTGCCGCCACCCCGACTGGACCGGCCCGGACGACATGGAGATCAAGATCCTCGAACTGCGCGAGATCACCGACTGGCAGAAGCCGATCTACGTGAAGGTCGGCGGCTCGCGTCCCTATTACGACGTGGCCCTTGCCGCCAAGGCCGGCGCCGACGTCGTTGTGGTCGACGGCATGCAGGGCGGCACGGCCGCGACCCAGGACGTGTTCATCGAGAACGTCGGCATGCCGACCCTCGCCTGCATCCGGCCCGCCGTGCAGGCCCTGCAGGAGCTCGGGCTGCACCGCAAGGTCCAGCTCATCGTGTCGGGTGGCATCCGCAACGGCGCCGACGTGGCCAAGGCGCTTGCGTTGGGGGCCGACGCGGTCTCGATCGGCACCGCCGCCATGGTCGCGCTCGGCGACAACGATCCCGTCTACGAGGCCGAGTACAATGCGCTGGGGACCACGGCGGGCGCCTACGACGACTGGCACGAGGGCAGGGACCCCGCGGGCATCACGACGCAGGACGCGGAGCTGATGAAGCGGCTCGATCCCGTGCGAGCGGGCCGGAGGCTCGCGAATTTCCTGAAGGTCATGACGCTGGAAGCGCAGACCATCGCCCGCGCCTGCGGCAAGAATCATGTCCACAACCTTGAGCCCGAGGACCTCTGCGCACTGACGCTGGAGGCGGCCGCCATGGCGCGGGTACCGCTGGCCGGCACGAGCTGGTTCCCCGGGCAGGCCGGCTTCTGAGGCGTTTGACCAATCCCATCGGAGATCGACCATGATTCAGGATCTCGCCAGCCTCGCAGCGGAGCGAGGCATCCGCTACTTCATGATCTCCTTTACCGATCTGTTCGGCGCCCAGCGCGCCAAGCTCGTACCGGCCGCCGCCATCGCCGACATGCAGAGGGACGGTGCGGGGTTCGCGGGATTCGCGACCTGGCTCGACATGACGCCCGCCCACGCGGACCTGTTCGCCATGCCCGACGCCGCGGCGGTCGTGCAACTGCCGTGGAAGCGCGAGGTGGCATGGGTCGCGGCCGATTGCGTGATGGAGGGCAAGTCCGTCCCGCAGGCCCCCCGCGTCGTGCTCAAGACCGTGATGGCCGAGGCGGCGAAGGAGGGACTCCACGTGAAGACGGGCGTGGAGGCCGAATTCTTCCTCATCGACGCCGACGGCGTCGGTCCCTCCGATGCCAAGGATACCGCGCAGAAGCCCTGCTACGACCAGCAGGCGCTGATGCGCCGCTACGACATCATCGCCGAGATCTGCGACTACATGCTGGAACTGGGCTGGGAGCCCTACCAAAACGACCACGAGGACGCGAACGGCCAGTTCGAGATGAACTGGGCCTTCGACGACGCCCTGATCACGGCCGATCGTCATTCGTTCTTCAAGTTCATGGTGCGCTCCGTGGCCGAGAAGCACGGCCTGCGCGCGACCTTCATGCCGAAACCCTTCCCGGCTCTCACCGGCTCGGGCTGCCACGCCCATATCTCGGTCTGGGACAAGGACGGCACGACGAACGCCTTCCACGACGACGCGGACGAGATGGGCCTGTCGGGGCAGGGCTACAATTTCCTCGGCGGACTCATGGCGCACGCCGAGGCCCTGGCCGCCATCACCAACCCCACCGTCAACAGCTACAAGCGCATCAACGCGCCCCGAACCATGTCGGGGGCGACATGGTCTCCCAATAGCGTCACCTGGACGGGCAACAACCGAACGCACATGGTCCGCGTGCCGGGCAAGGGCCGCTTCGAGCTCCGCCTGCCGGACGGCGCCGTCAATCCTTACCTGCTTCAGGCCGTCATCATCGCGGCCGGCCTGGACGGCGTGCGGCGCAAGGCCGATCCCGGCAAGCGCCGGGACATCGACATGTACCAGCTCGGCCATACCGTGACGGACGCGCCCAAGCTGCCGCTGAACCTTCTCGACGCCCTGCGCGCCTTCGATCGCGACGAGGCGCTGAAGTCGGCGCTCGGGGCGGACTTCTCCGCCGCCTACCTGAAGATGAAGCGGTCCGAATGGGCCAGCTTCTCCGCCCACTTCACGCAGTGGGAGCGGGACAACACGCTCGACATCTGAGCGCTCCCGCGGCACCGACCAGCAGGACGTATTTTATGACCGAACACGTCGACGTCGCCGTCGTCGGCCTGGGCGCGATGGGCAGCGCCGCCCTGTACCAGCTCGCCAAGCGTGGCGCGCGCGTGGTCGGCCTCGATCGCTACGCGCCGCCCCACGCCATGGGGTCGAGTTATGGCGAAACGCGCATCACGCGCCAAGCCGTCGGTGAGGGGCTCGACTACGTGCCCTTCGCCATCGCCTCGCAGCGCATCTGGCGCGAGCTGGAGGCGACGTCCGGAACGGTCCTGTTCGACGCGTGCGGCGCGCTGGTGATGGGGCCGGGCGACGGCGTGACGACGCACCACGGCATGCCGGATTTCACGGCCCGGTCGATCGATGCCGCCGAGCGATACGGGATTGCCCACGAGGTTCTCGACGGCGCCGAGGTCGCACGGCGCTTTCCGATGTTCCGCGGGTTGACCGGCACCGAGAAGGCCTACTACGAGGCGGGAGGCGGCTACGTCGTCCCCGAAGCCTGCGTTGCGGCGCAACTCGATCGTGCGACGGCCATGGGCGCGAACGTGCGCACCGGCGTAGAGGTCCATGCTCTCGAGCAGGAGGCGGCCGGGGTGCGCATCACCACGTCCGACGGCACCCTGATCGCCGATCGCGTCGTGGTGTCGGCCGGGGCCTGGAGCGGACCTCTGCTCGGGGCGCCCTTCGATCGCCTGCTCACGGTCAGCCGTCAGTTGCTCTACTGGTACGAGGTCGGGGACACCGGCGCTTTCGGGCCAAAATCGCCGGTTTTCATCTGGATGTATGGCCGGACCGACGCGGACTATTTCTATGGCTTCCCGCCGCTGCCGGGAGATGCCCGCCTCAAAGTCGCGAAGGAGCAGTACGTCACCACCACGACGGCGCAGGCCGTCGATCGCCGCATCGATCCCGCAGAGACCGATCGCATGTTCCGGGAGAACGTCGCCGGACGCTTGGCCGGCGTCACCTCCCGTCTCGCCAAGGCGGCGGTCTGCCTTTACACGATGACCCCGGACCGCGGCTTCATCATCGACGCGCATCCCGAGCAGGACCGGGTACTCGTCGTGTCCGCGTGCTCCGGCCATGGCTTCAAGCATTCCGCCGGGGTCGGCGCGGCCGTGGCCGACGTGCTGGCGGGCGGGTGGAGCGGCGTGGACCTCTCGCCCTTCGCCCTGTCGCGCTTCCGTTAGAGCAAGTGACACGGGCCTCTACGACGCCCGCGACGGTCCAAAAGGCCGTTGCGTCATCCCGTCGCGAAGGCTGGGCAGAACGCCGAGGCGCTCCGTTTGCAGGGCCGAGATCCCCTGATACCCTGCCGCGAGGTGGCCGGACGTCGCGATGACCGCGAACCTTCTCGGAAATGTTGCGATCGGTGGGCGTGAAGGGAATGGCAAGGGAACGGCAAGCTGGGCCGCGCCGGAATGGCGAGGGCGCGTCCGCCGCCCCGGCAGCGCGAATTGGCGACGATCAGCCGGTCGTCGAACCGTTCGGGACGAGTCCGTTCGCGACCAAGCCGGTCCTCGCGCAGGACCCCCACGCCCTGACCGGCGCGCGCGACAACCTTCTCGAGGTCGCGATCGGCCGCGAGGTGCATGCCTTCCGCAGCAAGCTCGGAATAACCGTTTCCGACCTCGCCGCGGCGTCAGGGCTGTCCAGCGGCATGCTGTCAAAAATCGAGAACGGCGTCATTTCGCCCTCCTTGACCAGCCTCCAGGCGCTGTCGCGCGCGCTCGGCGTCCCCGTGACAGCTTTCTTCCGACGCTTCGAGGAGAAGCGTGGCGCCGTTTTCGTCAAGGCCGGCGAGGGACTTGCGATCGAGCGACGGGGGACGCGCAACGGACACCAGTATCATCTCCTCGGCCACACGGCGGACGCGTCCTCGCCGGTGGTGGTCGAACCCTACATGATCACGCTCACGGCGGAATCGGACGTGTTCCCTCTATTCCAGCATGCGGGGCTCGAATTTCTCTACATGCTGGAGGGCGAGGTCGTGTACCGCCACGCCGACAAGCTTTATCCGATGCAGCAGGGCGACAGCCTGTTCTTCGACGCCGACGCGCCGCACGGGCCCGAGCAGCTGCGCCGCCTACCGATCCGCTTCCTCTCGATCATCACCTATCCGCGCACGGACGGACCATAGCCGCTCGGAGGGCGGCCGGGGCACAAGGGCGCGGTGCACAGTCGAGGGCTATCGCGTGGCGCGGTTCCCGAAGACGCTCCGTGCTCGGTCCTTTGACGGCTGCGGTCGAAACGCATCGAACCCGGAAGGGCGAGGCCGCGGTTCCCGCGCTATGATCCGCGTCGTCGGCCAGGCGCTCCCGCACCGACAAGCCGAACCTCGCGCGCAGCGTGATCGATCCGGAACGGGAGCACGTAAGTTCGGAGCAGGCGATCGGCTTGCCGGGAGACGGGGCAGGGGCTTGCGAGTCGGAAGGTCGCGTTTCGATCCGAGACGCCGCCGCCTCCGCTCTACGTCGATTTTATCTCGCGATGGGCCTTTCGGGATCTCCCCATGGTCGGCGCCGCTGGGGCCGCGCCCTGCAGGGCGTTCAGGGCCAGGGCCTTCACCCGGTTCACGTGATCGAAGCTCGCTCTGGCAGCCAGTTCGCCGTCGTGCATGGCGATCGCATCAATGATGCTGTTCATCTCGGCACCGGCGTCGCCACGCCGCCCCGGATGGGAGATCGTCATCGCGCGCAACTGGTTGATGCGAGCGTTCAGTCCTTGTACCACCTGCCACGCCACCAGCTTCCCTGCGATCGAGAATAGAATCTCGTAGAAATCTGTGGTCGCCCTGAGAACGTCACGACTGGTTCCGTCGGCGAATGCGGCCTGGATGGTGGCATTCGCCTTCCTGAGGCGCGTGACGTCGCTCGCCGTCGCCGCGGCCGCTGCCGAGCGGGCCGCCTCCGCTTCCAAGAGGCCCCGGATCTCATAGACCTGGGCGGCCTGACTGGCGTCCGGCTTGGCGACCGCTGGACCCTGTTGCGGCACGATCTCGACGAGTCCCTCGGTTTCGAGATGGCGCAAGACCTCCCGGACAACCGTCCTGCTTACGCCGAGCCTCTCGCAGAGCGTCCGCTCGACGAGCCGCTCCCCGGGTCTGAACTGGAAATCCAGGATCCCGTCGCGAAGCCGCTCCAGGGCGAGCTCCCGCAAAGTCCTCGCGTTCCGGTCGACGCGGAGCGGGTCGTCGGACATGGCAGTGACTGTGGTCAACGGCGTTCCTCCGAGGGTCGTTCTGCCCCTATCGACCGACAACAGCAAGCCCTTGACATACCCTAATATGGAATACCACTATGAACCGTCATGGAGTAATGGCGTGCTCAGCCTGCGGAAAATCGTTACCAACGCCGAGACCACCCTGATCGAGGGCGGGCGCGAAGCGCCGAGGCCGCTCCGCATGTTCGCCGCGGCCGCTGTGCTCACAAATCCCTGGCACGGCCAAGGCTTCGTCGAGGACCTCAGGCCCGGGATTAATGCCTTGGCGCCGGAGCTCGGCGCGCGGCTGACTTCCGAGATCCTGGCGATGACGGGCGGCGGCGAGGTCGTCGAGGGGTATGGCAAGGCCGCTGTCGTCGGTACGGCCGGCGAGATCGAACACGCCTCCGCGTTGATCCACACGCTGCGGTTCGGCAACCCTTATCGCAAGGCCGTCGGAGCCAAGAGCTATCTCAGCTTCACCAACACGCGCGGGGGACCGAACTGTCCGGTCGTCATTCCGCTCATGCACAAGGCCGACGAGGGAATGCGGTCCCACTATCTGACGATCCAGTTCTCGATCGTGGACGCCCCGGCGCCGGACGAGATCGTGGTCGCGCTCGGCGCGTCGATCGGTGGGCGGCCGCACCACCGCATCGGCGATCGCTACCAGGATCTCGAGGCGCTCGGCGGCACCGATGCTTGAACCCGCCCACGTCGGCTATCGCGACCGGAACGGCGGCGAGGCGCGCGTCGCCTACCGCAGGGCGGGAAACGGCGTCGCGGTCGTCCTGATCCACGGGGTTGGCCTGCAGGGCGCGATCTGGGAGCCTCAGGTCGAGGACCTTGCGATCGATCACGACGTGATCGCCGTGGACATGCTCGGCCACGGCGCGTCCAGCCTGCCGCCGGCGGAAACCCGGCTCTTCCACTACGCCGACGCGATCCTGGCCTTGCTCGACGCCCTCTATATCGACCGCGCCCACTTGATCGGCCATTCCATGGGCGCGCTCGTGGCCCTCGAATGCGCGCTCGATCATCCCGAACGCGTGCGAAGCGTGGTCGCGATCAACGCGGTCTTCTGCCGAAGCCCGGCGCAACGCGCGGCGATCGAGGCGCGCCTCGGGTCGCTGGAGGACAAGGACGAGCGCCGGCCGGACTGGGACGCAACCCTCGCCCGCTGGTTCGGCACTCCCGTTCCGGCCGGGCTGCGAGGCGCGGCCGAGAGCACGCGGCATCTGCTCGAGGCGATCGATCCCATCGGTTACGCCAGGACCTATCGTCTGTTCGCGCGATCCGACGCGGAGCACCGCCACCGCCTGGCGGGACTGACGGTGCCGGCCCTGTTCATCACCGGCGAGCAGGACCCGAATTCCACCCCGGCCATGTCGGAGGCGATGGCCGTGATCGCGCCGCATAGCGAGGTGCAGATCGTGCCCGGCGCCCGCCACCTCATGACCCTGACAGACGTCGCCGCGGTCAACGGGCGGCTGCGAGCCTTCATCGACGGGGCCGCACCGGCGATGTCCGCCGTCGGCGCGACCGCGGCAGCGCCGTTGGACCCCAGGGCGCTGCGCAAGGCATTCGGCGTTTTCCCCACCGGGGTGACGGTGGTGGCCACGACCCAGGAGGACGGGCGTCCCCGCGGCTTCACCGCCAATTCCTTCACCTCCGTGTCGCTCGACCCGCCGCTCCTGTCGGTTTGCGTCGCCAAGACGGCCGCAAGCTGCCCGGTCTTCACGGGAACGAGCCATTTCAGCGTCAACGTGCTGGCCGAGCACCAGGCGACGATCTCCCGCCTCTTCGCCTCCAAGGCCCCCGACAAATTCGCCGAGGCGGCCTGGCGACGCGGTCCGGCGGGTAGTCCGATCCTGAACGACGTCGCTGCATGGTTCGACTGCCGGCTGCGCGACGTGATCGAGGCCGGCGATCACTTCATCCTGCTCGGCGAGGTCGTCGGCTTCGACGAGGGGCCGGCGAACCCGCTCGGCTACTGCAGGGGCGCGCATCTCACCTTCGGGCTGCCGCTCGACGCGCTGGCCGCCGGCGGCGGACGCACACGCCTGGGCGCCATCCTCGAACACGAAGGCCGGATCGTCCTCGTCGAGGACGGACGGGGAGGCCTCGACCTTCCCAGCGGCGGTTCCGCCGCTGGCGGCTCGTCCGAGATCGACGACCTCGCGGGAACCCTCCGGCGTCTCGGCCTGGACGCCGACCTCGGCTTCCTCTTCGCCATCTACGAGGATCCTGCGCGCGGAGCGGGCGCGATGTCCGTGGTGTATCGCGGCATCCTGCGCTCCCGGCCCGACGCGGCCGCGCCGGTCGCCTTGGCGCCCCTCGACGCAGTTCCATGGGAGCGCATCCGCGACGCGGCGCTCGCCGCCATGCTTCGCCGCTTCATCGAGGAGCGGCGTGTGGACATCTTCGGACTTTATGTCGGCGACGCCGCACGGGGCACCGTCCAGCCACTCTCGCTCCCGGCCTGAGGCAAACGAAAGGTTCGCGATGCGGTTCTCGGTCTTCTTGCACATGGAACGCGCCGATCCGTCCAAGCCGCACCGGGAGCTGTTCGTCGAACTGGAGGAACTGGTCCTGGCCGCGGAGGCCGCCGGCTTCGAGACGGCTTGGATCGGCGAACACCATGGAATGGAGTTCACCATCGCGCCGAACCCGTTCGTCCAGCTCGCCTACCTCGCCGCCAGGACGACCCGCATACGCCTCGGAACCGGTAACGTCATCGCGCCTTTCTGGCATCCGATAAAGCTGGCCGGCGAGGCGGCCATCACCGACGTCGCCTCGAACGGTCGGCTCGACCTCGGGATCGCGCGCGGCGCCTATACCTTCGAATACGAGCGCCTCGCACCGGGGCTCGACGCGATGGGTGCGGGCCTGCGCATGCGCGAGTTGGTTCCGGCGGTCAGGAAGCTCTGGGAGGGCGACTATGCGCACGACGGCGAGTTCTGGTCGTTTCCCGAGACGACCTCCTCGCCCAAGCCCGTGCGCGGCGACCTGCCGATCTGGATCGCGGCGCGCGATCCCAACAGCCACGATTTCGCGGTCGCCAACGGCTGCAACGTGCAGGTGACGCCGCTGGCGTCCGGCGATGACGAGGTGGCAATCCTCATGGATCGCTTCCAATCGGCCGTCGCGGCCCATCCCGAGGTGCCCCGTCCGAAGGTCATGCTGCTGCAGCACACCTTCGTTTCCGATAGCCCGGAGGAGACGGCCGGCCTCGTCGAGGATCTCAGCGCCTTCTACGGCCTTTTCGGCGCCTGGTTCGCCAACAAGCGGCCGATTAGCCAGGGGATCATGGCTCCGCTGACGCCGGTCGAACGGGCGGCCGCGCCGCATTTCTCACCCGAGAAGGTCGCGCGGAACCTCGTCATCGGCGAGCCGGACGCGGTAATCGGTCGCCTCAAGGCGTACGAGGCGCTCGGCTTCGACCAGTTCGCGATCTGGATCGATGGGGGGATCGCCCACGGGCGGAAGAAGAAGTCGCTCGATCTCTTCATCCGGCACGTGCTGCCGGCCTTCGCCTGACCTGAAGGGACACCCGTCGATGACCCTGCCGCGCTTCCAGCATTTCATCGACGGCGCGTTCGAAGACGCCGCCGAAACTTTCGAGAGCGTGGATCCCTCGACGGAGCAGCCCTGGGCCGTGATGCCCGCGGCGGGCGTCGCGGACGTCGACCGGGCCGTGACCGCCGCGCATCGCGCGCTGTTTGACCCGAGCTGGTCCGACCTGACACCGACGGCGCGCGGCAAGCTGCTGACCCGGCTCGGCGACCTCGTGGCACGGCACGCGCCCCGCCTCGCCGAACTGGAGACGCGCGACACCGGCAAGATCATCCGCGAGACACGCGCGCAGATCGGCTACGTCGCGGACTACTACCGCTATTTCGGCGGATTGGCCGACAAGCTGCAGGGCGCCCACCTGCCGATCGACAAGGACGACATGGACGTGACGTTACGGCGCGAGCCGATCGGCGTCGTCGCCGCGATCGTGCCTTGGAACTCGCAGCTGTTCCTGTCGGCCGTGAAGCTCGGTCCTGCGCTCGCAGCGGGTTGCACGGTGGTGGTGAAGGCGTCGGAAGAGGGACCCGCGCCACTCCTCGAATTCGCGCGGCTCATCGAGGAAGCCGGTTTTCCGAAGGGCGTGGTCAACATCCTGACCGGCTTCGGCGAGCCTTGCGGCAGGGTGCTTACCAGCCATCCGCTGGTCTCGCGCGTGGCCTTTACGGGCGGGCCGGCGACGGCGAGGCACGTCGTGCGCAACACGGCCGAGAACTTCGCCCATACGACGCTAGAACTCGGCGGAAAGTCGCCGGTGCTGGTCTTCGCGGATGCCGACCTCGACAGCGCCTCCAACGCGATCGTGGCGGGCATCTTCGCGGCGAGCGGCCAGAGCTGCGTGGCGGGCTCGCGCCTTTACGTCGGGCGGGCCGCCTATGGCCGCCTGCTCGATATCTTGAAGGAAAAGGCCGAGCGCATCGTCATCGGCGACCCGCAGGACGCCGCGACCGAGATGGGCCCGCTCGCGACCCGGCGGCAGCGCGAGGGCATCGAGGCGGTCCTGGCTCGCAGCGTCGCCGCGGGCGCGACGGTCGTGACCGGCGGTCACCGCCCGGCCGCCCAGCCAAGCGGGTTTTTCTTCGAGCCGACCATCGTCGCCGCCGGCGATAACGCCGTGCCCTGCATGGCCGAAGAGCTCTTCGGTCCGGTCCTGAGCGTCATGCCCTTCGAAGGCGAGGCGCAGGCCGTCGCCCTGGCCAACGACTCGCGCTTCGGGCTCGCCTCCGGCCTGTTCACGTCGAATCTCGGCCGGGCTCACCGCATTATCCGCCGCCTCCGGGCGGGCATCGTCTGGGTGAACACCTACCGCGCCGTGTCCCCCATCGTCCCGTTCGGCGGCTACGGCCAGTCGGGCCTCGGGCGCGAGGGCGGCGCGGAGTCGATCCTCGACTACACGCGCTCAAAATCCGTATGGATCCGCACGTCAGACGCGCCGATCCCCGATCCCTTCGTGATGCGGTGATCCGATGATCTACGAGATGCGAACCTACCGCATGAGGACCGGCGCGACCCCGGCCTATCTCAAGCTCGTCGACGAGGAAGGCATCGCGGTCCAAAAGAGCCATCTGGGCCATCTCGTCGGCTACTTCTTCTCGGACATCGGTCCGCTCAACGAGATCGTCCACATCTGGGCCTACGCGGACCTCAATGATCGCGCGACCAGGCGGGCAGCCCTCCTGGCCGATGCCCGCTGGCAGACCTTTTTGCCCAAGATCCAGGCGCTCATCGAAGCAATGGAAAACAAGATTCTCCTGCCTGCGAGCTTCTCACCGCTTTCATAGTCGGGACGTGGCGCTCGAGCCGCTCCAAGCATCTGCAATTTGACCCATCCGTACATCTGAAGTCATTCGAGCGATAAATCTGAGCATCATTGCGTCACTGATTGAGCTTGGCATGAGTGTTGCTATATAAATTGAAACTGTTCGTAATTGGGCGAGCGGTCTTATTAAGTGATATAGGAGCATCGAATGAAAACGACTATGATTGTTTCCGGTGCGCTCGGCCTCATCCTGCTGCAAGTCGCCGGGCAATCCGCGACGGCAAAGGACATGGTCTTCACGTCGTGGGGCGGCACGACCCAGGACGCGCAGAAGAAAGCCTGGGTCGAGCCCTTCGAGAAGGGTACGGGGGCCGTGGTCAAGCTCGACGGCCCGACCGACTACGGCAAGCTCAAGGCCATGGTCGACAGTGGCAACGTCGATTGGGACGTGGTGGACGTCGAGGGTGATTTCGCCGTCGCGGCCGCAAAGCAGGGACTGCTCGAACCGCTCGACTTCTCGGTGATCAAGAAGGACAACCTCGATCCGCGCTTTACGGACCCGACCCACGTCGGTAGTTTCTACTACTCGTTCGTCCTCGGCTACAACAAGGACGCCTTGGGCGGCAAGGAGCCCAAGAGCTGGGTCGACCTGTTCGATACCAAGACCTATCCGGGCAAGCGCACGTTCTACAAGTGGTCCGCGCCAGGCGTCCTGGAGATCGCGCTTCTCGCCGACGGGGTCGCGCCGGACAAGCTTTACCCCCTCGACCTGGACCGCGCCTTCAAGAAGCTCGACACCATAAAGCCCGAGATCGTGTGGTGGGGCGGCGGCGCGCAATCGCAGCAGTTGGTGGCTTCCGGCGAAGCGCCGATCGGCGCCTTCTGGAACGGTCGCATCTTCGCCGTCCAGAAGGACGAGCCGAGCGTCGGGATGTCGTGGAACCAGAACCTCACGGCCGCCGACGTCCTCGTCGTGCCGAAAGGTGCCAAGAACAAGGCCGAGGCGATGAGGTTCCTGGCCGCCGCGACCAGCGCCGAGCCGCAGGCCGAGATGGCCTCGTTGACCAGCTACGCCCCCATCAACAAGGCCTCCGCGAAGCTCATGCCCGCAAAGGACGCCGCCATGCTGCCCGACCAGCACACCGCCGGCCAGATCAACCTCGACATGGGTTACTGGGCCGCCCATCGCGACGAGATCGGCAAGCGCTGGTACGACTGGCAGGCGAAGTGACGCCACCGTACCTCGCGGGGGACGCGAGCCGCCCCTTGTGGCCCGGGCCGACGGTCGGCCCGGCGACGGAGCGTCCCGACGCAGCCTCGAGGCATGACGCATGGAGGGAACCGACATGCTAACATTGGCTGTCTCCGAGCCGCGCGCAACCGGCCGCCCGACGCGCATCGCGCGCGGCTTCTGGCCGACCTCGCCCGCCTTGATCCTGCTGGTCGTGTTCTTCGTCGCGCCGGTGCTCGGGCTGCTGCTTCGCAGCGTCCTCGATCCCTCGCCCGGCCTGTCGAATTTTGCCGAGGTCTTCGGCTCCAGCACCTACCTGCGCATTTTCCTCAACACCTTCACGGTGGCCGGCATCGTGACGGCGGCGACCCTGCTGCTGGGCTTTCCGGTCGCTTGGTTCCTCGCGGTGGCGCCCCGGTTCTGGGCTGCGTTGTCGTTCGCGATCGTGATCCTGTCGATGTGGACCAATCTCCTCACCCGCACCTATGCCTGGATGGTGCTGTTGCAGCGAACCGGCATCATCAACAAGACCCTGATGGCGTGGGGGCTGATCGCCTCTCCCCTGCCGCTCGTCAACAACCTCGTCGGGGTCACGGTCGGCATGACGTACATCATGCTGCCCTTCATGGTGCTGCCCCTGCAAGCCGCCATCCGGAGCCTCGACCCCGCCTTGTGCCGGGCCGCCTCCCTGTGCGGCGCCAATCGACTGCAAGTCTTCGTGCGGGTGTTCCTGCCCCTGGTGGCCTCCGGCGTCGGAGCGGGGGTGCTGATGGTCTTCGTGATGTCGCTCGGCTACTTCGTCACCCCCGCGCTCCTGGGCGGGACCGCCAACATGATGCTGGCCGAACTGATCGCGCAACTCGTGCAATCCCTCCTCGACTGGGGGTTGGCCGGTGCGGCGTCCGTCGTCCTGCTGGTCGTCTCCATGACGATCTACGCGGTGCAATTCCGCATTTTCGGCTTCGGCAACGCCCGCGGGCCTGAGTAGGACCATGCTCCTCGACTTCGCCCGCCTCGGTTTCCTCCGTTTCGTCCTCGCCGGCGTCGCCCTGCTCGTCGGCGCGTTCCTGCTGCTGCCGATCCTGGTGATCGTCGCGCTCTCGTTCGGCTCCTCGCGCTACCTTCAGTTTCCGCCCCCGGCATGGACGCTGAAATGGTACGCGCAACTGTTCGCCGACCCCGACTGGCTGACCGCGTTCCTGACCAGCTTCGAGATCGCGATCGTGACGGCGGCCGTCGCGACCCTGCTCGGCCTCATGGCATCCTTCGGCCTGACGCGGGGAAACTTTCGCGGCAAGGAAGCGCTGCGGGCGCTGTTCCTGACGCCCATGGTCCTCCCCGTCGTGGTCCTCGCCGTGGCGCTCTACGCCTTCTTCCTGCGACTGCACTTGAACGGCACCTTCATCGGCTTCGTCATCGCACACACGATCGTCGCTCTTCCGTTCGCGATCATTTCCATCTGCACGTCGCTGGAGCGCTTCGACAAGAGCATCGAGGACGCAGCGATGCTGTGCGGCGCAAGCCCCCTGGAGGCCAAGCTGCGCGTGACCCTTCCCGCCATCCAGGCCGGTCTCTTCGGCGCGGCGATCTTCTCCTTCCTCGCCTCGTGGGACGAGGTGGTGATCGCCATCTTTATGGCGAGCCCCGACCTGCAAACGCTCCCCGTCCGCATCTTCTCGACCCTGCGCCAGGACCTGTCGCCGGTGATCGCCGCCGTATCGACCCTGCTCGTCGGCCTGACCATACTCCTGATGCTGCTCGCAGCGCTGCTTCGGAAAGGCAGAACCGCATGACCGAGCCGTTCCTTTCCATCCGCCGCATCGAGAAGACCTACGGCAAGCTCGTCGCCGTCGAGAACGTATCGCTCGACGTCGCGAAGGGCGAGTTCATCACGTTCCTGGGCCCGTCGGGGTCGGGCAAGAGCACGACGCTCCACGCCATCGCCGGCTTCCTCGACCCCACGGGCGGCGACGTGCTGCTGAACGGCCGATCGCTGCTCCAAGTGCCGCCGAACAAGCGAAACATCGGCATGGTGTTCCAGCGGTACACGCTGTTTCCGCACCTCAGCGTCGCGGAGAACGTCGCCTTCCCGCTACGCGTGCGGCGCCGGTCGAAAGCCGCGACCGAAGAGAAGGTCGCGGCCATGCTCAAATTGGTCCGGCTGGAGAAAATGGCGGATCGGATGCCGGCGCAATTGTCGGGCGGACAGCAGCAGCGCGTTGCGCTCGCGCGTGCGCTTGCCTATGACCCTCCGCTGCTGCTGATGGACGAGCCCCTTTCAGCCCTCGACAAGAAGTTACGCGAGGAGATCCAGCTCGAGATCAAGCGCATCCACAACGAGACCGGCGTAACGATCCTCTACGTCACCCACGACCAGGACGAAGCATTGCGGATGTCGGATCGGATCGCGCTGTTCAACTCCGGGCGGATCGAACAGCTCAGCACGGGACGGGACCTGTACGAGGATCCTGCGTCCCACTTTGTGGCGGGGTTCCTCGGCAACTCTAATTTCCTCGCCGGCAAGGTCTCGCGGTCCGACCGTAGCATCGTGCTGCCAGACGGGACGATGCTTACGGGTTGCCCGCTGGACAAGGTGGGACCGCGCCAGGACGAAGTGGAGGTCATGATCCGACCGGATCGCTTCCGGCTGCACGAAGGAGGGGACCCCGCCCCGAAGCTGTGCGGGACCATCACCGACATGACGTACCTTGGCGAGTACACGCAAATCGCCGTGAGGACGCGGTGGGGCTCGGCATTGTCGGTCCGACTGCAACCGGCCGAAGGCGCCGCGACCGCGTTCATGCGCGGGGCGCCCATCACGCTCTCCTGCGCACCATCAGACGCAAGGGTGTTCTGAGGTGGCGTTGCCCGCCACGGCGGGGTCGTCCGACAGGACCGCGAAACCGGCGGGATCGAGAAGGGCGCTTGCGAGCAGGGAGGCACGATCGCGCGTGGTCGACGAAACCTGCCCGCCGAACGAGGTTCCGTCAGCAGGCCGGGCGGGTTCGAGACGTTCTGACGCCGCTACAGTTCAACCGCCCATAACAGGCCGCGCTCGCTCAGGGCCTGACGGAACGTTCCGCTGGAGCCGTACCCGGCATCAGCCAGCACGCAGCCAAAACGGGCACCGGAGGCAATCACACGATCGATCTTTTGGGACGCTCGTAATGGTTTGGGTCGTCGTGGCTTCACGGCAGAAATCGTTCGAGCGCCCGCGCGTCACGGATCAGGATAGCTTCGACCGGTGCCGAGCGTCCCTTGATTGTGATCACATGCCGCTCGCTCAGGAGCGACACGACGGCAGCATCCGTGAGGGCGCTTGAGATCGCGGCTTCCACTCCGTGTTCTTTGGCTACACCCTCAAGACGGCTCGCCACGTTGATGCCGTCGCCGATGGCGGTCAGGCTCGTCGCGCGTCCGTAGCCCATCTCCCCGATGACCGCGGGCCCGAAATGCAGCCCCATGGCAATCCGGAGGGACTCGTCCAGTTCGGAGCCGAGATGGGCATTGAGATCGTCGAGCCCTCGGGCAATGAGCGCGGCAGCCTTCAGAGCTTGGCGGCATGCGTTGTGCGCGTCTCCCTCAAGTCCGAAGAGGGCGAGTGCGCCGTCCCCGATGAATTTGTCGAGATGGCCGCCGCTCGTTTCGATCGCCTCACCGACAACGTGGAAATAGCGATTGAGAATGAAGACAGTGTCGTAGGGCAACAATCGTTCGGCGTGACGGGTGAAACTCCTGAGATCGCAAAACAGAACGGCAAGGTTGCGTTCGACGCCGCTCGCCGGTGTGGCGGCCGCTGCGACGCTCCGCGCAATGGTGCTGGAGGAAGCACCCGAGAAGACCGGAAAAACCGTTAGGTCGTGTGTTGGTCGCAACTGACAGGCGAGACGAATGTTCGGCTCCGCCTTGATCCGTTCGAGCGTCGCGCGTTCCGCTGCGTCGGCTGGCGGCTGGGCCGCCAGATTTCCAAGAACGCGGATGCGACAGGTGGAGCAGCGACCGCGCCCACCGCAAACCGACAGATGGGGAATATTGCCGGACCGGCTGGCCTCCAGGACCGAGAAGCCGGCCGGAACCATAACCGTTCGCCCATCGGGGTATTGAACCTTGATGCGGGATCGCCGCCTTGTCCAATGGCGCACCACGCGTGCTACCAGGACGCCTCCGATTGAGCCCACGAGGGCAGCGTAGATAGCCAAGCCGATGGTTTCCGCGCGGGCCAATATCCAAGGCTCGACAATGTAGGGCGCCGGCCGGATCCGCTCGACCTCCTTGCCAGCTTCGACGAACCCGAGGATCGCGACCAGCGGGATGATCAAGGCCAGCGCGAGCCCAAGTGGCGCCTTGCGCCGGAACCACACTTTCGAGCGCAGCCAAAACCGAATGCCGAGACAGCCGTGGATCCACCCTACAACGAGAGCTGCGACCTGCCGCACGCCCATCGCCGGCATTTTGACCTGCAGCAAATACACTTCCTCGACAAAATGCATCGGCCGCCCGCTTAAGGCAGGCACGATTTCGGTGCTGACCGCATGGGCGACCAAGAGAAACGAAAACGCGAGACCGAACGCGAGTTGCAGCGCTTCGCGTCTGCTCATTGCGAGCGTTCGCCGCTCGTAGAGGGCCTTGAGGGTCAGGCTGACGTGGGTGAGAAGCGCGCCATAGAGCGCACAGTTACCGACCGCGTTCGACCAGAGGCCGGTCAGGAGGGGCCGTGCGGCGTCCATGGTCGCTGCAGAGATCAAGCTCATCGCGATATTGATGCAATGCGTCAGGAGGAACAAGGCCAGTATCAGGCCAGAGCACAACCGTCCTGTGCGCACGAACAAA
>CAXTVD010000035.1:0-8654 GCA_964247575.1 uncultured Lichenihabitans sp.
CCCGTAGGCGCCCGAGCCGAAATAGACCCGGTTGAGATAGAGTTCGAGGATCTGGGTCTTGGTGTATTTGTGCTCGAGCCACAGCGCCAGGATGACTTCCTGGATCTTGCGCGAGAGCGTGCGCTCCTGGGTCAGGAACAGGTTCTTGGCGAGCTGCTGGGTCAGCGTCGAGCCGCCTTGCACCGTGCCGCCCCCCGCCGCGTTACGGCCGATCGCCCGCAGGATGCCGAACGGGTCGACGCCGAAATGGTGGTAGAAGCGCCGGTCCTCGATGGCGACGAAGGCCTGCGGCAGGTAGGGCGGCAGATCGGCGAGGCGCACGGCCGCCCCGCCGGTGTCGCCGCGGTTGGCGAGCACGGAGCCGTCCTCGCCGAGGATCGCGATGTTGGGCGGCCGCTTGGGCACGGCGAGCTGGTCGATGGGGGGCAGTTCGCGCGCGTACCAGGCGACCACGCCCGCGAGCCCGATGCCACCCCAGAGCGCGAGCACGCAGCACCAGGAGAGCAGGCGCAACCCCAGGGAGCGACGGCGACGCCCGGTGCGACGGCCCCGCTCCGGCCCGGCCCGGCCCGGCCGGCTCACGGGCGCGTCCCCCGCCACCGACGGAACGGTGGAGCGCATCGGCGGCTCGCTGCGCGCGCGCCCCCGGCTTCCGCCGGCCCGGGCGCCGGGACGGTCGTCAGGCGAGACGGCGAGCGGAGGTCCCCCGGACCGATCGGGCACGGCGATGCGGGGCTCGCGGCGGCCGTCTCCCTCGCTTCCGCTCGCCCCATGGTTCCGGCCGTTCCGCATGCATGCCTTCGGGTGTCCGCTGCGCCAGGGACGTCTCGACACTAAGGACGGCGGATTAAGGGCCGGTGAAGCGGGGGTGAAACAGGAACGGCGAAGCGCCGCGGGCATCCCGTCAAGGAGGTCGACGCCTCGCTCCAGCACATCGCCTGCCCGGCCAACCCCGCTGCGCCCGGCGGCCGGACACCTGCTCTTGGCACGCGCTGACCGGATGAGAGCACTTCATCGCGCCGTGGCATGCGTGCTTTCGGGGGCGCCGTAATTCCACTTGGCAAAAGGCGCGTTCCGGCCGATCATTTTGGCATTTGAAAGTGCCAAATCATTGTGACGGAGGGCTCGATGCGCGTGATCGCGGCCGTTATTGCGACGTTTGTCTTTTCAGCCGCCCCGATTGTCGCCAGGGCGGACCCCTTCAACGACGCGCCGATCCTGCACGCGGGCACCGGGGTGACGCTCACGGCCCATCGCGCGACGGTCCGCGTCCCCGGGCTCGCCATGATCGACGGCGCCTCCGTCTACGACGCGGCGGCGGGCGCGCCGCATCCGGGCGGCGCCCTCCTGTCGGACCGGCTTCGGCACGGCTCGCTGATGCCGCCCGTCATCGCCGCAGACCGTGGCGCGACGCTGCGCATCCTGTTTCGCAACGACCTGCGCGTGCACGACGCGCTCGGGAAGGACCATCCCTCGACCTCGAACATCCACACGCATGGACTGATCGTCTCGCCGGAAGGGTTCGGCTTCGGCGCCCCTCACGCGACCCCGGTCTATGGCGATTGCGTGTTCGTGCTCGGCACGGCGCCCGGGCCCGACAGCGAAGCGGCGGCCGGTCACATGGCGGGCCATGCGGGGGCGACGGCCGACCCTTGTTCCACCGAGGCCAACCGGCCGCCGATGGTCACGGGGGGCGAGGCCACGGCCTACAGCTATCCGATCGCCGCGGACCATCCGAGCGGCCTCTTCTGGGTCCATCCGCATGTACACGGGCAATCCGAGCCGCAGGTCTCGAACGGCCTCGGCGCGCTGCTGACGGTCGGCAGCCTGTGGGACTATTCCTATCTCGACTGCAAGGTCAGCACGACGGCCGGCGAGGCCGGGGTTCCTGTCTGCGGCACCCAGGCGGAGCAGCGGGCCGAGCTGGAGAAGGAGGCGGCGGCCGACGCGGGACACGGCCTGGTGCGCATCCGGTATCTCGCGCTCAAGGACATCCAGGTGGCAGCCGGCAAGCGGCCCGGCGCCCCCTTCCGGCTGATCGAGTTCCCGCGGCGGCCGACCGATCCGAAGGACCCGAGCGCCACCGCCTTCGGCAGCGCGAACGACGACCGCAAGGGTCTGTGCGGGCAACTCAACCTCGGCGCCAAGCTCAGCGACGATCTCGCCTATGCCACGCCGCCCACCCATCCCAACCCAGCCTTCGGGCGCGGCCAGTGCTGGAACGCGGACGACGCCAGCAAGCGCTGGGTGTTCACCGTCTCGGGACAGGTCTTCCCCTTGATCACGATGCGTCCGGACCAGGTCGAGGTCTGGCGCCTCGCCAACACCAGCGCCGATGTGACTTACCGGCTGCACCTCGTCACGACGAACGAGGCCAAGCCCCGCCGCCTGCTCTTCACGGTCCGGGCGCTCGACGGGGTCGCGGCCCCCGAGCGCAGCACGGACGAGATCACGCTGATGCCGAGCGCCCGCATCGAGGTGATCGTCCGGCGATGCGACGGCGGCCCCGGTGAGGACCCCGTGACCTGCGTCGACCCCTCCCATCGCGTGACGGCGCATCTGCGTACCGCCGGGGTCGCGACCGGCATCAAGACCCCGCTCGATCCCAACACCCGGGACGGCGATCAGTGGCCGGCCGTCGATCTCGCCGATGTGACGTTCGAGCCGGTGAAGGCGCAAGCCCTGGCGCCGCGCCTCAAGACGTCGCCGACGCCCGGCGTTCTTGTCGCCCCGGCCACCAAGCTCCTGGCTGCGGCCGCGCCCGGCGTGATGCCGCTTGCGCCCTCCCCCGTTCCCGCCGCTGCCGCGCCGGCCGGTGCCGCGCCGGCTGCTCCACCGCCGCCGGCCTGCGACTGGTCGGCCTACAAGACCGATCCGCAGCCGTTCGGCCCGGACAGCGATCTCGTGCGCTTCCTTCGGTTCAACAACAATGATTTCGGGGATGCCAATGGCGGCGAGCTTTTCGGCATCCATGCGGAGAACCGCCACCTGACCGACGGGACGGGCGCCTCGGTCACGGTCGGCGATCTCATCAGGGACGGAGCGTCAGCGCCGACCGCCGGCCAGCCCTCCCTGATCGCCCGCTTGTCGCTGGCCGACCCCTGCCACGATGTCCCGGGCGGTCTGCTGGCTCCCGATTTCGCCAGGTTCTACCCGGCCTTCGACATGAGCGGCCCCTCGACGATGACCGCCTGGGCCGGCGGGGTGGAATACTGGCTCGTCGTCAACGACAGCCGGGAGTGTCACAACTTCCATGTCCACCAGATGAAGTTCACCGTCGTCGATGCCGACGTGGTGGTGAGCCAGGACGGCGATACGGCCTCCCAGGACCAGTGCCTGGGCGATCGCAAGCTCGTACCCCCCATCACGCAAAGCGCGCTGCATGACAATTATCCCCTGCCGCCGGGCGCGCGCATCCTGTTCCGCCTCACCTTCGATGGCCCGAAGCTGGGGCGGTTCGTCTTCCATTGCCACATCCTCGAACACGAGGACAAAGGCATGATGGCGACGATCGACGTCGTGAAAAAGCCGGCAAGCCAGGCCGGACTGGCCGGCCCGTGGTTCGCACGCCTGTTCGCGCCTACGCCGGATCCGGACCCGCTGGCCAGCCTGTCCGCTCCGATCTGCAGGGCGGATCCCGGCCGCAACGGCGACGCTTCGGCCGAGTAGGCGCCGTGCAACGCTCCTTGATGGAATCGTGATCCGGACGGGCCGCGTTCCTCCGGGGTCAGAGATACCGCTTCAGATGGGGGAGCTGCTCTGAGAGGATGTTCCGAGGCAGGCCGCTTCTGTCAGTGCCTACGGACCCGCCGTCCCGCACGGCCTGAGGCGAGCAGCGCGGCCGCCACAAGGCCCAGGCCCGCCATGGCTCCCGCCACGCCGATCGGATGGAGCGTCGCTCGGGTATAGGCGCTGGTCCGCATGACGTAGCCGGGCTGGTCGCCCCGGACATGGCCCGTGTCGTCCGGCTCCGGCGCGTGCAGCGCGCCCGCCGGGCGGCGTGGCTCCCCGGTTCGCTTCTGGAAGGCGATGATCGCGGGGGCGAGCAGGTCGAAGGCTCCCGGCGAGAACTCCTTGGCCGCGGTGAAGGCCTTGCCGGCGCCCCCGACCACGATGTCGCGCTGCGGATGGACGGCCGCATGGAGAATGGCATTCGCCACCTCCTCGGGCGGGTAGACCGGCGGCGGCAGCATCGGCTCCCGATCCATGTAGTTGCGGGCGCGTCGCGGCAGGGGCGTGTCGATCGAGGTCGGCTTGACCAGGGTGACCGAGATCGGGGCCCCTTCGTGCTGGAGTTCCATGCGCAGGGCGTCGGTGAAGCCCTTCACGGCGTGCTTGGAGGCCGAGTACATGCCCTGAAAGGGGAAGGCCAGGTCGGAAGCGACGCTCCCGACATTGACCAGCGCGCCGCCGCGTTCGGCGAGATGATCAACCGCCGCGAGCGAGCCGTTGATCGTCCCCCACAGGTTTGTGCGGAGGAGTCGTTCGTGATCGTCCTGCGACACGGACCGCAGCGGTCCGTAGATCGTCACGCCGGCGACGTTCACCCAGGTGTCGAAGCCGCCGAAGGTCTGGACAGCCCTGGCCGCAGCGGCCTCGACCTGCGCGCGATCGCCAACGTCCGCGATCGCCGCGATCGCCTTGCCGCCGGCCTGGACGATCTCGCCCGCGATGCGCTCGAGGGCTTCCCCGCTGCGGGCGACGAGAACCACGCCCGCGCCGCAAGCGGCCGCCATGCGGGCCGTGGCCAGTCCGATCCCCGATGACGCACCGGTAACGACGATGGTCTGCTGGTTCAGGGGCTTGTGCCTCATCGCCGATTTGCTCCGCTCAACGTGCGAAGGCAAGGACCGACGCCTGCCGACTACGTCCGAGACCGAGGAAGCGTTGCGGGGGAAGACGAATCCACGCGGCCTGCTCCAGACTTCGACGCCACGGCGGGGCGAGGCTCGCTTTCAGCAGAGGTCGGCGAAGGGCCGGTGCGCCGTGTCGACAGCAAAACCCTTGAGAACGTGGACCAGCCGCGGTACGTGGCGGTTCCCAAGATGGATGAGGAACAGGTCGGAGGTGCGCAAGCGCCAGCCCGCTATGACGACGTCGGTCGGCCTCGACGCTCCATCACGGGATCAGGCGATCGGCGCGCAACTGCGCGAACAGGTCGAAGAACGCGTCGTCGGTGGGCTGATAGGCCGTGAAGCCGAGGCGCCGGCTCTTGGACATGTCGGTCACGACCTCGATCGGGCGGCCGAGGTCGGCGTCGGTGTGCCAGGGCGAGGCAAGCCGAGCGAGATCGGGCTCGATCAGCCCCTCGCGTTCGACGATCCGGCGCCAGAGCGGCGCATCGCCGGCCATCTGCGCTTCCAGCGGGCGGACATCACCGTCGAACGGCGCCGTCTCGAGCCCGAACCAGCCGGCGATGCGCCCCCACATCCACGACCAGCGGAAGACATCGCCGTTGACGACGTTGAAGGCTTCGTTCGCCGCCTGCGGCGTTGTCGCGGCCCAGAGCAGCTGTTTTGCGAGCAGGCGGGCGTCGGTCATATCGGTCAACCCGCTCCACTGCACGGCCGAGCCGGGGAAGTAGAAGGGCCGCCCCGTCTCGCGGCAGAGCGAGGCGTAGACGGCCAGCGTCGTTCCCATGTTCATCGCGTTGCCCACGGCCCGGCCGATGACGGTGTGCGGGCGGTGCACGCTCCAACTGAAGCCGTCTCGCGCGGCGGCAGCAAAAACCTCGTCCTCCTGGGCATAATAGAAGTTCTCGACGTCGAGCCGGCCCTGTTCTTCACGGAACGGCGTCTGTGGTAGCACTCCTCTGCCGTAGGCCTCGAACGGCCCGAGATAGTGCTTGAGGCCGGTGACGAGCGCGACGTGACGGGTGCTGGCGCCCGGTCGCAGAGCATCGAGCAGGTTGCGGACCATGGCCGAATTGACGCGGATGTTCTCGGCCTCGCTGTCCTGGCGAAGCCAGGTCGTGATGAACACCGCGTCCGGACGCAGGTCGGCCAGGGCGTCGGCGGTCGCTCTCGCATCCTGCAGGTCGGCCGCCACCGGCGTGAGGCCAAGCTGAGCTGTCGGGCGCCGGGCCAGGCCGTGCACGTTCCATCCCTGCTCAACCAGCAGCGCCGCGACCGCGCCTCCGACGATGCCGCTTACGCCTGCCACCAATGCCGTTTCGGTCACGTCACCCCTCCCTGTCCGCTCAGGCCTAACGGGTAGCTTTCCTAAGGGTTGCCCGTCGGCACCAATCAACGCCGCAGGCGAGAGTGATGCACCGCGGGCCTGGACGTGTTCGCCACCGCGCAACGCGCAGAGCCCGTGCACGGTCGCGGCCGGCGGCGTGCCGGGCAAAGAGGTGGCCTACGACGCCGTTCCATGGTTCTGGTCGGACCGGTATCGGTTCGAGGTGCTCCGTCCGGACAGCTCGACCCGATCAGGCTTGAACGGCGTCGGCGGCGGCGCCTGTCGCCACAGGTGTCGAGCGCGGCGCTGGCCGGCGGCCAATCAGGAGCTGTTCCTGTTCTGAAAGGTGGAGGGCGCGTGGAGGATCGCGCATTCCTGCTTCAACTCGATGCTGCCGGCGTGACGGGGGCCGGCGGCAGGATCGTCGTCCTGACCTGCAGGCCGCCGAGAAGGGGTCCGGCAGCTCCGCGCCGCCCGGGTGAATGCAGCTTCGTCTTCATCCCAGCAGGTCTTCCACGCGGATCGGCAAACGGCGCAGACGGCGCCCGGCCGCATTGAACACGGCATTGGCGATCGCCGCATTGACCCCGATGATGCCGAGTTCGCCCACGCTCTTCGCGCCGAGGGCGTTGACGGCACGGTCCTCCTCGTCGAGCACGATCTCTTCGACGGAGCCCGTGTCCGCCGCCACGGGCACGAGATAGTCGGCCAGGTTGGCGTTCACGTAGGCACCGGAGCGGGTATCGATCAGGGTCTCTTCGAGCACCGCGGAGCCCAAGCCCCACACCATTCCTCCGACAAGCTGGCTCCGGGTGGTCCGCGGATTGACGATGGAGCCTGCCGCGAAGACGCCGAGCAGACGCGGCACGCGGAGTTCCCCCGTTTCCGCATGGACCCGCACCTCGGCGAACTGGGCGCCGAAGCTCCAGCTCAGCGCCGGGCCGGGCCCCAAGGCGACCAGACCCTGATCCAGCTTCTCAAGGCCGCCCTTCCCGGATCCCTCGAAACGGCCCAGCGCGTCCAGCCCTTCGCCGCCGAGAAGGTCGCGGAGGCTCTCGGCGTGGCCGTCGGGCCAGCAGAGCCGATCGGCGTCGAGATCAACGGACAGCGCGGCCGCATCCCCATTGTCCCCCGCACGAGGCGAGCGGCTGACCAGACGCCGTTTCAGCTCGATGACGGCGTGCTGGAGGGCGCCGGCGACCGACACGGTGGTCGACGAGCCACCCGACAGGCCCGCTGGCGGCAGGGCGGTGTCGCCCAGATGCACGGTGATCCGCTCCGGGCGGGTGCCGAGCGCGTCGGCCGCCATCTGCGTCAGGATGGTGTAGAGCCCATTGCCGATCTCGTGATGGGCGGTCTCCACCAGCACGCGGCCATCCGCCTCGAGGCGCAACCGGAGCGAGGTCGAGGCCACCTTCACGGGGCGCGCCGAACTCGCGCAGCCCAGGCCCACCCACCAGTCCCCGTCGCGCACGGCGCGGGGAGCACCCAGCCGGCGGCTCCAGCCGAACGCGTCCGCGCCCACCTCGAAACAGCGTCGGAGCGAGCGGCTCGAGAACGGCTTGCCGGTGACCGGGTTCGTCGCCGTCTCGTTGCGGCGCCGAAGTTCGATGGGGTCCAGGGAGAGCGCTGCGGCCAGTTCGTCCATCGCGGATTCCAGCGCGAAGAGATAGGGGACCTCCGGCGGAGCCCGCATGGAGCCGGGCGTGTTGCGGTCCACCCGGACGACATGCTCGGTCGCGGACAGGTTCCGGCAGGCGTAGAGGGCCGTGGTGACGTCCGTGCCGGGCATGGCGAAGTCGTCGAATTGCGAGGTCGCCACCACGGCGTCGTGCCGCAGGGCCAGAAGATGTCCCTCGCGGTCGGCGCCGAGCCGGACCGTGTGACGGGTCTCGGGGCGGTGCGTCGCGACGGTGAAACCCTGCGCCCTGGTGACGACCAGCTTCACCGGGCGTCCGAGACGCCGGGCTGCGAGCGCCACCGGCGCGGTATATTGCGACAGCGCCAGCTTGGAGCCGAAATGGCCGCCGATGAAGGGGCAGATCACCCGGATGTCGGCCGGGTCCAGGCCCAGCTGCGCCGCGACGCCGTGTCGGACCCCTTCCACGAAGCGGGTCGGCTCGTAGACCGTCAACGTCGGGCCATCCCAGACGCAGGTCGTTCCGAGCAGCTCGATCGGGTTGTGGTGCTGGACCGGCGTCTCGTAGACGGCCTCGATCGAGACGGGCGCAAGCGCCAGGGTGCCGTCCGCGTCGCCCACCGCCACATCCTCATGGGCGGGCTGCACCGCCGCGACGGGGATGGGGTCGCCTGTGGCCGCCTCCATCGAGGGTTCGAGCGGCACCGGCTCGTAGGTGATCGCCAGGGCGTCGGCAGCCTGCCGCGCCGCTTCGACGGTCTCCGCCACCGCCAGAGCGACGATCTGGCCGTGATAGGCGATGGCGGGCGAGCCGAGTGGCAGGAGGGGGCTGTTC
>CAXTVD010000035.1:8664-19718 GCA_964247575.1 uncultured Lichenihabitans sp.
GGGCGTGGCGCACCGGGCGGATCTCGCCCGCAAGGTCCTCGTAGGTGAGCAGCGCGAGCACGCCGGGCACCGCTTCGGCCGCGCTCCGGTCCACCCTCACGATACGGCCCTTGCCGACCGGGCTGGTGACAAGCGCCGCATGGGCTGTCCCTGGCAGGTTATGATCGGCGGCGAAGACGGCCTGTCCGGTCACCTTCGCGGGACCGTCGACGCGCGGCAAGGCTCGACCGATGAAGGGACTGTGTTTCACGGGGTGAGCCGGGCTGGAGGCGGTGGGGCAACGCCCGGCGCCAAGACGGGTTCACCCGACATCCCGCGCCGAAGGTCGCAACCCGCCCCTCGCGTGTCGAGCGAACGACAAGCCCGCTTGTCCGGGTCCGCGTCTGTCCCTCGCCGGGACCCGGATCAGAGCCGGAAGTGCAGCGGAACAGAGAACCGGGTCGGAGCGCCGGCCGGGAGGGCGCCGAACGGACCGGCGCGCCGCACCGTCGTCACCGCCTCGGAGTCGAGGCCGCGATCGCCCGATGACTGGCTGACCGCGGCAGACGTCACCTGTCCCGCGGTCCCGAGCGAGAAGGCGACGACGACGGTTCCCTGCGCTCCGCGGGCCCGCGCATCCTCGGGATAGCGCGTGAGGGCCGTGATCCGTCCAAGCACCTGCCTCCCATAGGCCGCGACATCCTCCGCCGAGGCCACGTCGCGCGCGATGGCCCTCGGGGCTGCCTCTGCCACGGCGGCACGTGCCGCGTCGAGCGCTTGGCGGGCCTCCCGACGATGTGCTGCCCGTTCCGCGGCCTGGGCGGCGACCGCGGCCTGGGCGCGTCGCGTGGCCAGGACGGCTTCGGCGCGGTCCCGCGCGGCCTCGTCCACCGTTGCCGGGGGACGAGGCGCGGGAGCAGGCCTTGCGGTCGGCAAGTCTGGTGGGTGGCCAGAAAAAGTCTCCCGGGGATCGGAGGTCGGGGCGGCCACGGCGGGCTGTGCGTGCGCCGGGGGCGGGCCGGTCGGCGGAGGCGGCTCGGTTGCGGCGCTCGGCGGGGCCGGAGGGAGATCGGCAACGTCCGGCAGGAGCCGGGCGGTCATCGGGCCGGGCTGAGGCTGTTCGGCCGAAGGCGCAGGCGTGAGGGGGGCCGCCGCCTCTCGGGTCTCGGGCCCAGGCCCATCGGCGTTCAGCACAGGGGGGACATCAGTGACGATCTCGACCGGGATCTCGATCGTCGCCGCGCCCTGCAGACCGTCGAGGGGCGCAAAGCGGGTCGCCGCCAGCAGGCCGGCGTGGATCAGGACGGCGCAGGCCAAGGCGAGGAGGTCGCGCCTCCAGAGGCGGCCAGGATGTTCCCCGCTCCAGGCTCGGGTCGCGCTGGGCCGGATTGCGCCGAGATCGACCGCAGTCTCGGTCACGCCGGCCGCCGCGGGTCTCAACACCGGGATCGCGACCGGCGTCGATCCCGCTCCGGTCGCGGCCCGGTCCATTCCGCCCAACAGACCGGACCAGGGCTCGGTCATCGGGTCAGAACGTCGCTTTCATGCCGGCGTAGAAGGCACGCGGCTGCCCCGGGGTTGCGGAGCGGGGGTCGGTGAAGCTGGCGAAGCTGATGGCATCGGTCTGAAAGAACGTGCCGTAATTATAGTAGTGATTGTCGAACAGGTTCTCGATCCGGCCGAAGACCTCGACGTTGTGAGTGATTTTATATGAGGCATGAAGGCCGACCGTGACATAAGCGGGAAGCTTGGCGTTCAGGTTGGCTTCATCGCCGACGTAATACTGGCTGCCTGTATAGAGCAGGTCGGCGCCCACGCTGAAGGGCGGCGCGACCGCGTAGTCCAGTCCGAGCTTGAAGCGGTTCTGCGGCACGAGCGGGATGCGGTCGCCGCGATGGACCTGGATGGTGCCGTCGGCGTCGGCTTGGGGGTTGTTCGGCGACGACAGCAGGATCGGCGTCTGGAAGGTGGCGTCGACGAAGGCGTAGTTCAGGTAGGCGTAGAACCGGTCCGACCGCAGGGCGACCCCGACCTCGACGCCTTGGCGCAGGGTGTTCCCGACGTTGCGGAAATAGCCGAATCCCTGCACCGGGCTGGGCACGTTCAAAATGTCGTCCGAGTTCTCGGTGCGAAAACCGTCGACCTGCCAGTTGAGGGTGCCAAGGTCCGGCCCGAGATCGTGGCTGCCGCGCAGGCCCCCTTCGACCGTGCGCGCCACCACCTGTTTGAGAGGCGGATCGGAAACGAGGAAGTTGTCGATCGTGCAGGGATGCAGCGGGTCGGCGCAGCCGAGTTCGAGCGGCGTCGGCGCCCGGTTCGCTTCCGAGTAGCCGGCGAAGACGCTCGTTTCGGGCGTGATACGGTAGGTGGCGCCGACGACCGGGTTGAAACGCGTATAGGTGCTGTTGCCGCTGAGCGCCCCGCCGAGTTGGTCGTGCAGGTCGATGTTGGCGACGTTGAGCCGCCCTCCCGCCGTCAAAGAGAGCATTGGGGTCAGGTCGAACGTATCGATCGCGAACAGGCCGCCGTAGAGATTGCGGGCGCGCAGCGAGACCGGCCCGATCGAGACGGGGTCGCCCGACGGGCCGAGGAAGACGCCGGAGCCGGCCACCACGAAGGCCGGATCGATGGTGCCGAGTTCGCTGTCGGCCGAAAAGTTCGTGAACTCCGCATCGACGCTTGCGCCGACGACGACATGGTTGTCGTGGCCAAGCAGACGGTCGGTGTCGGTGGCCTGGAGGGCGCCGCCGAAACTCTGCGTGCTGGTATGCGTGCGATCGATTTCCCCCAGTGCGGCGCCGGGGGCGAAAGAATTGACGAGCTGTGCGCCGTTCAGCCCGTTGGCCGGCGTTGTGTCGTCGCCGAAGCACAGCAGCCCGGGGTCAACGCCGCACGGCTGGGCATCGGTCGTGTTGCCATCGACATGACGCTGGTCGAAGGACCGGTAGTAGGCGTTCCCCTGCAGGCTCCAGGTCGGCGTGATCGGCAGCGTTGCCGTGAGATTGACGGTTCCGAGGTGGTTGGTCGTCGTCTGCGGCGTCGTGTAGATCGCGCCGTAGTCCTGGGTCAGCAGTTCGACCGGCGAGGAGGCCGCGGCACCGAAACGGTTGTCCGCGAGGCCCACGTTGACGTGATACTCGCCGCCGTTCGCGCGATAGCCGAGATCGCCGTAGAGACGGCGGATGTCGACGGAGGACGCGCGCCGGAACCCGTCCTCGTGAATGCCTTCGATCGCCAGATAGGTGGCGAAATCCCCGATTTGTTTGCCGCCCTGCAGCGACCCCTCGATCCGCCCGAAGGACCCGCCCTGGATCTCCGCCTCGATCCCCTGGAACGTGAAGCCGTCCTTCATCTTGATCGTCACCGCCCCGCCTAGCGCGTTGAGCCCGAAGGCGGGATTGTTGGTGATAACGCTCATGTCCTGGATCGCGACCGTCGGGATCAGGTCCCAGTTCACGGTGTCGCCGAAGGCTTCGTTGATGCGCACGCCGTTCTGGTAGACCGCGATGCCTTCGGGAGTCCCCGAGACGGGAGAGGCGACGAAGCCGCGGAACACGACGTCGGGCTGGAAGGAATTGCCGGACGACTCCGTAACGGTGACGCCGGGCGTCTGCTCGGCCAGCGCGCGCACGACGTTGGGCGATTCCGTGCGCTCGATCGCCTGTCGCGTGATCAGCGTCGTCGCGATCGGCAGCTTCGCGAGGTCGATCGCGGTCCCCGGTAACGGGGTGAGCGCGGTCACGTCGATCGTCGGCAGTTCGAGAACGGGCCCGGAGGCCGGAGTGATGACCTGCGCCACGGCCGGGCCCATCGTCGCGGCACTCCCCAGCGCCACGCCCGCAATGGCAAAAGCGACACGCGCCGCCATCCCTCATCCTCCCCCGGCGCAAAACATCTACTCGGCTCGACGCGTGGAGCAGGTCCTGGCATTCTCGTTCTGCCGCCAGCATACCGGTTCGCGGCGGCTCGTAAATGGGCCGTGAGACGGAGATCGGGTGGGGAGAGGCGGGGGCCTTAGGCGGCCTTGCTGGCCGGCTCGGCCTGTTCCTTGGTCGGCGGCCAGCCGATGCAGCTGTCATGGGCGCGGAAATTGCGCAGCCACCATGCCCAATCCTCCGGCACCAGCGAGAGCGGGTCGTTATGGGCGACTTCACGCGCGGCCCATACCGGCCAGTGCGGGTTGGACAAAGCGGGACCAGGCCGTCCTGGGGCCTGGACTGCCTTGTTGACGGGGTTGCACAACCAGTACGCGGTCACAACGCAGGCGGTCGAAATACGCCAGAACGAGTGAGCTACACAAAAGCCTGTCCCGAGCTGCGCGCGCGGACGGCATGGACGGACACTCGGCTGGGGTCACGCCTGCGAGGCGCTCACACTGGCAGCGGCCGAGGCCCTGGCGAACCGCCTCGGGGAAGAGCCGATGACGCGCTTGAAAGCCGCGCCGAACGCGCTCTCCGACTCGTAGCCGACCGCCGGCGCGACCGTCGCGATCGGCATGCCTCCCGGACCGAGGCGGTGCGCGGCGACCATCATCCGCCAGCGCGTCAGGTAGTCCATCGCCGGCTCGCCCACGGTGCTTTTGAACCGCACGGCGAAGCTCGACCGCGACATGCCCGCGATCCGCGCGAGGTCGTGGAGCGTCCATCGGCGTGCGGGGTCGGCATGCATCGCGGCGATCACCGCGTGCATCTGCCGGTCCGCCAGCGCGAACAGCCACCCGGTGCTGTGGCCTGAGCTTTCCCGCAGATGCAGGCGCAGGGCTTCGATCAGCAGCGTCTGGGCCAGATGCTCGGCGATGAGCGAACTGCCGGGCTGCGGCTCGCGCAGTTCGAGCATCAGCCGCTCGATGGACCAGCGCAATGCCGCCTTGCTGGCATCGGCGCGGATATGGACGATGGCGGGCAGCAGGCCGAGCAGGCGCTCCGCATGCGGGCCTTCGAGGGCGAAGTAGCCGCCCACGCCGGCGCACCCGCCACCCCCGTTCAGGATGGCGGTCTCGCCCGCCGGCACGCTCGAGAAGAAAGCCAGGGCGTCGATCGGCGGCACGTCGCGTCGACTGTAGAGACGGAGCGCTCTTCCCCTTGGCAGAAGAACGAAATCGCCCGCCGCCAGTCGAAGCGGCGCTTCTCCCTCCACGTCGAGCCAACACTCACCCGACTGGAGCGCATAGCATTTCACGACATCGCCTGCCGCAAAGTCGAGCGACCAGGCCCCGCCCGCATCGAGGCCCCGGAAACCGTAGGTGGTCGGCTTCATCTTAGAGAGGATATCTGACAGCGGATCCATGATCACTCGGACGATGGCGATGAAGATCCGGACGGTACGGCATGGCTCGTCCATCGCCAAGGACCTAGAACTGTCGCCACGCCACTGCCCTGATCCGACGCCGGCTGGTCTTCGTTGGTCCCCGCACCCGCCACTCCTGAGGTCAGCATGCCCGTCGTCAGCGTCACCCGCTTCCGCGCGCGGTCCCTGCGCTTCCTGCCGTTCTTCGCCTACCACGCGCAGCGATCCATCGCCCAGGTCCGCAGGGCGGAGGGTTTCATCGCCGGCGGCGTCCGGCGCGACAGCGATCTCGCCCTTTGGACAATGACCACCTGGCGGGATGAACAGGCCATGCACGCCTATGTGGTCAGCGGCGCCCATCGCAAGGCGATGGCGCGCCTGCCCGATTGGGGCGAGGAGGCCAGCACAGTCCGGTGGACGCAGGACGATCCAGGGCTGCCCGACTGGACCGAAGCCGAGCGTCGCATGCGCCGGGACGGGCGCGCCCTTCCCCTGCGTCGCCCTGGACCGGACCATGCCCGCCTCGGCTTCCCCGAGGCGAGGGCCAGCCAGCGTTTCACGATCTGACGCGTCACGAACGAGGAGAACACCGATGCGAATATTCATGACCGGAGCGACCGGGTGGATCGGCGCGGCCCTTGTCGAGGAACTGGTCGGCGCCGGTCATCGGGTGACGGGTCTCTCCCGTTCCGACGAAAAGGCGCCGGCGCTGGCCGCGCAGGGCGCCGAGGTCCTCCGGGCCACCCTGGACGACCTCGATGTCCTGCGCCAGGCCGCGGCGGCCGCCGAGGCGGTGATCCACCTGGGGTTCAGCCACGATTTCTCGAAGTTCGCGGAGAACGCCGAACAGGACCGGCGGGCGATCGAGGCGATGGGCGGCGCCCTTGAGGGCACGGACAAGCCGCTCGTCGTCACGTCCGGCGTGGCCTTGCTTGCGCCCGGGCGGATCGCCACCGAGGCGGACAAGCCGCCCACCGATCCGTCCTATCCCCGCAGGTCCGAAGCCGCCGCCCAGGCGCTGGCGGCCCGGGGCGTGCGAACCGCGGCCGTCCGCCTGGCGCCGTCCGTCCATGGCCTCGGCGAGCACGGCTTCCTCCCGATCCTGATCGGTCTGGCTCGGCAGAGCGGCGTTTCGGCCTATGTCGGCGAAGGCCGCAACCGCTGGCCCGGCGTTCATCGGTCCGATACCGCGCGTCTCTACCGCCTAGTCGTCGAAACGGGCGTCAGGGAGCCCGTCTATCACGCGATTGCCGACGAGGGCGTGCCGTTCAAGGCGATCGCCGAAGTGATCGGGCGTCACCTCGGCCTGCCGGTCGAACCACGGGGGCCTGAGCACTTCGGCTGGTTCGCAGGTTTCGCCGGCGCGGACATGCCGGCGTCGAGCGAGCGAACCCGTGCACGGCTCGGCTGGGAGCCGACCGGTCCGGACCTCATGACCGACCTCGACCAGCCCGGCTACTATGCCCGATGACCATCCTGAAGGAGCGATGTCCTTGTCTTCGCCCCTGAACGTCGCGGTCGTCGGCGTCGGCCGTATCGGCAGCACCTTCGCCTTCCGCCTGGCCCGCGCCGGGCACGACGTCACGGCCGTCGCCCGGCCGGGCTCGTCCCGGCTGGATCAACTGCGCCGCGACGGCGGGATCGTGGACGTCGGGGGCAAGCACGCGGTCGTTCGGGTCGCCGATGCGCTCGACGAGTGGACGCCCTACGACCTCGTCATCGTCACGCTGCTCGCCCATCAGGTCGAGGCGGTGCTCCCGGCGCTGCGGCGATCCGCGGCCCAGTGCATCCAGTTCATGTTCAACACCTTCGAGCCCGAACGGCTGCGGGACGCGGTCGGCGCCGAGCGGTGCTCGTTCGGCATGCCCTTCGTGCAGGCCCAGCTGGACGGTGACGGAAGGCTCACGGCCACGATCGGCGCCGGCGGGCAGAAGACCCTCATGGGCCGACAGCGTTGGGTGGACGTCTTCGACGCGGCCGGGCTGCCGGCCGTCCTCGAACCGGACATGCCGCTCTGGCTCCGTTGCCACGTCCCGCTCTGCGTCGCGTTCGAAAGCGTGTCCGTCGCCGGTCAACGGCGAGGGGGCGGCGCGTCGTGGGACGAGGCGGTCACGCTCGCGCGCGGCGTCCACGAAGGCTTCGCCCTGATCAAGGGGCTGGGTTTCCGGATCTATCCCCGGACGAAGGCAGGGCTCGCCGGCTGTCCGGCCTGGGCCGTGGCCTCCCTCCTCTGGTCCATGTCGCGCATCAGGTCGTTCCGGGAGCTGCTGGCCACCGGAGAGAACGAATGCCGCGCGCTGGTCGACGTCATGCTGTCGGCGGCTCCCCGGTCGGAACCGCCCGTCATGCAGGCGAGGATCTCAGCGATGCGCCCTTCGTGATCGCTGACCCTTTCTGCGCGCAGGTGGCAGCGGCGTCGGGTCGATGAGACGTCGCTCCGATCAGACCTTGCGGCGCTTGCGCTGGCGATACTGGTCGACGACCACGGCGGCGACGATGATGATGCCCTTGACGATCCCCTGCACGTAGGCGTCGATCCCGATGAAGGTGAAGCCGCTGGTCATCACGCCCAGGATCAGCGTGCCGATCACCGTGCCGGTGATGCGGCCCGCGCCGCCCGACAGGCTGACGCCGCCGATCACCGTCGCCGCGATGGCGTCGAGCTCATAGCCGACGCCCATGCTGGCCTGACCGCTGGCGGCGCGGGCCGCGGTGACCACCCCGGCCAGGCCCGAGAGCAACCCCGCCAGCATGTAGACCAGCATGAGATGCCGGCTGACATTGATGCCGCTGACGCGGGCCGCCTGCGGGTTCGCGCCGATGGCGTAGGTGAACTTGCCGTAGCGGGTGTAGCGCAGGGCGATGTGGAAGATCACGGCCGTGACGAGGAAGATCATGACCGGCACGGCCCCCGAGCCGATCCAGGTGAAATCGTCCTTGAGCATGCTGATCGGCTGGCCGCGGGTGTAGAGCTGGGCGACGCTTCGCGCGGTCACCATCATGCCCAGGGTCGCGATGAAGGGCGGGATGGCCGTGATCGCCACGAGCGCGCCGTTGATCCATCCGGCCGCCGCGCCGATCGCCAAGCCGCACACCAGCGGGACCACGAAGGGCAGCCCGGACAAAGCGGGGAAGACGGCGCGGGCATAGCCCGGCTCCTGCGCGAAGCTCGCCGCCACCATCGCCGAGACCGCGAGAACGGAACCCGAGGACAGGTCGATGCCGCCGGTGATGATGACCTGCGTCACGCCGATCGCGATCAGCCCGACGATCGAGACCTGCAGGATCATCACGAGCAGGCGCTGCGGATTGCCGAGGAAGCTCTGGCCGCGCACGCCCCAGCCAAGGGCTTCGAAGAGCAGCGCGATGCCGACGAGAACGAGCAGGATGCCGAGTTCGTTCGGCAGGCGGCGCCGGCGGTGCCGGCGCTCGGCGGCCGCGATCGTGGTGGTGAGTGGCTCGGCCATGGGCATGTTCCTCGCGGGCTGCTGCGGGGTTGATCCCCTTGTCGTTGGGATGGGGTGGTCTGGTCCGCCTCAGGCGGCGGCAAGCTGCATGATGCTGACCTGATTGGCGTCCGAGCGGTCGAGAATGCCGGTCACCCGGCCCTCGTGCATCACCATGATGCGGTCGCTCATGCCCAGCACCTCCGGCATTTCGGAGGAGATCATGATGACGGCGACCCCCTGCTCCACGAGGCGCGAGATCAGGCGGTGGATTTCGGCCTTGGCGCCGACATCGATGCCGCGGGTCGGCTCGTCGAGAATCAGGATGCGGGGATTGGTCAGGAGCCAGCGGCCGATCAGCACCTTCTGCTGGTTGCCGCCCGACAGGTTCTCGATCCGCTCGTCGAGATTGGGCGTCTTGACGCGCATCGCGTCCTTCATTTTCAGGCACTCGGCGGTGACGGCGCCCTGGTTGATGAAGCCGCCGGTGACGTAGCGGTTGGTCAGCACCGCCATCTGCATGTTCTCGAGCACGCTCAGCAGCAGGAAGCAGCCGGTGTCCTTGCGGTCCTCGGTCAGCAGGGCCATGCCGGCCCGCATCGCATCGCGGGGCGAGCCGATCGTGATGGGCTTGCCTTCGAGCGTGATCTGTCCCGAGGTGGCCGGAGTCACGCCGAACAGGGTCTCGGCCACGTTGGTGCGCCCGGACCCGACCAGGCCCGCAAGGCCCAGGATCTCGCCCTTGCGCAGGTCGAAGGAGACGTTCCGGAAGACCCCGTCGAGGCAGAGGTCGCGTACTGACAGCACAACCTCGCCGATCGGCACCTCCTCCTTGGGGAACATCTGCGTGATCTCCCGCCCGACCATCATCTGGATCACCTGGTCGCGCGTGAGATCCTTGGCCGGATGGGTCGCGATGTAGCGGCCGTCGCGGAAGATCGACACGTCGTCCGCGATGGTGAAGAGCTCGTTCATCTTGTGCGTGATGTAGACGATGCCTTTCCCCTGCGTCTTCAGGTCCGCAATGATGCGGAAGAGGTGATCGACCTCGCGGTCGGTCAGCGCGGATGTCGGCTCGTCCATGATCAGGATGTCGGATTCGTAGGAGACCGCCTTGGCGATCTCGATCATCTGGCGGTTGGCCACCGAATGGTCGCGCACGTCCGAGGCGGGATCGATGTCGATCGCGAGGCGCTCGAACAACGCGGCCGTGCGGCGGTTGAGTTCGCGGTGGTTGATGATGCCGAAGCCGTTGCGCGGCTCGCGGCGGATCCAGATGTTCTCCGCCACCGTCATGAAGGGCATCAGGTTGAGCTCCTGATGAATCATGGCGATGCCCGCCTCCAGCGCGTCCAGCGGCGTCTGGATGCGAACCTCGTTGCCCTTGAGCCGGATGGTGCCGCTGTCCGGCTGGTAGACGCCGGCGATGATCTTCATCAGCGTCGACTTGCCGGCGCCGTTCTCGCCCATCAGCGCGTGGACGGTGCCGCGGCGGACGCGCAGGCTCACGTCGTCGAGCGCGACGACGCCCGGGAACTCCTTGCGGACGTTGTCGACCTCGAGCAGGTAGTCCGCCTTGGGCTCGACGCCCGCGTTGCGAAGAACCTTGAATGTGGATGGGCTCAGCATTCGCTTCATCCTCCCTGACGCAGCTTGTGCGCGTGCCGTCCGGCCCGTGCGCCGCCGGTCGACCTCACCAGTATTTGTCGACGTAGCGCTGGATCTCCTGGCGCATGAAGCGCGACGACTCCTCGGCCTTCTCTTCCCAGGCGAAGACGCAGCTCGTGACGATGCCGTCGAACCCGGTCTTGGCCAGGGCTTCGAAAAAAGTGTCCCACGGCACTTCGCCCTGGCCGATATTGAGGTGCTGGTGCACGCGCGCCTGGCTGCCCGGCGGGTTCACGATGTAGCGCAGGCCCGAGGAGGCCTTGTGGTTGAAGGTGTCGGCGACATGGATGTGAGCGAGAATGGGACCGGCCGCGGCGACCATCCTGGCGACATCGTCGCCGAAGTAGAAGGTGTGCGGCGTGCAGTAGAGAAACCTGACGTTCCTGGAGTTGATCGAGCGGATCATGTCGACCGCCGGCTGCAGGGTCTCGACGAAATCCTCCGGATGCGGCTCGATGTTGAGCTGGATGCCCTCGCGCTCGAAGATCGGAACGAGCTCGTCCATGCTGTCCCAGAAGGCGGCCTCGCAGCTCTCGGCCGTGCCGCCCGTACAACAGGACTGCAGCGAGCCGACCGCGGGCGAAGGGCCGCGGCCGAACTCGGAATTCATCGTGTCGACCTCGAGCTCGACCGCGATCCGGATCGCGTTCTTCCAGTAGCGCATGGCGGCGAGGC
>CAXTVD010000036.1:0-10613 GCA_964247575.1 uncultured Lichenihabitans sp.
TTTCCAGGGAGAGTTGCCGCGCAGCGTGTGCGAAAGCCGCCTGCAAAGCGGGATCGCTCGAAAGGTAGTCGATCCAGCGAGGGCCCCCGACGATCAGCGCGTCCGGCCTGCGGTCGCGAAGGTCGGCCGCGACCACCGCGCGCTCCTGGGCGGCCAGGCGCGACAGGGCGGCTCGCCCGCCGGGCGACAGGCCCTGCTGCTCCTGCGCATCAAGGCCGCTCGTCACCCAGTCGAAGCCGTAGGTGCCCACCCAGCGACCGCCGACGTCCCGCACCAGCGGGTGGCCGATCGCGATCTCGGAGGTCACGGTCATGATGCCGGGATGGGGGCCGAGGCTCCCGACGGCTTCGATCAGGCCGGGACAGAGCGCGCGCAGATCGATCTGCGCCTCGAACAGGGCGAGCGCGAGAAGGATGGAGCCGCAGAAAGCGAGACGGGACGCCCACCGCGTCACCGGGCCGTCGCCCTGCGGCCCGGTCTCCAGCAGCCGGCTCAGCACCGCGATCGCCGCCAGCAGCAGCGCCGGCAGGATCTGGTAGGGCCAGTGCTTCCCCTGGATCAGGAAGGCCGCGAAAAAGCCGAGCGCGGCGGTCACGAGGGTCGCGGCCCATTCCCGGGAGCCGCCCCGTCGCCCCGTCAGCGCCCACTGGATCAGAAGGGCGAAGAGCACCAGCGAAGTCGCATCCGTCAGCAGAACCGCCAGGCTGTAGCGGACCGGCACATAGGCCAGCAGGACCGCCGGCAGGACGTCCGTCATGAAGGCGGGGAAGAGCAGGACGACGGCGAGGCCATATAGTCCGGCCAGGACCCCCGCGAGGGCGAGTTCCGCGCTCCCCAGCAGCGCCCGCCATCCCTGGCGATGCAGCAGCAGGCAGGCCGGGCCGACCAGGGCCAGCGCAAAGACCGGCTTGATGGCGATCGTGATGGCCGCGCCCCCGCCGGCCACGAGCACCCCGCGCCAGCCGGGTTGCCGCCCTCGCAGCCGGCCCGCCAAAGCGGCCAGCAGCGGAAGGCCCGCCAGCGTCGCGATATGCTCGCGCTCGCCGAAGGCACTGGCGGGCACCAGGAGCAGGATGGCGAGCATGCCGCAGGCAAGAGCTCCGGCGTTCCGGCCCTGGATCAGGCCCGCTCGGGCCAGCAGCAGCACCGACAGTCCCGTGCTTGCCAGCCCGCCGCAGACGACCAGGACGGCGGTCGCCCATTCCGGCGAGGTCCCGAGCCATCGCGCGGCCAGGATCGCCGGCATGTAGATCAGGATCGAGGCGGGCGGGTTCGTCTCGACGATGTCGCGGTAGAGTCGGGCGCCGTCCAGCCAATGCTCGCCCACCGTCAGCAGCCACGAGACGTCCGTATTGGCCGATGCGAGGCCATGCCAGGCGAGCGTAGCCGTCACGCACAGGGCAGCCAGGCCGTAGCAGAGAGCGGCGCTCCCGGCCGGCGCGACGAGACGCCCGAACGGGCGGCCGGGGACAGCCGAGGGCGAGGTCGAGCGAAGCGTCATCGGGCCGGGCTTTTCCCCCATGGCAGGTCACGCATGGTTCGGCCCCGCAGCTTAAGGAAGCGTGCACCACTCTGGCAACCGGGGCCGGGACCGCGTCGGCCTAGCCATTTGACGGCGATGCCTCCTGCCGAGGAGAAGCGCCTCTCGCCACGGTCCTCCTGCACCATGGCGCTCCCGAGCGCGCGTCATGATCCGGCCGGTGCGGGCGTGGCGGCCGCCCGACCCACCACCGACCAGAGCGGGTCGCCGCCCCCGTCGCGCCGCAGGAGAGACCGGGCCTCGATCCGCTCGAAGCCCGCCCGGGCGAGGTAGTGGGAGACGAGGCGCACCCGATCATCCCCGTCGAGCGCGGTCCAGATGGCGACCGCCTTGGTCGGAAAGCAGCGGTCCGAAAAGGTGACGAGAAGCGGCGCGCCGGGGCGGAGCACGCGGCCCACCTCCCGCACCACCGCCACGGGCTGCTGGAGGTACTGGACGGACACGCAGATCGTGGCGGCATCGATGCTGCCGGTCGCCAGCGGGAGGATCGGATCGGCGTTGAGGTCGTGCACGATGCGCCGGGTGAGCCGGGGATTGGCCGCGAGCTCGGTCGCGTTCATGCCGAGCCCGATGACGTCCGCGACAGCGAGGTCGTCCGGCAGATGGCTGATCCAGCTGGACATCAGGTCGAGCACGGTGCCTCCCGCCGGGAGGGTACCGCGATAGAGCGCGGTAACGGCAGCGATGGCGCGGCGGTCGATATGCGCCACCAGGCGCGGCGCGGCGTAGAACAGCGCATCCGGGGTGGGGTCGGGCTTGTCGAACGCCTGCGCGGGCAAGTTGGGGAGATCGCTCATAGCGGAAGCAGCTACCGTGCGGCGCCCCGGCGTCCAGCGCCCGGCGGCGCGTCACGAGCGCGCGACCACTCCGCGAGGCCCGGCGGCGGCGGCCCTCTCACGCCGCCAAGGCAAGGAGCCGAGGGGGCCGGCGCAGCACCTGCTGCCAGCGGGCGAGCAGCAGGGCCGCGACCGTGAACAGCCCGGCCGTCATGCCGAGCCAGACGCCCGGCGCGCGCAGGTCGAGCGCGAAGGCGAGGACGGCGCCGAGCGGCAGTCCGACACCCCAGTAGCCGACGGCCGCGATCATCATGGGACCGCGCGTGTCCTGCAGGCCGCGCAGCATGCCGGCCAGCACGACCTGCGCGCCGTCGGCGATCTGGAAGAGGCCGGCCAGGCCGAGCAGGGTGACGGCGACCGGCTCGACGGCCTGCACGCCAGCCTCCGTCGGGTCGAGGAAAAGCCCGATGATGGGGCGCGGAGCGGTGACGAGCATGGTGGCCGAGAGGAGCATCGTCGCCAGGGCGAGGGCCAGAGCGGTCCAGCCGGCCCGGGCCACCGCGGCGGCGTCGCCGCTCCCTGCGGCACGGCCGATCCGGATGGTCGCCGCCTGGGCGAGACCGAGCGGCACCATGAAGGTCAGCGTCGCCACCTGCAGGGCGATGGCGTGGGCGGCCAGCGAGGCGACGTCGATGCGCCCGACCAGCGCCGCCGCCCCGGTGAACATGCCGGTCTCCAGCATCAGGCTGATGCCGATCGGCAGCCCCAGGTGCCAGAAGGCGGCGAAGCCGTCCCAGTCCGGCCTGGACCAGCCGGCGAAGAGGCGCAGGCTGCGGACCCGTCGATCGAGCACCGTCATCGCGCCCAGCGTCGCGGCCATGAAGACGTTGGCGGCCAGCGTCGCCAGTCCGGAGCCGAACAGCCCGAGGCCGGGCAGCCCGGCATGGCCGCCGATCAGCGCCCAGTTGAGCAGGGCATTCAATGCGACCGCGGCCGCGCCGGTGGCGAGCGCCCAGCGAGGTCGTCCGATGGCCGCGAAGAACGAGCGGAGCACGAGGTAGACCAGGGCCGGGAAGAGGGACCATTGCAGCGCGTGCAGGTAGGTCGCCGCATCCGTGGCGAGCGCCGGGTCCTGCCCGAGGGCGATCAGCACCGTCCGGGCGTTCCACAGCACGATCCAGAGCGAGCCGGCGATCGCGGCGGCGCCCCAGATGCCCTGCTGCACGAGGCGCCGCAAGGCGGGGCCGGTCCCCTGACCCCGTCCGACCTCGCGGGCGATGAGGGGCGAGACGGCCGACGTCACGCCGACCCCGAACAGCAGGAACAGGTTGTAGAAGGCCAGCGCCAGCGTGCTCGAGGCCAGTGCGCTCGGGCCGAGGCGCCCGATCAGGGCGATGCTGGTCAGGTTCATCGCCATCTCGATGGCGTTGGTGAGGGCCAGCGGCCAGCTCAGCGCGGCGCAGGCCCGCAGTTCCCGCAGCCAGGGTCGGGCGGTGTTCGGGTCGGGTGGTGTCATCGCGCTTCATAGGACAGGCTGCGGCGGCACACCATCGAGCCCGCCTGCGGCTTTGACGGGCATCGGGCCGCGCGATCGCCGATGCCGGGCGCTAATGCCCCGTCGCGATGGAGGACGGAAGATCCTTGAAGGCGAGATACTGGCCGCTCTGGAAATGAACGCTCTCGGTTGAACGGTCCACAAAGATGTTGCCGCTGCCGTTGTCGGCCTGCAGCTCGTAGCCGTCGATGCCGGGGTGACCGCCCGATGCAGGCTGGTTGACCGCGAGCAGCGTGTAGTCGGGCGTGTTGCCGTGGATGTAGGCCGCGTCCGTGCCGCCATTGCCGACGAGGTACTGGTCGCCGCTGACGGGAACGGTCAGGATGTCGTTGCCGTCGTTTCCGACGGTGTAGGCGGGATTGCCTGCGATGTAGGCCGACAGATCAGGGAGGGACAGGTAGCGCCCGTCCTGAAACTGGACGGTCTCCGTCGACTGCGTGACTTTGACCACGTTTGATCCGTTGTTGTTCGTCAGGACGAAGGCGCCCTGCGTCGGATCGCTCGTTGTTCCGGCCGCGCTGCCTTGCTGCCGGCTCAGCGTGTAGTCGCCGACATTGCCGCCCACGAACACCGTATCGTTGCCGCCCTCCCCATCAGCCGTGAACGTCCCCTCCGTGGGCGCCACGAAGACGTCATCCCCGTCCGATCCACCATAGGGTCCGGCTGAAGCGCTGGCGTTCGCTGCGATGTACGAGCCGAGATCCCCAAAGGCGAGATACTGCCCGTCCTGAAAGTGAACGCTTTCGGTGGAGTGGTCGACGAAGATGTTGCCGCTGCCGTTGTTGGCCACCAGTTCGACGCCGTCGATCGCCGGATTTGCCGTGTCCGTGGCGGGCAGGTCGACCGCGCGGAGTGTATAATCCGACACGTTGCCGTGGAGGTAGGCCGCGTCATTGCCGCCGTTACCGATCAGGTACTGATCGCCGCTGGCCGGGACGGTCAGGATGTCGTCGTTGTCGCCTCCGACCGTATAGGCATCGTGGCCGCCGATATAGGCCGGAAGGTCCGGCAGCGACAGATATTGGCCGTTCCCGAACTGTACGGTTTCGGTCGACTGCGTGACGGTGACGTCGACCGCACCGTTAGTGCTGCGTAGCACGAAGGCGCCCTGGGTCGGATCGGTCGACGTGCCGTCATTGCTGGCGGTTTGACGGCTTAGGGTGAAGTCACCGACGTTGCCGGCGACAACGACCGTGTCGTTACCCTGCTCGCCATCGGCGACGAACGTGCCTTGGGTCGGAGCCACGAAGACGTCGTTCCCGGTCGATCCGCCGTAGGGACCGACAGGCACGTCACCGTTGGGCGCGATATAGGCGCCGAGATCGGCAAACGCGAGAACCTGGCCGTTTTGGAAGTGCACGCTCTCGACCGTGTTGTCGATGTATAGATTGCCGCTGCCGTTGTTCGCGACCAGTTCGTCGCCATTGGCTGTGGGATTATAGCGGTTCTGATAAGGAAGATTGACCGGGCGCAACGTGTAGTCGGCAACATTGCCGTTGAGGAAAGCGACATCGTTGCCAGCCAGCCCTGTAATGCGCTGGTCGCCGCGCGGGGAGGCGAACAGGATGTCGTCGAAATCGGTTCCATGGATGAAGCTGGGGTCGCCGCTGATGTAAGCGGGCAGGTCGGCCAGCGACAGGACCTGCCCGTTCTGGAACCGAACCGTCTCCGTCGACTCGCCGATCTCGATCACGCCACTGCCGTTCTTGGACGTGAGGACGAACCGCCCGTTCTCATATTGGGTCGGAATGTCGAAGTTCGATCTGCTCAGCGTGTAGTCCTGGACGTTGCCGTGCAGGACGGCCACGTCGTTGCCCGCGCCTCCGGTCAGGACGGTGTCGCCGGAGACGGGCGCCAGCAGGACGTCGTCGCCGGACGAGCCGACGGTGCTCGGATAGGCGACGACATTGTCCTGCACGTCGTCGTAGGCGAGAACCTCGCCGTTCTGAAATTGCACGGTCTCGACCGAGCTTCCGATCTCGATGCTGCCGCTGTTGTTGGTCGACAGCAGCTCGAGTGACGGTTCGCCCGTACCCGCTGAGCTCCCATCGTGTTTCCGCAGCGTATAATCCGACACGTTGCCCGGAAGGACGGCGCGATCGTTTCCCGAGCCTCCGAAGAGCATAGAGAAGCTCCCCGACAGCAGCGTGTCGTCGCCATCTCCTCCGTCGAGGGTCGGGACGCCCTGGGTCGCACCCCTTCCGTCGAGCAGGTCGTTGCCGGCGCCGCCAAAGATGGTGTCGTAGCCGGTGCCACTGAGGATCGTGTCGTTGCCGTCCAGGCCGTAGACGGTCGCTCCGGGGAAGGACGAGGCGTTCTGCTCGTCCGCGGCGGTGACGGCGTAATTGTCGTCGTTGTTGGTCAGGGTGACTGTGGCCACATCGATCTCCTGCACCGTCGTCGATCCCGCCCCGAAGCGGAGGAAACAGGCGAGGAGTTAACTACACCGTTCCGGGGGCAGTGACCATGAAGGTCTGCGGATCGCGCATGCGGCTCAAGCCGGCATCGCGAAGCCGTGCAAGGGATGGGGCAATCGGATGACCGGGGTGCCGCTCAGCGGCGTCGCAACCGACTGGCGCAAAAGTCCCGCAGACGTTACATCAGCGGCGTCCGCGCTCGAAACCTGTCCCGATGATCGTTCCACTGAATTCCCTGGGTCTGCCCAAGCCGCCTGCCGCGACGCGGGTCGTCGTCGCCATGTCCGGCGGCGTCGATTCCTCCGTCGTGGCCGCCTTGCTGGCGGGCGAGGGCTACGAGGTGATCGGGGTCACGCTGCAACTCTACGATCATGGCGAGGCGGTCGGCCGGAAGGGGACCTGCTGTGCGGGACGCGACATCCACGACGCCCGTGCCGTCGCGGCCCGGCTGGGCATCCCGCATTACGTCCTCGACTATGAGAGCCGGTTCCGGGCCAAGGTAATCGATCGCTTCGCCGACAGCTATCTGAGCGGCGAGACGCCCATTCCGTGCGTGAGCTGCAACCAGCACATCAAATTCGCCGACCTGTTCGACACGGCCCGCGACCTTGGGGCGGACGTGCTGGCGACGGGCCATTACGTGGCCTCGCGGGCCGTGCCGGAGGGCGGCTACGGCCTGTTCCGGGCCTGCGACGCCGATCGCGACCAGAGCTACTTCCTCTATGCGACGACCGCCGAGCAACTGGCCCTGCTGCGCTTCCCGCTCGGCACCATGACCAAGGCGGCCGTGCGCGAGCAGGCCCGCACGCTCGGCCTCGCGGTGGCCGACAAGCATGACAGCCAGGACATCTGCTTCGTGCCGACGGGCCGCTACGGCGATCTCATCGAACGGCTGCGACCGGGCGCGGCCAAGGCCGGCGATATCGTCCACCTCGACGGACGCGTGCTCGGCCGGCACGCCGGCATCCTGCACTATACGGTCGGGCAGCGACGGGGGCTGGGGCTCGGCACACCGGCGGGTCCGGCGACCGACCCGCTCTTCGTCGTCGCGCTCGATGCCGAACAGGCCCGGGTGGTGGTCGGTCCGCGCGAGGCCCTGGCGACCCGCGCCGTCGCCCTGCGGGACGTCAACTGGATCGGACCCGGAAGTCTCGCCGCGAGAGACGAGGCCGAGATCGCGGTCCGCCTGCGGTCGACCCGCGCGCCCGTTCCCGCCGTCCTGTCGACGGGCGAGGGGCAGACAAGCGTGTTGCTGCTGAGGCCCGAGGAGGGCGTCTCGCCCGGCCAGGCCTGCGTCTTCTACGAGTCGATCGAGCCGGGTGCCAGGGTGCTGGGGGGCGGCACGATCGCGTCCACCACGCCGGCGGCCACCGTCGCTGTCGCACGGCAGGCGCCCGCTCGCGAAGCCGCGTTGGGATGAGCGGCACGCCAGAGTCCCGGTCGAACGTCGCCGAGACCGCCCAGGTCGTGTCGGCCTATGCGCGCTGGGCGCCGGTCTACGACCTTGCCTTCACCGCCGTCATGCGGGCCGGCCGCCGGGCCGCGGTGGACGCGGTCGCGGAGGCCCGGCGGGTGCTCGACGTGGGGGTCGGCACGGGGCTTGAATTGCCGATGTTCCCGGCACAGGCCGAGGTAGTCGGGATCGACCTGGCGGAAGCCATGCTGCAGCGGGCGGGCGAGCGGGTCCGGCGCGAAAACCTGATCCAGGTCGCCGGCCTCAGCGTCATGGACGCGACCCGCATGGGTTTCGCCGATGCCGCCTTCGACGCCGCGGTCGTGCCCTACGTTCTCACCGTGGTGCCGGATCCCGCCGCGATGATGGACGAGATCCTGCGGGTCGTGCGGCCGGGGGGCATGGTCGTGCTCGTCAATCACTTCGGCGCCGAAGCCGGCCCACTGGTCCCCATCGAGGCGTGGCTCGGCCGGCATAGCGCCGCGCTGGGCTGGGACCCCCAGTTTCCGTTCAGCGTTCTCGGGGACTGGCTGGCGGGCCGGCCGGATGTCGCCCTGATCGACCGCCGTACCGTTCCGCCCCTCGGCCTTTTCACCGTGGTGCGGCTGCGCAAGTCGCCGTGACGCGGCGGTTCTCGACGCCACGCTCCGTCTGCCGACCAAGGCCTGAGCCGTGCGCGAAAGCCTGACCATTCTGGCGATCGTGCTGATCGTCGTGCTGACGACCGCGCTCGTCGGTCCCTATTTCGTGGACTGGAACGCCCACCGGGCCGCGATCGAGACGCGCCTGTCCCAGTTGCTCGGGGCCAAGGTCACGGTGGGCGGCCCGATCGACGTCAAGTTGCTGCCCCGGCCGATCTTCCGGCTCGGCGACGTCGCGGTGGTCGGGCCCTCGCCGCGGGCCGCCGCCGCCTCGGCCACCCGGCTGGATGTCGAGCTCGCCTTGACCGCCCTGCTGCGTGGCGAATTCGTCTTCGTGGACGCCGATCTCACCGAGCCCCACCTCACCCTCGTGATGGCCAATGACGGATCGGTCGTTCTGCCGCGCTTTGCCGCCACCGATCCCGATCACGTCAGCCTCGGCCACGCCGCGCTCCATGACGGGTCCTTGCTGGTGGTGGGCGAAGACGGCAAGCCGGTGCTGAGCGCGACCGGTCTGTCGGGGGATGCGGAGGCCGAGTCGCTGGTCGGGCCTTTCCGCTTCGCCGGCCAGGTCGACACGCCGCACGGCGTGGTGCCGTTCCGCTTGAACACCGGCGCGATCGACAACGGCAAGGTCCGGATCAAGGCGACGCTGGATAGCGCGGGCGTCCTGCCGCGGACCGATGCCGAAGGCGTGCTGGCGCTGCCCGACGGGGCGAACGGCACGGCGCGGCCGCTCTTCGATGGCTCCATCGCTGCCGCCGATGTCATTCCCCTCCCTGGATCCGCCGCCGTCGTCCCCTGGCGCTTCACCGGACGGGTCCACGCCGACGCGCGGGCGATCGAGGTGCCCGACCTCGAGATGCGGGTCGGCGCGGAGGGTCGGGCCCTGGTGATGAACGGCAAAGGCCATATCGCCCTCGGCCCCCAGCCCGGCGCCAGTTTCACGCTGCGGGCCCGGCAAGCCGACCTGCCCCATTTCGCCGTCCTGCCCGGCCGCGACGACGATCATCCGGCGCAGGCCGGACCGACGGCCCCCGATGCGGCCACGCTGCTCGCGGGCCTGCGCGCCCTCGGCAGCAATCCCGCGGCCTTCGCCGGGCTGCCGCTGCCGGTCACGGCCGATCTCGCCGTCGAGGCCGTCACGCTGGGACGGCTGACGCTCGGCGACCTCGCGGGACACCTGGTCCTGAAGTCCGGCGCGCCGCTGACGGGCACGCTGGCGATCGGTGCGCCCGACGGCTCACACGTGGCGCTCGACGGCTCGTTCGAGACCGGGCCGGCAGCCGTGTTCAGGGGACGGCTTGAGGCCTCCACCCACGATCTCGGTCGGCTGGCCGACAGTTTCGCGCCCGATCTGCCGGACGTGGCCGACGCCCTGCATCATGCGCTGCCGGCCCGCAGCGTCGCCTTCGGCGGCGCCATCGACCTCTCCGGGGTCGGCTTCGCGGCCCACGACGCCGTCCTCACGCTGGATCGCTCGCGGTTCACCGGGACCATCACGCTCACCCGCGCCGTCGGTGCCGACCGGGCCCGGCTCTTTGCGGATCTGACCTCCGACGCGCTCGACCTCGACGCGCTGCCGGACTGGCGCGACACCGCCACTGCCGCGTCCAGCCTCGACCTGTCGGTCAGCCTCGCTGCGCGGGCGGTGAGACTCGCGCAGAGCGACACCGGCACCGTCGAGACGGGTCGGGCGAGCCTGCAGCTCAGCAAGCTCGGCCCGAACGTGACGCTGGAGCGGCTCCTCCTGGCCGATGTCGGCGGGGCCACCGCCGACCTGACCGGCGGCAGCGATGGCCGGACGGCGCATCTCGAGGGACGGCTCGATGCGACGCGGCTGCGGGACCTGCTGGCCTTGACCGGACGTCTCGCGCCGAGCCAGGCGGCGGACCAGCTTCTGCAACGGGCCGATGCCCTGTCCCCGGCGCTCCTCAAAATCGCGCTCGCGGCCTCGGTCGCCGATGCGTCCCGGCCGCAACTCAGCCGCGTCGCGCTGGACGGCACGGTGGCCGGCACGAGCATCCTGTTCCGCCTGGCGCCGACGACGGACGGGCCGACCGGCTTTGCGGCGACGCTCAAGCTCGATGCACCCGAAGCGGGCGCGCTGCTGCGGCAGTTGGGCGTCGCGACGCTGCCCGGCACCGCCATCGGCCGGAGCCGCTTCGAGGCCGAGGCCCGGCTCGACGACGCCTTCCGTCCGGGCGACGGGACGCTCACGGCCACCCTGG
>CAXTVD010000036.1:10623-17650 GCA_964247575.1 uncultured Lichenihabitans sp.
CTTCGGCTGGCCTCACCGGCCGCGCGACGGTCGCCGGAAGCAATATCGGGCCGCTGCTGCGGGCGGTCTCGCTCGCGGTGCCCGAGGCTGGCGCGGTGTGGCCGGTCGACCTCGGGGCGGAGGTGGCCGTCCACGGCCCGACGGTCACGCTGGCCAATCTCGCCGGCCGGGTGCTGGGCAGCGGCGTGAAGGGCAGCCTCGCCTATGTGATCCCGCCCGCCGAGACCGCCGCGTCCGTGAGCGCCACGGCGGCGAGCGCTGCGGCGCCCGTCCTGACCGGATCGATCGCGGTGGACCGCCTGGCCCTCCCCACCGTGCTGGGGCTTGCGCTCGGCCCCTTGCCAGCCGCCAAGCCCGGCGCGCTCTGGCCCGAAACGCCCTTCGCGCCCAGCCTCGCCAGCCTGCCGCGCGCGGACGTGGCCCTCACCGTGGCGGCCATGCCGCTCACGGGGTCGCTGGTCGCGACCGACGCCAGAGCGAGCCTGAAGCTCGGCACCGGGCTCGTCACGCTGGCCGACCTGTCGGCCCGGCTCGGCGACGGCCGGCTCGGCGGCACCTTCGAGCTCCGGCGGAACGGGCCCTCGGCCTCGCTGAGCGGCCATGCCGAATGGAGCGATCTGCCGTCGGCGAGCCCGAGCTTCGGCGGCCGCAGCCATGGCATGCTCGATCTGGCCGGCAGCGGCGCGAGCGTCGCCACCCTGGTCGCGAGCCTCGCCGGATCGGGCACGGTCGGCGTCGACGAGGCCCGGCTGCCGCGGCTCGACGCGGGCGCGCTGGCCCGCGCGGTCGCCGATACGGGGCAGGCGGCCACCGACGGGATCGACGACACGGCGATCCGTCAGGCGATCACGGCGGATCTCGACAAGGGCGCCCTGGCGCTCGGCGCCCTGTCGACCCCGGTGACCATCGCCGCCGGGGTCCTGCGGGGCGATCCCGTCACGGTGACCACGCCCGCCATGCGCTCGATCAGTCTCGCGAGCCTCGATCTGCGCTCGCTGCTCTGGTCGCTGACCTCGACCGTGACGCTGCCGAACCCGCCCCGGGACTGGGTGGGCAGCCCGCCGCAGGTCACCGTGTCCTGGAAGGGGCCCTTCGCCGCCCCGGCGCGGGAGGTGGATGCCACGGCGCTGGTCAACGGGCTGGCCGGCCGCGCCATCGCTCGCGACCAGGCGCGGATCGAAGCCTTTCAGGACGACATCCGCGAGCGCGCCTTCTTCGCTCGGCGGTTGCGGGCGATCGAGGCCGAGCAGCAGGCCGCGCGGGACAAGGCCGAGGGGGAAGCGCAGATGCAGAAGCTGCTGCAGTCGCTGCCCGCGCCGCCGGCCATCGGCCTGCCCACCATGCCCTCGCGAGCCCAGGCCCGGCCGGCCGCCGCGGGATCCAGGCCCCTCGACCTGTCGCCGCGGGCGCTGCAGCCGACGCCCTGACCGGCGACCTGTCGCGCCGAAGAAGCGCAGGCGTCAGCCGGTCCGACGACTGCCGCGTCGGGTCAAGCGCCGCCGCGTTCGTGGAAGAAGTCGTAGATGCGCCGGGCGGTCGCCGCGTTCACGCCAGGCACCCGTTCCAGGTCGGACAGCGTCGCCCGGCCGATCGCCTTGGCGGTGCCGAAGGCGTGCAGCAGCGCGCGCTTGCGCGCCGGGCCGATGCCGGTGATCTCGTCCAGCGGGTTCTTGGTGAAGTCCTTCTTGCGGCGCGCACGGTGGGTGCCGATGGCGAAGCGGTGCGCTTCGTCGCGCAGGCGCTGCACGAAATAGAGCGCGGGGTCGCGGTCGGCGAGCTTGAACGGCTCGCGTCCGGCCGCAAAGAACGTCTCCCGGCCGGCATTGCGGTCCGGGCCCTTGGCGATGCCGACCACGGCGACGCCGTTCGGCACCCCGTCCGGTCCGAGCATGACGGGAACGCCGAGTTCCCTGAGCGTCTCGCGCACGGCCTCGAGCTGGCCCTTGCCGCCGTCGATCAGGATGAGATCGGGCCATTGCGGCGCGTCCTCGGCGCCGCCCAGCGAGGAGGGCGCCCCCTCGTTGGCCTCGGCCAGAGTGTCGAGGGCTTCCGGCGGCAGATCGGCGGTCGCGGCGGCGGCCGGGGCGGGCGGCGCGTCCTTCATCAGGCGGGCGAAGCGCCGCTTCAGCATGTCCCGCATCATCCCGAAATCGTCGCCGGGGGTGAACACCTTGTCCTTCATGTTGAAGGTCCGGTAATGCGGCTTCATGAAGCCCGACGGCCCCGCGACGATCATCGCGCCGATGGCGTTGGTGCCCATGATGTGGGAGTTGTCGTAGACCTCGACCCGTCCGATCGGCCGCGTCAGGCCGAAGGCCGCCGCCAGCGCGGCCAGAAGCTTCTCCTGGCTGGCGGTGTCCGACAGCTTGCGCGACAGCGCGTCCCGCCCGTTGGCTGCGGCGTGGTCGACGAGGTCCTTCTTCTCGCCGCGCTGGGGTACGGCCACCTCGATGCGGGCGCCCGCCCGTTCGCTCAGCGCCTCGGCGAGGACGTCCCCGTCCTCCACCGGATGCGACAGCAGGATGAGCCGGGCCGGCGGCTTGTCGAGGTAGAACTGGGCGAGGAACGACCCCAGCACCTCTCCCGGCCCGAGGCTCCGGTCGGCCTTGGGATAGTAGGCGCGGTTGCCCCAGTTCTGAAAGGTTCGGAAGAAGAAGACCTCGACCGCGTATTGGCCGGCCTCCTCGACGATGGCGAAGACGTCGGCCTCCTCGACGCTCTTGGGATTGATTCCCTGCGAGCCCTGGATGGCGGACAGCGCGCTGATGCGGTCGCGCAGCCGGGCGGCCCGCTCGAAGTCCATCCGCTCGGCCGACTCGACCATATCGGCGGCGAGGCGATTGCGGACGAGCCCGCTCCTGCCCGACAGGAAGCCCCGCGCCTCCCCGACGAGCTCGTCATATTCGGCGCGCGACACCTCGTCGGTGCAGGGGCCGGCACAGCGCTTAATCTGGTGCAGCAGGCAGGGCCGCGTGCGGTTTGCGAAATAGCTGTCGGAGCACGAGCGCAGGAGAAAGGCACGCTGGAGGGCGGCCAGCGTACGGTTGACCGCCGAGGAGCTCGCGAAGGGGCCGAAATAGTCCCCCTTGCGGTTGCGCGCGCCGCGGTGACGGGTGAGCTGCGGGGCCCGGTGGTCGCCGGTCACCAGGATGTAGGGGAACGACTTGTCGTCGCGCATCAGCACGTTGAAGCGCGGCCGCATCTGCTTGATGTAGTTCGCCTCGAGCAGCAGCGCCTCGGTCTCGGTCGCGGTCGACACGAAGACCATGGAGGCGGTGCTCGCGATCATCCGGGCGATGCGGCTGGAATGGCCGGTGGCCCGGGTATAGCTCGCGACCCGCCGGCGCAGGCTCTTGGCCTTGCCGACATAGAGCACCTCGCCGTCCGCCCCGAGCATGCGGTAGACGCCCGGGCCGAGCGGCAGGGTCTGCCACGCCCGCCGGATGGCGGCCGCGCCGAGGCGCACGGAAGCCGGCGCCGCACTGTCGTCGTCGAGGTCGAGGTCGATGCCGGACGAGGCCTCGTCGAACTCGTCGGCAGCGTCGTCGAGAGCGACCCCATCGGCTTCGTCGAACTCGCCCGTGGGACGTGCGGAAGCGGAGCGGACCCTGGTCATCCCCGCAGCATAGAGGCGCGGATCACGGCGGAAAAGAGTCCGCCGTGCTTCCGCTCGTCACGCCTCGCGGTACCAGAGCAGCACGACGCCCACCAGCACGAAGCAGATGCCCCAGCTCCAGCCGGCGACCCGCCCGGCCCGGCCAGGCAGGCGCAGCTCGAGCCAGGCGGCCCAGCCGGCCGCGATGCCGAGCAGGGCGAGGGGGGTATGCGTCAGCTCGATCAGGGTCGCGTCCTTGACGTTCACGATCTGGTGGCTGTGCGTCAGCAGGAGCGCACCTCCGACCGCGACGATGACCGGAAACACCAGGGCGGCCCGCGGCGAGCGCAGCCGCCCGGTCTGCACCGCCCATCCGACCAGGCCGAACAGCACGATCAGCGCCACGAACAACCGGTGCTGCAGCACTTCGACATCGCGCCACGCCGCCCAGAAGTCGCCGGTCCCGAGCGGCCAGACCTCCGGATCGGCGCGCAGGAACAGGAAGCCACCAAGCAGGAGGAAGACGATGGGCCAGTGCCGGGCGGCCCGCACGCCCGCATGCTGCGCGATCACCAGGAGGCCGACCAGCCCCACGAAGAGGCCCGCCCAGTGGTGATTATACTCCGACCAGGCGACATCGTCGGCGTTGCGAGGCGGCAGGTCGCCCGCGCCCGGCACGAAGGCGGCGGCCGCGCTGGTCTGCTCCGCGGCGGCCTCCCTGTCGAGCTTCTCCTGCAGCGCCGGCAGAGCGAGCGCATCGTGGTCCGGCGAGGTCAGGCGCGGCCAGGCCGGCCGGTTGCGCTCGGCGATGTCCTGCAACGTCACCCGATCCTGCGGGAGGTCGATCGCCGGCGGGAGCGAGGTCAGGGAGGCGGCGGCGAAGAAGATGGAGAAGCCGATGCCGATCTCCACCTCGGCGAAGCGCTTCATGCGGATCACGGGGGCGGCGGGGTCGCGACGCAGCCGCTCTGTCACGAGGAAATTGCCGGCGCCGAGGCCGAGCAACCCGGCGAACAAGGCGATCTTGGCGCCCACCATGATGCCGTAGGCCGTGCCGTAGAAGGCGGGCAGCGAGCCGATATAGAACAGCGTCATGACGACGCCGGACACCAGGATGCACGCCACGCCCAGCATCGACATGCGGGAGAAGCGCGCCCCGACCAAGCGCCAGCCGGCCCCGTCATGCACCTGCCCCAGCGCGACGACAAAGGCGGGCAGGCCACCCACCCAGATCGCCGCGCCGAGCTGGTGCAGCCCTTCGACGGCGAGCAGCAGCCCCCGGTCTTCGAGCCGCGCGGCGGCGTGCGTCGTCGTCGTTGCCGCGGTCAGCTCGATCGCCCCAAGGGCCAGAAGGAGGAGCGCCGGCACGCGCCGACGGCTCGAAAGGAACAGGGCGATCAGCACGGCGCAGCCGATCTTGACCATCGAGGCCAGCGCGAAGCCGGCCTCCATCACGGCCCCGAACGACAGATCGAGCGTCTCCATGAGGAGATGGACCTGCAGCCCGTTGCCCAGCGCGTCCACGACAGCCAGGGCCAGGGCGCTCCAGACCGTCACCCGCGTGACCCGCCGCAGGAGGACCTCGCCATTGTCCAGCTGCGCCGCGAAGGGCCGCGCCAAGAACACGATGAACAGGATGCCGCCCAGGGCCATGGACTGGGCGACAAGGGTCAGCCCGTGCAGGATGATGCTGGCATAGCCGAACACGTCGACCAGCAGCGACACGCCCTCAGCCACGGGCGAACCTCAAGGGGTAGGGGGCGCGCCGGCCGACGCTGCCGGCGGGGGTGCCGGCACCGTGAACGGCACGTCACCTCGCGTGACGTGGCCGTCGAGCGCCAGCGCCTGCCAGCGCAGCCGGTAGCCGCCCGGCGCGAGATCGGCCTCGGTTTCGAGCGCATTCTCCGCGCTGGCCGCCTCGATCGGAAGGACGAGGGAGCGGCCGTCCGGCCCGGTCAGCATCAGGCGGGAGTGCTCGTGGTCGATCCGGCTGTTGAAGCGGAACAGCAGATGCTGGTGGCCCGCCGCGATGGCGCCCCCGAGAGGCGGCGTGCTGCTCACCAGCACCGCATGGGCCGCCGCCGGCGTCGCCCAGAGCGCGGCCGCCGCCAGCGGCAGAACGAGACAGGCCGAAGCGGGCGGGCGGCGGATCGGAAATCGATGGGTCATGTCACGGTCGGTTCAGTCGGGGGTCCTGCACGGCCAGGCTCCACCGGGACATCCAGCCAGGCGAACTCGTCCGGCGGGATGTAGCTGGCCCGGCCCGCGATGGTCAACGCCGAGGACGGGGGAGAGCGTCCCCGCCGCCATACGCGGACCCAAACGTCACACCTCGACCTCCATGCCCAGCTCGAAGGCCTGGTCGGCCGGCACGCCGAAATAGACGGCGGAGCGTTCGCAATTGCGCTGCATGAACGCATAGAGGGTCTTGCGGAAGTAGCCCAGGCGAGACGCACGCCGCGTCGGGATGACCGTCTCGTGGCCGATCACGTAGCAGATCGCCTCCGGCCGGGTGCATTGGAGATCCTTGTAGGCCATGGCCAGGGCCACGCCTTCGGGCACCGACGGCGTCTCCATGAAGCCGAAATGCAGGATCACGCGCGTGATGTCGCGGGTGACGGGCACGATCTCGGCGCGCTTGTGGTCGGGGACCCGGGGCACTTCGCTGGTCAGCACGGTGATCAGCAGGACCCGCTCCTGCACGGCGTGGTTGAACCGCAGGAACTGCGACAGGGGCAGCGGCATGCCGGACGTCGCGGCCGTCAGAAAGGCGGCGGTGCCCGGCAACCGGATCATGGCGGGATCGTCCAGGGCCAGCAGCCGCCCCTCGGGCTCGCGCATGGCGGTCCGCAGCAACTCCAGCGAGGCCTGGCCGCTCCTCCAGGTCAGCATCAGGAACGCGACGGCCAGGGCGATCAGGAGCGGAAACCAGCCGCCTTCCAGAAGCTTGACCGAATTGGCGGCGAAGAAGACGGCGTCGATCACGAAGAAGAAGCCGTTCACCGCCAGGACCGCGGGCGGCGAGTAGCCCCATTGCAGGGCGACCAGGGCGGCCAGCACGGTGGTGATGATCATCAGGGCGGCGACCGCGATGCCGTAGGCGCCCGCCAGGGCGTCGGACGACCCGAAGGCGACGACGGCGCCCAGCGTGGCCGTGGCCAGCGCCCAGTTGACGACGGGAAGGTAGATCTGGCCGATCTCCGCGCTGGCCGTGTACTTCACCTTCATGCGCGGCAGGAAGCCGAGCTGGATGGATTGCTGGGTGAGCGAGAAGGCGCCCGATATGATCGCCTGGCTCGCGATCACGGTCGCCAGGGTGGCGAAGACGACGAGCGGATAGTGCCCCCAGTCGGGCGCGAGCTGGTAGAACGGGTTGTCGAGGGCGGTGGGATCGGCAAGACCGTCGCCGGCTTGGAAGCGTTCGGGGCCAAG